>NZ_JBEYXR010000018.1:0-130971 GCF_040645135.1 Streptomyces sp. NPDC046859
AAACGCCCGGTTACATTCCGAACCCGGAAGCTAAGCCTTACAGCGCCGATGGTACTGCAGGGGGGACCCTGTGGGAGAGTAGGACGCCGCCGAACGATTTTTGGGAAAGGGCTCACACCTTACGGTGTGAGCCCTTTCTGCATTTCCGGACCTATTTCCGGAGGTGTTCAGGACGGGTGCACCAGGCCCGTGTTGTAGGCAAGGATCACCGCCTGGATCCGGTCCCGGGAATTCGTCTTCGCGAGGATGCGGCCCACATGCGTCTTCACCGTGGACTCGGCGAGATGCAGCCGGGTGGCTATCTCGGTGTTCGTCCAGCCCCTGCCCACCACGCCGAGGATCTCCCGTTCGCGTTCCGTGAGGGTGGACAGGCGCGGGTCCTGACCTGGAGTTCCCCGCGGTCCCTGGTCGTCCTGGGGCGTCCCGGACGGCAGGTGGTGGACGTAGGCGTCCAGAAGGCGGCGGGTCAGGCTGGGGGCGACCACGGCGTCGCCGGTGGCCACCGCCCGGATGCCGGCGAGGAACTCCTCCGGCTGTGCGTCCTTCACCAGGAAGCCCGAGGCGCCGGCGCGGAGTCCGGCGTAGGCGTACTCGTCGAGGTCGAACGTGGTGAGGATGAGCACCCGGGTGCGGTCCCCGGCGGCCGTGATGCGGCGCGTCGCCTCGATGCCGTCCAGGCCGGGCATGCGGACGTCCATCAGGACCACGTCCGGGCTCAGTTCCGCCGTCATACGGACCGCTTCGCTGCCGTTGGCGGCTTCGCCCAGGACCGTCATGTCGTCCTGGCTCTCCAGGAGCATGCGGAAGCCGAAACGCTGGAGGGTCTGGTCGTCGGCGATCAGGACCGTGGTCACTGCGGGGATTCCTCCGGAAGGCTCAGGTGGACGTGCCAGCCGGGCGCGGGGTGCGGGCTCGGGCCGGCCTCAAGTGTGCCCCCGTACAGGGCTGTTCGCTCGCGCATGCCGGGCAGGCCGCGGCCGTCCGCGCCCGGTGCGGGGCCGCCCCGGCCGGTGTCCGTGACCGTGGCGGTGACGGCGCCCCTGTCCTCGTACGACAGCTCTACGTGGGCGGTCGTGCCGGGACCGGCGTGTTTGAGGGTGTTCGTCAGGGACTCCTGGATGACGCGGTAGACGGTGAGCTGGCGGCCCGGGGAGAGGGCCGGGGTTCCGGTCACGGTGACGTCGACGGGGAGACCGGCCGCGCGGACACCGCTGACGAGCCGGTCGAGGTCGGTGAGACCGGGCTGCGGGGCGAGTTGTGGTCCGGGGCTCTCCTCGGGGTGGTCCTCCTCGCGCAGGACGTCGAGGAGACGGCGGAGTTCGCCGAGGGCCTGGCGGCTGGTGGTGGCGATGGCGTGGAGGGCCTGGGCCGCGCGCTCCGGGGACTTCGCGGCGGCGTACTTGCCGCCGTCCGCCAGACCGGTGATGACGGAGAGGTTGTGGCCGATGATGTCGTGCATCTCCCGTGCGATCCGCGCGCGCTCGGCGGCTGCCGCGAGCCGGGCCTGCTGGTCGCGTTCGATCTCCAGGCGGCGGGCGCGGTCCTCGAGGGTCTCGGTGTGGTCGCGGCGGGTGCGGACGGTGATGCCGATGGCCGTCGCCACCGCGAACGTCATGAGGACGGGGACGATCTCCTGGTCCGGGCCGCCCTGCGGATGGCGTACGGCCGTCACGGCGGCGGTCGCGGTGAGGAGGGCCGCCGCCCACCACAGGGTGCGGGCGGGGCGGCGCAGGGCGATGTGGAAGACGACCAGCAGGTGGAGCATGACCGCCTGGAGGGCGATGCCCGTCCAGGCGTTGACGAGGGCGAACGGGGCCAGGGCCAGGAGGACGGCGTGCGGATGGGTGCGGCGCCACAGCAGCGGTACGGACAGGGCCAGGCTGAGGGTCAGGACGAGCCAGCGGGGGCTGTCGGGGGCGCGGGTGACGGTGAGCCAGCCGCCGCCGTAGTAGTCGATCAGGGCGGCCGTCACCCAGAAGCCGGTGAGGTGCAGGTCCCAGACGAGTGGGTGGCGTGCGTCGAAGGCGCGGACGCGCCGGCTGACGCGCTGGACGTACTGGGTCAGCGGCTCGGCCGTGCGCGCCCCGGTGGCTGGTTGCTCCGTCACGTGTCCATCGTGCGGGCTCTTCCCGGCCGGTCCCAGAGGCGGGGGGCGTATTCCGGATGAGGGATGTCGTACCCGGGTACTACGGTGGCCGTCATGTGCACCAGCAGCCCCGACAGCTATGTGATCAGGTCGATACGGGCGGACGAGTGGCCGGCGGTGAGGGAGCTGCGGCTCGCCGCGCTCCAGGACCCGGTCGCGCCGCTGGCCTTCCTGGAGACGTACGAGGACGCGCTGACCCGGTCCGACGCGTTCTGGCAGGAGCGGGCGGCCGGTGCGTGCGAAGGGGCCGACGCGGCGCAGCAGATCGTCGCCGCGCGTCCGGACGGGGTGTGGGTCGGTACGGCCACCGTGCTGGTCGAGGAGCCGGGCACGACGGACTGGGCCGGGCTTCCGGTGGAGCGCAAGCAGGGCCATGTCGTCGGGGTGTTCGTGCGGCCCGAGGAGCGGGGGAGCGGGCTGACGGACGTGCTGTTCGACGCCGCGCTGGAGTGGGCCTGGTTGCGGGGTGCGGAGCGGGTGCGCCTCATCGTGCACGAGGAGAACGGGCGGGCGCAGCGCTTCTACCGGCGGGTCGGGTTCGTGCCGTCCGGGGTGACCGTGCCGGTCGGTGAGCAGGGGGCGCGCGAGCTGGAGTTCGTCATCGAGCGGCCGTGACCGGCGCCCGGTCAGCCGGGCAGTTCGGCGTGCGGCCAGCGGGAGCGCGCCTGTTCGCGGGACCGGAGCAGGGCCAGGGTCGGCATACCCCGGTCCGCTCCGGATGCCAGCAGCTCCGGTACCTGGGGAAGCGGAGCCACGGCGGCGACGTCGTCCAGGACGAGCGTCATTGGTGGGTCGAGGCGACCGGAGGATGACCGTTCGGCCATGCGCCGGCCACGCTCGACCACGCTTGCGGCCAGGGCCGTCAGGAGGGGCATGGCGCCCGGCTCGGCTCTGGGATCCTCGATGGATTCACCCACCACGTAAAGCGTGCCCGTTTCGTGGACGAAGGAATCCAGGGTGAGGGCATCGGTTCGGTGGGGCGTGCAGGACTCCCGGATGTTGACCATCGACAGGGCGGCCAGCGCCCGGGTCGTCAGCTCCTGCGCCATGTCGCGGCGTTCGGGGTGGGCGGTGAGCGCCGCCTCCAGTTCCCCGGCGGACCCGGGTGCAGCCTTCGGGTGGGTACGGAGGATACGTACGGCGTCCTGGATCTGACTGCCCTGGGACCAGCGGTGGACGTGCCGGACGGTGCGGCCGTCGACGGCGGCGGCGTGCAGATAGCTGCGCAGCAGCGTCTCCGCGGTGTCGCCCACCGCCTGGTCGAGGCGGGAGGCGGGGCGGACCGGGGCGAGCAGCGCGGCGGCCCGGGAGGCGGCCGTCGCCTTGTCCTCGCAGCCGGTGGTGGGCGACCAGTGGAGGCGGGCCGGGGTGTCGCACAGGTGGCTGGGGTCGTACAGGAGGACCGGGCCCAGTTTGCCGCGGGCGTCCTTGGTGTCCTGCCAGAGCGCCGGGTTGGACGTGACGACGAGCGCGGCGCCCTCGGCGTCGAGGACGGCCTGGGCCGCGCTGTGCAGGCGGGCGTCCCTGGGGGCCACGAGGACCGTTTCCCGGGCGGTGACGGCGGCCGGGAGGGGCGCCAGGGCCGGCCCGGCGGGGGGAGGGGCGGGCGGGGCCGTCTCCGTGCGCAGGCCCGCGTGTTCGACGACGGCTTCCGGCTGCCGCCGTTCCACCGCGGGGGCGGTCTGCCGCGGCTCGGGTGCCGGCACGGGCTGCCGTGCTTCCGGTGTGGGCTCGGGCTCCGTCCGCGGGGCCGGGACCTCGTGCGGAGCCGGTGCGGCGCTCGCGTACGGGCGTCCGGCGCGGCGGGCGGCCCGGACGGCGCGCCAGCGGGCCAGCGTGCCCATCACGAACACGGTGAGCACGACCATCACCATCAACTGGCCGATGAACAGGCCCCAGAACAGCCCGTAGCCGGACAGCTGCCCCTCCGGGGTGTCCGGCCATGCGCCCGCGAGGTCGTGGGGGTCCCCGATCAGGGAACGCATGGCGAGCGGCGTGCGGGGGACCGTGACGCCGTCCGGCCACGACCCGTGCGCGAACAGGCCCGCCAGGCCCGTGGCCGTCCAGACCATCAGGGTCATGCCGAGGAGGAAGCCGAGTATGCCGATCAGCAGGCCGTCGGGAATGCCTCCCTGGCCCTCCCGGTGCCGGCGCTCCCCGCGGTCGTCCGGTCTCACGCTCGCCTCCCCCTACGCCACCGTCGATTCCGAGTCGCCCAGGTGCTGCTCCACGAAGGCCGCCGCCCGCTCCTCCGCCTCCAGTTCGGCGGCGCGCAGGGCGTCGTCGGTGAGGTGGTCGGCGGACGACTCGGTCATCGCGCGGTCGGTGAAGACCAGGGGGCGTTCGGACTCGGTGATCAGGTGCTTGACCACCTGGACGTTGCCGTTGACATCCCAGACCGCGATGCCGGGGGTGAGCGACGGGATGATCTCCACGGCCCAGCGGGGCAGGCCGAGCACCCGGCCGGTCGCCCGCGCCTCGTCGGCCTTCTGCGCGTAGATCGTCCTGGTGGACGCCATCTTGAGGATGGCGGCCGCCTCCTTGGCCGCCGCGCCGTCGACGACGTCGGACAGATGGTGGACGACGGCCACGAAGGACAGGCCGAGCCGGCGGCCGAACTTCAGCAGCCGCTGGAACAACTGGGCCACGAACGGGCTGTTGATGATGTGCCAGGCCTCCTCGACCAGGAAGATGCGCTTCTTCCGGTCGGGGCGGATCCAGGTGTGCTCCAGCCACACGCCGACGATCGCCATCAGGATCGGCATCGCGATCGAGTTGCGGTCGATGTGGGACAGGTCGAACACGATGAGGGGCGCGTCGAGGTCGATGCCGACCGTCGTGGGGCCGTCGAACATGCCCCGCAGGTCACCGTCGACCAGCCGGTCCAGCACCAGTGCCACGTCCAGGCCCCACGCCCGTACGTCGTCTATGGCGACGTTCATCGCCTCGGCCGACTCGGGTTCGGGGTGGCGCAGTTGCTCCACGATGTCGGTGAGGACCGGCTGGCGTTCGACGATGGTCTCGTTGACGTAGGCGTGCGCGACCTTCAGAGCGAAACCGGAGCGCTCGTCCAGGCCGTGGCCCATCGCCACCTCGATGATCGTCCGCAGGAGGGCCAGCTGGCCCGTCGTGGTGATCGAGGGGTCGAGGGGGTTGAGGCGGATGCCCATGTCGAGGGCTGCCGTCGGGTCGAGGCGGATGGGAGTTATTCCCAGCTCCTCCGCGATGAGGTTCCACTCTCCGACGCCGTCCTCGCCCTGCGCGTCCAGGACGACGACCTGCCGGTCGCGGAAGCGCAGCTGCCGCAGGACGTACGTCTTCTCCAGGGCCGACTTGCCGTTGCCGGACTCGCCGAGGACCAGCCAGTGCGGGGCCGGGAGCTGCTGGCCGTAGAGCTGGAAGGGGTCGTAGATGTATCCCTTCCCGGAGTAGACCTCGCGGCCGATGATGACGCCCGAGTCGCCGAGGCCGGGGGCCGCGGTCGGCAGGTACACCGCCTGCGCCTGGCCCGTGGACGTGCGCACCGGTGGCCGGGTCGTCTCGACCTTCCCGAACAGGAAGGAGGTGAAGGCGTCGGTGAGGACGGACAGCGGGTCCCGCATCAGGTCCTACCTCCGAATGCCGGTGGCGAAGGGGAGTGTGTTCACGAATGCCCGGTGGTGCTCGCGGTCGCACCACTCCAGCTTCAGATACGACTTTCCGGCCGACGCCCGGATGGTCCGCTTGTCGCGGGCCAGGGCCTCCGGGGAGCGGGCGGAGACGGTGATGTAGCCGACGAGGTTGACGCCCGCCGCGCCGCTCGCGAGGTCCTCGCCGCGTTGGTCCAGACGGTTGTGGGCGGCGATGTCGCGGGGGTCGACCGTGCGGTTCATCTTGGCGGCGCGGCTCGCCTCGGCCTCGTCGTTGGTCTTCTCGGTGAGCATGCGCTCGATGGCGATCTCGGTGGGTTCGAGGTCCATCGTGACGGCGACCGTGCGGATGACGTCCGGGGTGTGGACCAGCAGCGGCGCCAGGAAGTTGACGCCGACCGGGGTCATCGGCCACTCCTTCACCCAGGCCGTGGCGTGGCACCAGGGCGCGCGGGTGGAGGACTCACGGGTCTTGGCCTGGAGGAACGTCGGCTCCATGGCGTCGAGCTCGGCCGGCCAGGCGTTGCGCTTCGTCATCGCCTGGATGTGGTCGATGGGGTGGTCCGGGTCGTACATGGAGTGGATCAGCGACGACAGGCGGCCCTGGCCGAGGGGCTGCCGTACCCGGATGTCGGCCTCCTGCAGGCGCGAGCAGATGTCGGTGAGCTCGCGGGCCATGACCACCGCGAGCCCGGCGTCCCGGTCGACCTTGCCGCGGCCGTGCGGGCGGGCGGCACGGGCCATCGCCTGGGCCTCGGCGGCCAGTTCGCGGGTGTAGTGCATGCAGGCGACGAGGTAGGCGCGGTGCTGCTCGCTGCTCGTCGACACCATGGACTGGAGCTGGTCATACGACTGCCGCAGCCAGGCCGGGGCCCGGTCCTCGCCGCGGACGGCCACGTCCTTGGCGTGGGCGTCGGGGTCGGCGGGCAGGGTGCGGGCCAGCATCTGCAGGCGGGTCACGAAGCCGTCGTTGTTGGCGACGTGCTTCAGCAGGGTGCCGAAGCGGTCGACCAGGGCCTCCTGGTCCTCGGAGTCGCGCAGGCCGACGCCCGGGCCCTCGATCTCGATGGCGGCGGTGACGGTACGGCGGTCGGCGTGCAGCAGCACGGCGATCTCGTCCGGCCCGAACGGGGCGGCCAGCCAGGTGATGCGGCCGATGCCCGGCGGCGGCCCGACCTCGATCTCCCGGCCGTCGATACGGGTGCCCGCCTCCATGACGGAGGAGCGGTAGGTGGTGCCCCGGCGCAGGGTGCGCTTGTAGCTGCGGTTGATCTCGAACCACTTGTAGAAGGTCCGGTGCTTGTACGGCACGTACACCGCGGCCAGCGCGACCAGCGGGAAGCCCATGAGCAGCACGATGCGCAGGGACAGGACGGGGACGAGCAGTCCGCACATCATGCCGAGGAACGCGCCGGCGATGATCAGCGCGATCTCGCCGGACTCGCGGTTGCGGCCGACGATCGCGTTCGGCCGGGCGCGGCCGATCAGATAGGTACGGCGGGGCGTGACCGGATGGGACACGTGGGACTCGGTCGTCAACGCCCGTCACCTCCTGGACGATTGCTGCGGGTGTTGCCTGCGTGCGGGGTGTTCACCGGGCTGCTCGAACGGGGTGCGGGTGCGGCGGAGGGGACAGATCCGCCGCCCCCGTTCGAGGAGCGCGAGCTGTGGGCGGCGACGCCGCCGGATGCGGGGTTGGACGGGCGGGGGGAGCCGGACTGGCCCGAGCCGCCGTTGTTGTCCGCACGGGAGCTGTGCGTCTTGATGCCCTGGGCGACGAGGGTGGCCGGGGAGCTGATGACGGCCGCCGCCTTGCTCTCGGCGCCGCGCATGATGCGGTTGTTGCGGGTGTTCGCGATCTCGTCGCCGAAGCCGGGGACGAAGCGGTAGATCATCGCCGAGGCGAAGATCGCGAGCAGGATGATGGCGAGGCCGGAGACCACGGCGGCGAGGGAGTCGGGTCCCTCCTCCGTGGCGAGGGCGCCGGCGAGGCCGAGGACGATGACGATGACGGGCTTCACCAGGATGACGGCGATCATGATGCCGGCCCAGCGGCGGACGTGGCCCCACAGGTCCTTGTCCACGAGGCCGGCGTAGACGACGACGCCGAGCAGGGCGCCGACGTAGAGCAGCACGGCCCGGATGTAGAGCTCCAGGTAGAGGATGCCGGCGGCGAGGATCGAGATCAGCGAGACCAGGATCAGCATGATCGGGCCGCCGCCGATGTCGTCGCCCTTCTCCAGCGCCTCGGAGAACGTGCCGAAGAACGTGTCCGTCTGGTTGCCGGTCGCCTTGGCCAGGACGTCGCTGACGCCGTCGGTCGCGGAGACGACCGTGTAGAGGATCAGGGGCGTGAAGGCGGACGCCAGCACCGTGAGCCAGAGGAAGCCGATGGCCTCCGACAGGGCGGTCGCGAACGGCACGCCGCGTACGGCGCGCTTGGTGACGGCGAGCAGCCACAGGAGGAGGGTGAGGATGGCGGAGGCGGCGAACACGACGGCGTAGTGCTTCAGGAACGTGAGGTTCGTGAAGTCGACGGCCGCGGTCTCCTTCACGGCCTCGCTGAGCCTGTCGACGGTCCACGCGGCGGCGTCGGCACAGCCCTTGGCGAGGGAGGAGAGGGGGTCGAGGGTGGTGGTGGGGTCGGTGAGGGAGGGGGTGTCGGACTTTTTGCCGCCGCCGTTGTCTTTCTCGCAGAAGTCCTTGGCGGGGCCGTGGATGAGGTCGCAGGGGTTGTTGCTCGGCGACGGCGTGGGTGCCGCGAAGGCGCGGGAGGCCGTGAGGACCGCGGTGGTCTGTACGGCCGTGAGGACAGCGGCCAGCCTGAGCGCGCTGCGGTTAACGGGCATACGTGAACCCTCCGAACTCCTGGACGGCCTTGGCCATCTCGTCGGCGCTGGAAGCCCGCTCGTCGCCGGGGACCGGTGTGGGGCCGTCTTTCTGGGAGTGCGTCACGATCTTCCAGTCGCCCCCGGCCCACTCCAGCTGCATGGTGATGGTGAACCAGCTGTTCGAGACCGGGCTCGTCGACTTCTCACCGGCGAGACCCAGGAGGCCGCTGCACCAGACCTCGACTGTCGAGCTGGTGGTGGAGGCCGCGACGACCTTCGTGCCGATGGGGCTCGTGCGGGAGACGAACGTGTAACCCGTCGGGGTGGAACCGTCCTCGTTCAGGCCGACGTTCTTGTAGAACGCCGGCGTGTAGGCCTGGTCCAGGGTGGCCTCGAACTCGGAGACACGGGAAGGCGTGATGATCGTCCGCAGGATGTCGTCACGCTTGGCCTTGTCGAACATGTCGGCCGAGCCCAGCGCGATGGCGTAGTTCGCGGCAGCGCTCTGCGCCCCCTGCTCGTCGTGGGCGTGGCCGGACGGGATGCCCGCGGACTTGCTCTTGACGGGGCGGGTGCCCGTGGCCGCCGTGGAGGAGGCGTTCGGCTTGTCCTCGCCGCCGGAGGCGGAGCCGGAACCGCTGCCTCCGCGGTTCGCGAAGGCGATCGCGGCGATGAGGAGCACCACCACGCCGACGACCGTGATCATGCTCCGGGACGACGAACGGCCCCCTCTGCGCGCACCCCCGTACACGTCACCGCCGGCGTCGGGCAGCCGGGTGCGGGTCTGCCCCTCCCGATCGTCTCCGAGACTCATGCCGCGTACGCCCCCTCGGCGTCGGACGAATACACGTTGGAGTACGACGGTAGCCGCGCTGGTTCCCGCGCGGGCGCGGTGTGGTGACTGGACATCAGGGAGACGCAACCTCAGCCGGTGGGCACGACGGGTGGGTAGGGGACAGCGGAGCCGGGCGTGCCCGGAGGGACGGAGGGGTGAGGCGCTAGACGGCCATGCCGTACACGATGGTGAAGAGCGTGCCGAGGGAGCCGATGATGAAGACGCCCGTCAGGCCGGCGACGATCAGCCCCTTGCCCTGCTCGGCGCTGAACGTGTCCCGCAGGGCTGTCGCGCCGATGCGCTGTTTGGCCGCCCCCCAGATGGCGATGCCGAGGCAGATCAGGATGGCGACCGCCATGACGACCTGGATCATCGTCTTGGCTTCGTTTCCCAGTGCTCCGAACGGACCCCAGTCCGGGGCGATCCCGCCGATGATGGTGTTGATGTCGCCCTTGTCGGCCGCAAAGAACATGTAAGTCACCGCCCCTGTCGGGTAGTTCCACAGTCCCCCCGCACTGCGCAGAGGTCAGGTCTCATTCTCGCCGACAATGCCGCTTCCGTATGTCGACTTGGCGTCATTGATGGGCGGGATTCGTACGAATAGCTCGTATGGTCACTCTGTGTATCACGCCAGGTTACGCCGGGCAACGAGGCCTGAGCGGAACCTGGGGTGCGGTTCTGTCGTTAGCCACTCTTCGCCCCGGTGCCGCTTCTGGCGGCGGTCCGGGTGAGGGGTCGTGCCCGTGTTCTGCGGGTGAAGGCTATCCCGCCTGGGTGGACCCCCGCGTGACAGGATGTCAGGCTTCGCGGCCTTCGGAGACGTTCGCCGTGATGAGCCTCAGGAGTTGCTTGGCCAGAGCGTCCTGTTCGGTCGTCAGGCCCATGGCGTCGCCGATCGCGAGCGGGACGGCGGTCGCGCGCTCGCGGAGGCGGGCACCGGCCTCGGTGAGCCGGATGGCGACCGAGCGCTCGTCGTCGGGGCGGCGCTCGCGACGCAGCAGGCCGGCCGCCTCGAGGCGCTTGAGCAGGGGCGACAGGGTGCTGGACTCCAGCTGGAGGGCCGCGCCGAGGTCGCGTACGGAGATCGCGTCCTGCTCCCAGAGTGCCAGCATCACCAGGTACTGGGGGTAGGTCAGGCCCAGTTCGTCGAGGAGTGGCCGATATCGCGCGGTCACGGCGCGGGAGGCGGCGTACAGGGCGAAGCAGAGCTGGTCGTCCAGGAGCAGGGAGCCGGGGCCGCTCGCGGGCGGTCCGGGCGGTGGGGTCGGGCTCATCGGGGCTCCTGGTGCGGCGGTCGCTGCCTGTGCGTCTCCCAAGTGTATCGGGCCAACTCATCGAGCCCTAATGAGTCGAGCACGAAGTCATCGTTGCCAAATAAGTTGCGCGCGACTTAATCGAGCGCTACTTTGACGTCGTGCCACCGACCCCGGCGAACCGGCCGGGCGCTCCTGCCCGTAGCGCCCCGATCCGAGGAGATCGTCATGACCGAGTCCCACCGCCCCGTCCTCGAACCCGCCGCCCAGGCGTTCGTCGAGGCGACCGCGCAGCCGCCGTACCTGTTCGACCTGGCGCCGGACGGCGGGCGCAAGGCCGTCGACGAGGCGCAGTCGGGCGAGGTGGCCAAGCCGGCCGTCGACGAGGAGTGGCTGACCGTGCCCGGTGGCCCGACCGGTCAGGTCAGGGTCCGGATCGTCCGTCCGGCGGGTGTCTCCGGGACGCTGCCGGTGATCGTCTACATCCACGGCGCCGGCTGGGTCTTCGGCAACGCCCACACCCACGACCGCCTCGTGCGGGAACTGGCCGTAGGCGCCGGTGCCGCGGTCGTCTTCCCCGAGTACGACCTCTCGCCCGAGGCCCGCTATCCCGTCGCCGTCGAGCAGAACCACGCCGTGGCGCGGTGGGTCGTCGCCGAGGGCGCCGGACACGGCCTGGACGCGAGCCGGATCGCCGTGGCCGGCGACTCGGTGGGCGGCAACATGGCGGCGGCGCTGACCCTGATGGCCAAGCGGCGCGGGGACGTCCCGCTGGTGGCGCAGGTGCTCTTCTACCCGGTCACCGACGCCTCGTTCGACACCGGCTCCTACCGGCAGTTCGCCGAGGGGTACTTCCTGCGCCGGGACGCCATGCAGTGGTTCTGGGACCAGTACACGACCGACGAGGCCGAGCGCGCGCAGATCACCGCCTCGCCGCTGCGCGCCACCGTGGAGCAGCTCACCGGCCTGCCGCCGGCGCTCGTCGTCACCGCCGAGGCCGACGTGCTGCGCGACGAGGGCGAGGCGTACGCGAACAAGCTGCGCCAGGCCGGCGTCCCGGTGACCGCCGTGCGCTACCAGGGCGCGATCCACGACTTCGTGATGCTGAACGCCCTGCGCGGGACACGGGCCGCCGACGGGGCGATCAAGCAGGCGGTCGGCGTGCTGCGGGACGCCTTCGGGGCGTGACGCGGCTCCGGTGAGGGGCGCCGGGCCGAGCGGGCAGGCCGTCCACGCCCGTCGGGGCGGGGGCGGCCTGTGGCGTCTCAGCCGGACGCACCGTCCGCGGCGGGCAGGGAGTCCCGGACGGCCTGCGCGGTCGCGGTGGGGTCGTAGCCCTCGGGGACCCCGTCGACCAGGACGATGTCGCCCGTGACGTGACGGGTGCGCAGCGGGGCGATCTCCTGGTAGGCGGGGGAGTCCCACCAGGCGCGGGCCTCGGCGAGGCCGGGAAAGGCGATCATCACCACGGCGCCGGGCCAGTCGCCCTCGACCGTCTCGTGCGGGGTGCCGTGCACCAGGAAGCGGCCGCCGTACGGCGCGAAGGTCGCGGTGATGCGGTCGATGTACTCGGCGACCTCGGGGTGCGGGGTGATGTCGCGGAGGTGGGCTATGGCGTAGGCGGGCATGGGGTCCTCCCGGTCGGGACGGGGCGGGTCGGGTCGGATCGAGCGGCCTGCGACGCGATCGTGGCACGCCGGCCACGCCGGGATCGATTACCCGCCGGGTCATGTGCGGCGGGCGGGTGGGCCGGTTGCCGGTGCCCGGGCGAGGGAAGCTCCTACACTGGCGCGGGCGGACTCCCGGCGGGTGAGGGGCGGTTGACGGTGCGTAAGGCTTGGATCGTGGCGGGTTCCGCCGTCGCGGCGGGGCTGAGTTTCGTGCTGGTGCTCGTCATCGGGGTGTACCTCGTCGCCGGGAACCTGGCGGGCGGCCTGAGCGGTGGCGCCCGGAACCTGGCCAAGGGCGCGGTGCCCGCCGCCTACCGGGCGCTGGTGGAGAAGTGGGGCAACCTGTGCCCCGCCATCAACCCGGCCCTGCTCGCCGCCCAGCTGTACCAGGAGAGCGGCTTCAACCCGCGGGCGCAGAGCCCGGCGGCGGCCCAGGGCATCGCGCAGTTCATCCCGGGCACCTGGGCCACCCACGGCATCGACGGCGACGGCGACGGCGACCGCGACGTGTGGGACCCGGCGGACGCCATCCCGTCGGCCGCGTCGTACGACTGCACGCTCGCCTCGTACGTGAAGGACGTGCCCGGCGACCCGAAGCGGAACATGCTCGCGTCCTACAACGCCGGGGCGTACGCGGTCATCAAGTACGGGGGTGTGCCGCCGTACAAGGAGACCCGGAACTACGTGAAGACGATCACGACGCTGGAGGAGAGCTTCGCCGCGCCGGTCTCCCGGCTCGACCCCAGCAAGCAGGCCGCCGGGGCCATCGCCTACGCGCAGAAGAAGCTGGGCACCCTCTACCTCTGGGGTGGCGACGGCTCCGCCGAGGACGGCGGGCGCTTCGACTGCTCGGGGCTGACCAAGGCCGCCTACGAGAGCGTCGGCGTCACGCTGCCCCGGGTGGCCAACGACCAGTGGAACGCGGGACCGCATCCGGCCAGGAACGAACTGCTGCCCGGGGATCTGGTGTTCTTCTCGGACGACCTCGGAAACTCACGGGCCATCCGGCATGTCGGGATTTATGTCGGCGGCGGATACATGATCGACGCCCCGAGAACGGGTGCTGTGATCCGGTTCGACCCGATCGACACCCCCGACTACTTCGGGGCCACCCGGGTGACGGAGGATGGCGCGAAAGCGCTGCCCACGACGGTGTAGACGGAGCGTCAACCCTCCCCCTGAGCAGCGATGACGGGTCTCTCTTCGATAACGTCTGCGTGATCATTCAGTGGAGTGTGGAACCCGACGGCGGGGGCCGTGCGTTCCTGGTGACGTAGCCGGATCTACAACCACGGGGGTGGGCGGAGCGGCGTACGCAGGATGCGCCGAGAGACGATGAAGGGGCCGCGGCACCATGGCTGGACTCGCAGAATCCGGGTCGAACCCCGACGTCGAGCTGCTGTACGACATCAACGGTCTGGCCAAGGACGCACCGCACTGGTTCGACCGGGTCATGGAGTACGTCGGTGAGTACGGCGTGCTGCTCGGCCTGGTCCTGGCCGTGCTGTGGTGCTGGTGGACCGTACGGCGGCGCGGCGCGCCGGACGCCGCCTCCTCGGTCGCCGCGCTCGTGTGGGCGCCGCTGGCCGCGGGCATCGCCGTCCTCGTGAACGTGCCGATAAGGGGCTTCGTGGAACGCCCCCGGCCCTTCAACGACCACCAGGGGCTCGAGGTCCTGATCGGCGGCAAGACCGACTACTCCTTCGTCAGCGACCACGCCACCATCGCGATGGCCCTCGGTGTCGCCCTGTTCGTCGCCAACCGCAGGTTCGGGCTCATCGGCATCGGCCTCGCGCTGCTCGAAGGCTTCTGCCGGGTCTACATGGGCGTGCACTACCCGACCGACGTCGTCGGCGGGTTCGCGCTCGGCACGGCCGTCGCGCTGCTCCTCTCCCCGCTGGCCATGGCGCTGCTGACGCCGCTCATGTCCGCCATCGAACGCTCCCCGCGCGGTGGTCGGCTGATCCGCGCGCGCGGGCGGTCCGGTGACGACGGCAGCGGCGCGCTGCTGCGCGGAGCCCGCAAGGACGGCTCCGGGGACGAGGAGCGGGATCTCGCGGCCTGAGGGCGCTACAGCGACTGCGGGTAGGTGAAGAAGCCCTGCGGGTCGTACCGCCGCTTCAGCTTCGCCAGACGGGTCGCCGCGTCCCCGTAGTACGCCGTGCGCCAGTCCTTCAGGGACGCGTCGGTGTAGTTCTGGTACGCGGCTCCGGAGGCGTACGGCCGCATCGCGTCGTGCGCGCCCGTCAGCCAGGACTGGACGGCGGTGCCCGAGGTGCCCGCCCGCCAGGAGCCGATGTACTGGGCCAGCATCCGCGAGCGGCGGTGGACGAACGCCGTCGCGGTGGGGGAGACCCGGTTCACGGCCCCGCCCAGGGCCGTCAGGGCGATGCTGCCCGAGCCGCCG
Organism: Streptomyces sp. NPDC046859; assembly: GCF_040645135.1. Lineage (NCBI taxonomy): Bacteria > Bacillati > Actinomycetota > Actinomycetes > Kitasatosporales > Streptomycetaceae > Streptomyces > Streptomyces sp. NPDC046859. The sequence continues at coordinate 14,772 of NZ_JBEYXR010000018.1, forward strand.
CGCACCGACTCCATCTGCCGGATCAGCGTCTGGACGCCGGCCGCTGACAGGGAGCGGTCGAAGAAGTCCGACTTGGCCGCGTACGTCTCCCGGCCGAGCGCGCCCTGCGGGGTGCGGCCCGGGGTGGAGCCGGGCAGGTGGCACTGCTCGTCGGTGAACGACGCGCAGCCGGCGTACAGCTCCATCGACTCCTCGTAGGAGCGGCGCCGCAGGGTGACGCTGCGGGCGGGGCCCGGGCCGCCGGGGCCGTCCGCGAGGCGGTCGACGGCGTTCTGCAACTCGCGGTAGGTGCCCAGCGAGAAGGCCGACACGGAGATGGTGGGGGTGGCGCCGGCACCGCCGAGGTGCAGCGCCGACCAGATCTCGTCCGGCTGGGACGGGCCCCACTCCTGCCACGCCCTGATCAGCGCGGCGGCCTTCGACCAGGGCCAGCTCATGTACGCCGTCACCGACTGCGGGGCGGGGTGGGTCCTGAAGTGCAGTTCCGTGACGACGCCGAAGTTGCCGTTGCCGGCGCCCCGCAGGGCCCAGAAGAGGTCCTGGTTGGTGGAGGCGTCGGCGGTGAGCTGCTTGCCGTCGGCGGTGACGAGGACGGCGCGGGTGAGGCTGTCGCAGGTCAGGCCGTAGGCACGGGAGGTGACGCCGTGGCCGCCGCCGAGGGTGAGGCCGGAGACGCCGACGGTCGGGCAGGAGCCGGCGGGTATGGTCACGCCCTTCGCCGCGAGCGTGCGGTAGACGTCGATGAGCTTGGAGCCGGCGCCGACGACCGCGGTGCCGCCGGAGACGCGGATGCGGTCGAGCCGGGAGACGTCGATGATCAGGCGGCCGTCGCCCGAGGACCAGCCGGCGTAGCTGTGGCCGCCGTTGCGGATGGCGACCTTCAGACGGTGGGCGCGGGCGTAGGCGAGCGTGGTGCGTATGTCGTCGGCGTGGGCGACGTAGGCGACGGCGCTGGGCTTCAGGCCGTCGAAGCGGGTGTTGTAGAGCTGGTGGGCCGTGGCCCAGGAGGCGTCGCCGGGGCGTATGAGAGAGCCGTCGAGGTCGCGGGCGAGGGCGGACCAGGTGGCGGGGGCGGAGGCGGCTGAGGTGCGGGTGCGGGTGCGGGTCGTCTTCGACCGGGGGCGGGTGCCGCCCTTGTCCGCGCCGGCCTCGCAGGCGGTGGTCGTCAGCGCGGCGAGCGCTGCCGCGGTGCCGCCGCCGATGAAGGTACGCCGTTCCATGTCGCCTCCTGGGGTCACGTGGAACGAGACGGGGTGGCGCGGCGTGGGGTTCCATGAGCGACGGGCCCGTCCGGCCGAAGGGCAGGGTGACTCCCGAAGGGCAGGGAGACTCAGCCCCGGCTGTGGGTCTCCGCGTCCGTGCGGGCCTGGCTTCTCGCGCGGCGGGCCGGGCCTCGCCAGCCGCAGGTGCAGTGGGCCGTGCAGAAGGGCCCCTTCTCCACCGTCGTCGTCCGGTGCCGAGAGGGGGCGTCGCGGTGCTCGTCCTGCTCCGTCATCGCCCCCACGCTACCCAGGGCGGTCGGGCGCGACGCGCCCGGCGGCGTGACGGGGACCTCTACCGGTCGTTAACCGGTACGACAAGGAGCCCGTGACGGTCGTACCGGGGGTAGGCAGGCGATGGCGGAGAGGCAGCAGCACAGGCGCATGCGCGGAGCCGGCGTCGCGGTGGGGCTCCTGGGTCTCTGCCTCGCCGGCAGCGGGTGCGTGCAGAGGGGGGCCGCCGCCGAGGACGCCCGCGGGGGCGACCCGGTCGACGTGGTGCGCGGAGCCGCCGACGCCCTGGTGGGCGCCCGCAGCTCCCGGGCGCGCACCTCCATGGAGATGGCCACCGGCGGCACCCGGGTCACCATCCGGGGCGAAGGGGTCTACGACTTCGGCCGGCAGCTCGGGCGGCTGAAGGTGCGGCTGCCGCAGGACCCGGCGGGGACGACCGGGCAGCGGCCGATCACCGAGCTGCTCGCGCCCGGCGCGCTGTTCATGAAGAACCGGGGCGCCGGGGTGCCCGCCGACAAATGGGTGCGGGTGGAGACCCGGTCCCTGACCGACGGCAATCTCGTCACCGGCGGCGCCACCGACCCGTTCGCCGCCGCCGAGGTGCTGCGGGGCGCGCGCACCGCCACCTACGTGGGGCAGGCGGAGATCTCCGGGACCCGGGTGCGGCACTACCGCGGCACCGCCGACCTGGCCACCGCGGCCCGGAAGGCCTCCGACGGGAACGCCCGGGCGCTCGCGGCGGCGGCGAAAGGGTTCGCCACGGACCAGGTGCCGTTCGACGTCTACGTGGACGACGAGGGGCTGGTCCGCAAGGTCAGGCACCGCTTCAGCTTCGTCAACGGGCAGCACCGCAGCGCCGTCGAGGTGACCTCCACCACCGCGCTGTACGACTTCGGTGCCCCCGCCCGCGTCCGGCTGCCGCAGGACGACGACATCTACGCCGGGCAGATCGCCGAGGAGCAGCGGGGCCCCGGGGGCGTCGAGAACTAGCCCTTCCGTGCCATGCGCGGTCCGTAGGCCGCTCCCTACTCTAGGAAGTCGGTAACGGCAGAGAAGAGGTGATGCGCGTGGCTCCGGTCGGCGGTACGGCGGTTCAGGACCACGTGGCCCTCGCCGAGATCGAGCTGTGCGGAGAGCTGATCATCGCGGCCTCGGCCGCCCGTGAGGAGCGACTCAGCCTGGAGAGCATCGACCAGGTGCTGCGGGTCGCGGAGGAGCGGGACGCGCGGGCCCGGTGACCGGGCGGGCCGCTCAGGTCCGCAGCAGGCGACCGATGGCCTTCGTGGCCTCCTCCACCTTCGCGTCGATCTCCGCACCGCCCTTGAGGGCCGCGTCGGCGACGCAGTGGCGAAGGTGCTCCTCCAGCAGCTGCAGAGCGAAGGACTGGAGGGCCTTCGTCGACGCGGAGACCTGCGTGAGTATGTCGATGCAGTAGACGTCCTCGTCGACCATGCGCTGCAGACCGCGGATCTGGCCCTCGATCCGGCGCAGGCGCTTGAGGTGCTCCGTCTTCTGGTGGTGGTAACCGTGGACGCCGCGGTCGTGATCCGTCACGATGTCCGCGCCGGCCGTCGTCTCCAGGGCGTCGTCGGCGGCGGAGGGCGCACCCGCGCCGGCCTCTGTGGTCGTCATCGCGTCCTCCCGACGTAAACCGCTTCTATACCCCTACCGGGTATATCGTACCGAACTTTGCCGGGTAGGGGCGTGATGGCCGCCACCCGTGGGCCCCGCCTCAGCGGGGCTTACGGGCGGGCCCCGTGCCGACCACTGTGCCTGATGGGCGACACTGGGAGGCGGCCCATTAGCCGTGGCCGGATGATGCGCCTAGCATCAGCCTGACCGAAACCGATGCATTCTGAGGACCACACGTGCGATTTCGTCTGACCCCCAGGGAGACGAGCTTCTACGACATGTTCGCCGCGTCCGCGGACAACATCGTCACGGGTTCGAAGCTCCTGATGGAACTGCTCGGGGCGGACGCCGCCGGCCGGGCCGAGATCGCCGAACGGATGCGGGCCGCGGAACACGCGGGTGACGACGCGACGCACGCGATCTTCCACCAGCTGAACTCCTCGTTCATCACGCCGTTCGACCGCGAGGACATCTACTCCCTCGCGTCGTCCCTCGACGACATCATGGACTTCATGGAGGAGGCCGTCGACCTGGTCGTCCTCTACAACGTCGAGGAACTGCCCAAGGGCGTCGACCAGCAGATCGAGGTCCTGGCGCGGGCGGCCGAGCTGACGGCCGAGGCGATGCCGAACCTGCGGACGATGGACAACCTGACCGAGTACTGGATCGAGGTCAACCGCCTCGAGAACCAGGCCGACCAGATACACCGCAAGCTGCTCGCCCACCTCTTCAACGGCAAGTACGACGCGATGGAGGTGCTGAAGCTCAAGCAGATCGTGGACGTGCTGGAAGAGGCGGCGGACGCCTTCGAGCATGTGGCGAACACGGTGGAGACCATCGCCGTCAAGGAGTCCTGACCCCTTCATGGACACCTTCGCACTGGTCGCGACCATCGGGGTCGCGCTCTTCTTCACGTACACCAACGGTTTCCACGACTCGGCGAACGCCATCGCCACCTCGGTCTCGACGCGCGCGCTCACGCCCCGGGCCGCGCTCGCCATGGCGGCCGTGATGAACCTGGCCGGCGCCTTCCTGGGCTCCGGGGTCGCCAAGACGGTCAGCGAGGGCCTGATCGAGACGCCCGAGGGCTCGACGGGGATGGGCATCCTCTTCGCGGCCCTGGTCGGCGCGATCGTCTGGAACCTGATCACCTGGTACTTCGGCCTGCCGTCGTCGTCCTCGCACGCCCTGTTCGGCGGCATGGTGGGCGCGGCGCTGGCCGGCGGGACGAGGGTGTACTGGGACGGCGTCCTCGACAAGGTCGTCATCCCGATGTTCGTGTCGCCGGTCGTCGGCCTGGTCGTCGGCTACCTCGTCATGACGGCGATCCTGTGGATGTTCCGGCGGGCCAACCCGCACAAGGCCAAGCGTGGCTTCCGTATCGCGCAGACGGTGTCGGCGGCCGGCATGGCCCTCGGGCACGGCCTCCAGGACGCGCAGAAGACGATGGGCATCGTGGTGATGGCCCTGGTCATCGCCGACGTCGAGGACTACGGCGACCCGATCCCGGTGTGGGTCAAGATCGCCTGTGCGGTGATGCTGTCCCTCGGCACCTACGCGGGCGGCTGGCGCATCATGCGCACCCTGGGCCGCAAGATCATCGAGCTGGACCCGCCGCAGGGCTTCGCGGCCGAGACCACCGGCGCCTCGATCATGTTCGGCTCGGCGTTCATCTTCCACGCGCCGATCTCCACCACCCATGTGATCACCTCGGCGATCATGGGCGTGGGCGCCACCAAGCGGGTGAACGCCGTGCGCTGGGGCGTGGCCAAGAACATCGTCCTGGGCTGGTTCATCACGATGCCCGCGGCGGCCGTCGTCGCGGCTGTGTCCTTCTGGATCGTGCACCTCGCGTTCCTGTGACGCCCGCGCCCCTGTGACGCGGTACGTGGAAGGGCCCGCCCCCGACTCCTGGGGGCGGGCCCTTCCCGTGCCTCGCGGTGGCACCGCCATGCAGCACCGCGAGGGGTCCGGCGGGCGGCCCGGTCAGCCGAAGCGGCCCGAGATGTAGTCCTCGGTGGCCTGGACCGACGGGTTGGAGAAGATGCGCTCGGTGTCGTCGATCTCGATGAGCCTGCCGGGCTTGCCGACGGCGGCCAGGTTGAAGAACGCCGTGCGGTCGGAGACCCGCGCCGCCTGCTGCATGTTGTGGGTCACGATGACGATCGTGAACCGTTCCTTCAGCTCCCCGATCAGGTCCTCGATGGCGAGGGTGGAGATGGGGTCGAGGGCCGAGCAGGGCTCGTCCATCAGCAGCACGTCCGGCTCGACCGCGATGGCGCGGGCGATGCACAGGCGCTGCTGCTGACCGCCGGAGAGGCCCGACCCCGGCTTGGCCAGCCGGTCCTTGACCTCGTTCCAGAGGTTGGCGCCGCGCAGGGACTTCTCCACGATGTCGTCCAGCTCGGACTTCTTGTAGGAGCCGTTGAGCTTCAGGCCCGCCGCCACGTTGTCGTACACCGACATGGTGGGGAAGGGGTTGGGCCGCTGGAAGACCATGCCGACCTCGCGGCGCACGGCGACCGGGTCGATGCCGGGGCCGTACAGGTTCTCGTCGTCCAGGAGCACCTTGCCCTCGACGCGGCCGCCCGGGGTGACCTCGTGCATCCGGTTGAGCGTGCGCAGGAAGGTGGACTTGCCGCAGCCGGACGGGCCGATGAAGGCCGTCACGGAGCGGGGCTCGACGGTCATCGAGATGTCCTCGACCGCGAGGAAGGAGCCGTAGTAGGCGTTGAGGCCGCTGACATCGATGCGCTTGGCCATGTCGATCACTGCTTCTTTCGAATCCGAGTCGCTGACTGGTTCCACGGGGTCGCGTCAGCGACCGGCCTTGGGGGCCTTCCAGCGGGCGATGCCGCGGGCCACCAGGTTGAGGATCATGATGAAGGCGATGAGCACCAGGGCCGCCGCCCAGGCGCGGTCGTAGGCGGCGCCCGAGCCGCCGCTGTTCGCGTACTGCAGGTAGATGTACACCGGCAGGGAGGCCTGCGGGTCCTGGAAGGGGTTGGCGTTGATGAAGTTCGTCACCCACACCAGGAGCAGGAGCGGGGCGGTCTCGCCGGTGATGCGCGCGACGGCGAGCATCACGCCCGTGGTGATCCCGCCGACGGAGGTCGGCAGCACCACCTTGAGGATGGTCCGCCACTTCGGCACGCCCAGCGCCAGCGACGCCTCGCGCAGCTCGTTCGGGACGAGCTTGAGCATCTCCTCGGTGGAGCGGACGACGACCGGCAGCATCAGGATGGCGAGTGCCATGGAGCCGGCGAAGCCGGAGTAGCCCATGCCGAGGACGACGATCCACAGGCTGAGGACGAACAGGCCGGCGACGATCGACGGGATGCCCGTCATGACGTCGACGAAGAACGTGATCGCCTTGGAGAGCCTGCCGCGGCCGTACTCGACCAGGTAGATCGCGGTGAGCACACCGATGGGCACGGCGATGGCGGTGGCGATGCCGACCTGCTCCAGGGTGCCGAGGAGGGCGTGGTAGATGCCGCCGCCGGTCTCGGTGTCGGCGACCACGCCCATCGAGTGGGTGAGGAAGTAGCCGTCGAGGACCTTCACCCCGCGCCGGACCGTCTCGTACACCAGCGAGGCCAGGGGGATGACGGCGAGCAGGAACGCGACCCAGATGAGGCTCGTGGCGACGCGGTCCTTGGCCTGCCGGCGCCCCTCGACCCGCGCGGAGATCCCGTACGAGCCGGCGACGAACAGCAGCGCGGCGATCAGCGCCCACTGGATGCTGCTGTCCAGCCCGGCGGCCGCGCTGACGCCGAGGCCCAGGGCGACGGAACCGGCGGCGACCGCCCAGGAGAACCACTTGGGCAGGGTGGCGCCCTTCAGGCTGTCCGGGCGCCGGGCGGAAAGGGATGCGTGGCTCATGCGTTGGCCCCCGAGAACTCCTTGCGCCGCTCGATGATGAGGCGGGCGGTGCCGTTGACCAGCAGGGTGATGACGAACAGCACCAGACCGGAGGCGATCAGCGCGTCCCGGCCGTCCGTGGTGGCCTCGTTGAACTTGCTGGCGATGTTCTGGGCGAAGGTGCCGCCGCCCGGGTCGAGCAGGCTGGCCTCGATGTCGAAGGTCGGCGAAAGGACCATCGCCACGGCCATCGTCTCGCCGAGCGCGCGGCCGAGGCCCAGCATCGAGGCGGAGATGACACCGGAGCGCCCGTAGGGCAGGACGGCCATCCGGACGACCTCCCAGCGGGTGGCACCGAGGGCCAGGGCGGCCTCCTCGTGCGTCCGCGGGACCTGCCGGAAGATCTCACGGCTCACATTGGTGATGATCGGCAGGATCATGATGGCGAGCAGGATGCCGACGGTGAACAGCGCGCGCGGGGCGCCGCCGTTCCACTCGAAGACGCCGGTCCAGCCGAGGTACTCGTCCAGCCACGCGTACAGGCCGCCCAGGTGCGGCACCAGGACGAGAGCGCCCCACAGGCCGTAGACGATGGACGGGACCGCAGCGAGCAGGTCGATCACGTACGCGATGGGGCCGCCGAGGCGGCGCGGAGCGTAGTGCGTGAGGAACAGCGCGATGCCGACGGACACCGGGACGGCGATCGCGAGTGCGATGACCGACGACACGACCGTGCCGAAGGCGAGCACCGCGATGCCGAAGGCGGGCGGGTCGCCGGTGGGGTTCCACTCGAAGGTGGTGAAGAAGTTGGCCTCGTCCTTGCCGATCGCGCTGGCGGCCCGGAGGCTCAGGAAGACGGCGATGGCGGCCATGAGCACCAGCAGGAAGATGCCGGAGCCACGGGAGAGGGCGAGGAATATCCGGTCACCGGGGCGGGTGGCGCCGCGGGCGCCGCTGCCGCGCCGGGCAGGGGTCGGGAGGGGGGTGGGCGGAGCTGTGTCGTTCTTGACTGATATGTCCATGGGGAGTCTCCGGTCTGCGGAGCCACCGCGCTGGGCGGCTCACGGCGGAGCGCTCCCGGCGGCGGGGCGCTCCTGGCGGCGGTGCACCGGATGTGCGGCCGGACCCGGGGGCCCGGCCGCGGCTCAGGTCAGCTCAGGCTCGAGACGGTGGAGCGGACCTTGGTGATGATCTCGGCGGGGACGGGGGCGTAGCCGGCGTCGGCCAGCAGGCCCTGGCCGTCCTCGGAGGCGATGTAGGAGAGGAAGGACTTCACGGCGGGCAGGGACTCCGCCTTGTTGCCCTTGTCGCAGACGATCTCGTAGGTGACGAGGGTGATCGGGTACGCGCCCTCGGCGGACGGCGTGTAGTTGAGCTCCAGCGCCAGGTCCTTGCCGGTGCCGACGACCTTGGCCTCGGAGATGGACTTGGTGGCGTTCTCGGTGGTCGCCTCGACCGGCTGGGCGGCACCCGTCTTGATCTTGACGGACTTCATGCCGTCCTTGACGTAGGACAGCTCCATGTAGGAGATCGCGCCCGCGGTCTGGCTCACCTGCTGCGCCACACCGGAGGAGCCGGACGCGGACTGGCCGCCCTTGGCCTGCCAGGACTTGCCGTGCTCGTACTTCCAGTCGTCGGGCGCGGCGGCGGACAGGTACTTGGTGAAGTTGTCCGTGGTGCCGGACTCGTCCGAGCGGTGGAACGCCTGGATCTTCAGGTCGGGCAGCTTCGCGTCGGGGTTGAGCGCCGCGATGGCCTTGTCGTTCCACTTGGTGATCTTGCTGTCGAAGATCTTGGCGAGGGTCGGCGCGTCCAGGACGAGGCTGTCGACACCCGGCACGTTGTAGCCGACGCCGATCGGGCCCACGACCATCGGCAGGTCGATGGCCTGGCCGCCGTCGGTGCAGGCGGTCTTCTTGGACTCGGTGATCTCCTCCGCGTCCAGGGCGGAGTCGGAGCCCGCGAACGCGGTCTGACCCTGGAGGAAGGCGGTGACACCGGCACCCGAGCCGGTCGGGTTGTAGTTGAGCTGCACGCCCTTGCAGGCCGTCGTGTACTGCCTGACCCACGCGTCGATCGCGTTCTTCTGCGCGGACGAGCCGGAGGCCTGGAGCTGCCCCTTGGCGTCGCCGCAGTCGATGGCGCCGGCCTTGGCGGTCGCCGCCGAGTCGCCGCCGTTCGCGTTGCCGGTGTCGTCCGAGCCGCACGCCGTGAGGGCCAGGGCGCCGGAGACGGCGAGAGCGCCGACTGCGAGAGCCCGCCGGGTCTTGCGCTGAAGCTTCACTGTGAGGAATTTCCTTCCGGGAGCCGCCGTCCTGAATTTCGGCGGCGTGCGAAGACTGGTGAGATGAGGACACGTCCCCCGGGGCGTGTTCTCTCATCGTGCACGGCCGAAATTAGACAGATCAGGTGAAGGCACCGAAGGGCGAGCATGAACGGGGGGTGAACCCCTGGGGACGGCGTGGTGCGGCCGCGCGCCGCCCGCGCCCCCTCCTACGCCCGGTCCAGTGACGCCAGCAGCGCGTCGACGAGCATGCGGTCCCTCGGCTGCGTCAGCCGGTCCCGGGCGCGCTCGGGGGGCAGCCACAGCACCCGGTCCACCTCGGAGTTCGGGGTGAAGGTGCCGGCGCCCGCCTCGGCGGCCCAGTAACGCACCTCCTTGGGTCGGTCGTTCACGAGATAGCGGACCGTGGGCAGCCCGTCCCCCGGCTCGGCCGTGTGCCCGGTCTCCTCGGCCACCTCGCGCAGCGCGCCCGCGAGGGGGTCCTCGCCGCGTCGCAGCTTGCCCTTGGGGTGCGACCAGTCGTCGTACCGGGGCCGGTGGACCAGGCAGATCTCCAGCTCGCCGCCGTCCGGCGAGCGGCGCCACAGGACGCAGCCCGCGGCGTGCACCGTACGGTCGTCCGCGTCTGTCACCGGGTGCGCCTCCTCGGGGCCGGCGTGGGTCAGGACGTGCCCACGGCCTGCTTCTGCCAAAACCGCTGGAACGCGAACCGGGCCGCCTCCACCTCGTGCCGCTGGTCGGCGTGCAGGACACCGAGGGCGTAGGCCGTCGCGGGCGCGATCCGGGGGGTGCGGGCCGCCTGGGCGGCGGCGGTCGCCGCCTCGGAGGCGTCCCGGTGCCGGTCCAGGGCCTGCCCGGCCGCCGTCAGCCGTACGTCCACGGGGCCGCCGTCGCCGTGCAGGACCTCGCGGGCGTAGCGGTGCAGGCGCAGCAGCAGCCGGACCTGGTGCCAGGGCCCGTCCTGCGGATGCGGGGACGGGTCCGGGGACAGGCCGTGGACCAGCGCCTCCGCGTTGTACGGATGCCCCGCCCGCATCAGCGGCAGCGCGGTCACCGCGGCGGCGAGCCGCTCCTCGGCGGCGGCCGCGAGGGGCCGCAGGTCGGCGGTGGCCGCCGCCGGGGTCAGGGGGACCTCGCTGGCCAGCAGGGCGACGGTGTCGGCCACCGCGTGGAAGCGGCTGCCGCCGAGGGCCTGGAGGGCGGCGGAGTGGGCGCGCGTCCGGGCCAGGGTGAGCTGCCGTTCGAGCAGGGCGCCCGCCTTGGCCGCGCCCACGGCGAGCTTGCCGCGCTCGGTGGCGGCGGGCCCGGTGGGCTCCGGGGCGGGCGGCACCCCGGCCGGGCCCGGCGCCTGCACCGGGAGGACCGGGGTGCCCGACAGCCGGTGCAGGGCCTGCAGCAGCCGTTCCAGCCGGGCCGCGTACGCCTGCTCCAGGGCCAGGGTGCCCGACAGCCAGGCCAGCTCGGGGCGGACGGCCTCCGCCCAGCCGGCGTCGAGGAGCGGGCGGAACGTGTGCAGGCTGCCGCTGATCCGGCGGGCCGAGCGCCGCAGTGCCCGGACCGCGCCGTCGGGCTCCATGCCCGCACCGCCCTCCCGGTGCAGCCGCAGGGCGCGGAGGAACTCGGTGGCCTGGGCGCGCAGGTGGTCCGCGAGGGCCTCCCCGGTCACCGCGCCGGCCGCCGGGTCCGTCGGATCAGGGTGTCGCTGTGCCACGCCGGCGCCTCCGGGCGTCTATGAGCATCTCCTGGACATTGCGCAGGGGCTGCCCCTCCGCGTCCGTCGCGTGCCGGGTCCACTCGCCGTCCGGGCCGAGGTGCCAGGACGCGGTGGTGTCGGACATCCCGGTCTCCAGGAGCCGGTTCAGCGCCGCGCGGTGGGCCGGGTCGGTGACCCTGACCAGGGCTTCGATACGGCGGTCGAGGTTGCGGTGCATCATGTCGGCGCTGCCGATCCACACTTCTGGTTCCCCGCCGTTGCCGAAGGCGAAGACGCGGGAGTGCTCCAGGAAGCGGCCGAGGACCGAGCGGACGCGGACGTTCTCCGACAGGCCGGTCACGCCCGGGCGGACCGCGCAGATCCCGCGGACCCAGATGTCCACCGGCACGCCCGCCTGGGACGCGGCGTAGCAGGCGTCGATCAGGGCCTCGTCGACGATCGAGTTGACCTTGATGCGGACGTAGGCGGGGCGTCCGGCACGGTGGTGCTGGACCTCCTTGTTGATCCGGGCGATCAGGCCGTCCCGCAGGGACTTGGGGGCGACCAGCAGGCGCCGGTAGGTCTCGCGGCGCGAGTAGCCCGACAGCCGGTTGAACAGGTCGGACAGGTCCGCGCCGACCTGCGGGTCGGCGGTGAGCAGGCCGAGGTCCTCGTAGAGGCGGGCCGTCTTCGGGTGGTAGTTGCCGGTGCCGACGTGGCTGTAGCGCCGGAGCGTCTCGCCCTCCTGACGGACCACCAGCGACAGCTTGCAGTGGGTCTTCAGGCCGACCAGGCCGTAGACGACGTGGCAGCCGGCCTCCTCCAGCTTGCGCGCCCACTTGATGTTGGCGTGCTCGTCGAAGCGCGCCTTGATCTCGACCAGCACCAGGACCTGCTTGCCGGCCTCGGCCGCGTCGATGAGCGCGTTGACGATGGGGGAGTCGCCGGAGGTCCGGTACAGGGTCTGCTTGATCGCGAGGACGTCCGGGTCGTCGGCGGCCTGCTCCAGGAACGCCTGCACGGAGGTGGAGAAGGAGTCGTACGGGTGGTGCAGCAGGACGTCCCGGCTGCGCAGCGCGGCGAAGATGTCCGGCGCGGACGCCGACTCCACCTCGGCGAGGTCGCGGTGGGTGCCGGCGATGAACTTCGGGTACTTCAGCTCGGGCCGGTCGATGGAGGCGATACGGAAGAGGCCCGTGAGGTCCAGGGGGCCGGTGAGCGGGTACACCTCGGCCTCGCTGATCTTCAGCTCGCGCACCAGCAGGTCCAGGACCTCCTGGTTGATGTTCTCCTCGACCTCCAGGCGCACCGGCGGGCCGAACCGGCGCCGCATGAGCTCCTTCTCCAGGGCCTGCAGGAGGTTCTCCGCGTCGTCCTCCTCGACCTCCAGGTCCTCGTTGCGGGTGACCCGGAACGCGTGGTGCTCCAGCACCTCCATGCCCGGGAACAGCTCCTCCAGGTGCGCGGCGATCACGTCCTCCAGCGGGACGTACCGGCCGGGGGAGGCCTCCAGGAAGCGGGAGAGCAGCGGGGGCACCTTGACGCGGGCGAAGTGCGGGGTGCCGGTGACGGGGTTGCGGACCCGGACGGCCAGGTTCAGGGAGAGCCCGGAGATGTACGGGAAGGGGTGCGCCGGGTCGACGGCCAGCGGGGTCAGCACCGGGAAGATCTGGTGCCGGAACAGGGTGAACAGGCGGGCCTGCTCCTTCTCCGTCAGCTCGTTCCAGCGGACCAGGTGGATGCCCTCCTCCGCGAGGGCGGGGGCGACGTCCTCGTGGTAGCAGGCGGCGTGCCGGGCCATGAGCTCACGGGAGCGGGCCCAGATCATCTCCAGCACCTCGCGCGGCTGGAGCCCCGACGCGGAGCGGGTGGCCACACCGGTGGCTATGCGGCGCTTCAGACCGGCCACCCGGACCATGAAGAACTCGTCCAGGTTGCTGGCGAAGATGGCCAGGAAGTTGGCCCGCTCCAGCAGCGGTGTGGCGGGGTCCTCGGCGAGTTCGAGCACGCGCTCGTTGAACGCCAGCCAGCTGCGCTCCCGGTCGAGGAAGCGGCCCTGGGGCAGCTGGACGCCCTCGACCTCGCCGACGTCGTAGGCGTCGAGATCGGCGTCGATGTCGGGTTCCAGGTCGGAGACGACCGCCGAGGTGACGGTGTGCGGGCGGTGCGCCGCGATGGAGCCCACGGAGGGCTGCGCGTGCTGGACCTGTGCCGGGGCGTTCGAGGACTGGCTCATACGCCCATTGTTCCGCGCGTCGAGGTGTACAGGCGCGTCGGAACGGGCGGGTGGGAGCGCCGCCGGGAGGCGTCGCCGGTCCCCGTTCCCCGCGCCCGGGTGCGAAGGCGGCACGGGCTCTGGCACGGCGGGAGTCATTGGCCGAGCGTCGCAAGGTTGTCTTAACCGCCGGTTACCAGGACATGGCGTGCGGTGAAGCGGGACACGGCCCGCGCGCGTCCGCACGTCCTTCCCCCCGTGGAGAGACGTGCGGACGCGTGCGAGGCGGCCGCTCCGTCATACGGCTCGCGCGGTGCGGCGGTTCAGCAGGCGGAAGGAGACCAGGACCGCGAGGGCCGCCAGGGCCAGGACGATGCCCGTCTCGACCAGGTGGAGGGGCCAGAAGTGCGAGGCCGGGTGGAAGTCGCGGTAGTAGCCGACGATGTCGTGCTCGGCCAGGCAGCGGGCGTCGTCCACGCACAACGGGTCGGTGACGCGGGCCCCGCCGGAGGTCAGGGCGCCGTCGTCGACGACCATGCCGGTCCACTCGGGGTACTGCTCGCCGGTCAGCGTCCGGACCGGCCACAGGTGCGGGCGCAGGTCCCTGAGGGCGATCGTCAGGGCGCCGAGGGCCACGACCGCGGTGCCGAGCGCGGGCAGGGCACGGCGCTGGAGCAGGCCCGCGAGGACGCCGACGGCCAGGCCCAGCAGGGCGTAGGCGGTGGCGAGGGTCCCGTTGGCCTCGAAGACCGGGCTCTGGTGCCAGTCCGCCGAGCCGATGGTGGCGCGCAGCAGGCTGTCGGAGGTGAACATCAGGCGGTGCAGCGGGGTGAGGAGGAGCATTCCGGCCACCAGCAGCGCGGCGGGGACGGCCAGTTTGGCGGCGAGCCAGCGGGCCGGGGAGACCGACTGCGTCCAGGCCAGCCGGGCCGTGCCGCTCTCCAGCTCCCGCCCGATGAGCGCGCCGCCGGCCCAGGCCGCGGTGAGGAACGGCACGAGTCCGATGAGTCCGCCGGCCAGTGCCTCGGCGCTCTGGTAGCGCCCCGCGGCCGCGCCCCCCATGTCGCAGCCCAGGCTGGGCCGGCCGTCGAGGCAGCCCCGGGACCGGTACTCGGCCCAGGCGGCGTCCGCGCCGGGGCCGTACGCCCACAGCAGGACGCCGGCGCCGACGGCCACCAGCATCACCCAGAACCACAGGGCCGAGCGGTGCACCCGCAGTGTCGCCCAGAGCAGGCCGCGGGGTCCCCGGCGCCGGGCGACGGCGGCCGTGGTCCCGGGGGTCACAGCGGTCATACGGCGGCCTCCCGGACGTCGTCGAGGCGCAGGGCGGGGGCCTGCGGGGCACGGAGATGGGCGAGGACCAGCTCCTCCAGGGTGGGGGCGGTGTCCTGCCAGGCCGGCTCGAGGGGACCTTCGGGCCGGATCAGGGCGGTGAGCCCGCGGCCGGTGGTGCGCGCCTCGACCACGGTGTGCGGGTCGAGGGAGGCGCCGGCGCGCCCGGTGACCAGGCGGTGCGCGGCCAGCAGGTCCTCCAGCGGCCCCGCCAGGCGCACCCGCCCGGCGCCGAGCAGCAGGAGGTGGTCGCAGGAGCCCTCCAGCTCGGCGACGACGTGCGAGGACATCACGACCGTGGTGCCGTGCTCGGCCGCGTCGGCCATGAGCGTCCCCGTCAGCTGGTGCCGGGCGAGCGGGTCGAGGTCGGCCATCGGCTCGTCCAGGAGCAGCAGTTCGGGCCGCTTGCCGAGGGCGAGGGCGAGCGCCACGCGGGTGCGCTGGCCGCCGGACAGGGTGCGGATCTTCGTGTCCGTGTCCAGCTCGCCCTCGGCGACGATCCGCTCGGCGACCCGGTCGTCCCAGCGGCCGGGGTTCAGCTCACGGCCGTAGCGCAGGGTCTCGGCGATGGTCAGCTGGGGGTGCAGGGGCTTGTCCTGGGCGACGTACCCGACCCGTGCGCGGACCTCGGCGGGCGGCCGGCCGAGGACGGTGAGCGTGCCGGCGGTGGGCCGGGCCAGCCCGGCGGCGAGGGACAGCAGGGTCGACTTGCCGGCGCCGTTCGGGCCGACGACGGCGCACACGGCGCCCGGCGGGATCCGGAACGCGCAGCCGTCCAGCGCGGGCTTCCCCCGCCATCCGAACCGCATGTCCAGCCCGGCCGCCTCGATGGCGGTCTCGGTCATGACGGGTCCCCCTTGAAGTGTGTGTCCAGTACGGAAGTGAAGAGCGCGTCCACGTCGTCGCGGTCGAGCCCGGCCTCGCGGGCCCGCACGGCCCAGGCGTCCAGCTCGGCCCGCAGCGGTGAGTCCGCCGGTGCGGTGTTCAGCCCCCGGCGCACGAAGGTGCCGAGCCCCCGGCGCGCCTCGACCAGGCCCTCGCGCTCCAGTTCGCGGTACGCCTTGAGGACGGTGTTCGGGTTGATGGCGGTCGCCTCGACGACCTCGCGGGCGGTGGGCAGCTTGTCGCCGGGCTCCAACAGGCCGAGACGCAGCGCCTGTTTGGTCTGCTGCACGATCTGGACGTAGGTGGCGACGCCGGAGCGCCGGTCGATGCGGTACTCGATCATCGCGTTCCACCACCCTTTCACTAATTGAGTAGTGAAAGGGTGGTGGAAGGGGACCGCGGTGTCAAGCCGGCCCGGTACGGTGACCGGACTCGACAACGGGGGAGGGGCGCGTGGACCTGTCCGCAGCGCGTGTGGTCGCCGTCGACGTGGGCTCCGTGCGCACCGGTTCCTTCGCCTGGGCGGCGGTCGACCTGCCGGGGCACACGCTCGCCGCGCACGGCGACGAGCCCGCGGGCGCGGCGGAAGCGCTCGCCGCCGCCCTGGCGGACGGGGCCGGTGCGGTGCTGGCGCTGGAGGCGCCGATGTCCGTGCCCGTGCCCGGCGACTGGCGGCTGCTGGGGAGGAGCCGCGCCGGGGAGGGGAACCGGGCCTGGTCGGCGAGCGCGGGAGCCGGGGCGCTGGCGACGGGGCTGGCGCAGGGGGCCTGGCTGCTGGCCGAGGTCGCCCGCGCGCTGCCCGGGCTCGCGGCCACCACTCAGGTGCGGCGCTGGCGCGGTACGGCGGACGGCGGAGCCCCGCTGCTGCTCGTGGAGGCGTTCGTGTCGGGGGAGGGCAAGCCGGTGCCCACCGCGCTGGGACCGCACGCCGCCGACGCCGAGGCGGCCGCCCGCGCGGTGGCCCGGCGGCTGACCGGCGAGGACGGCACCGGCGGCGGCACCGACGTGGCGTGCGCGCCGCAGCGCGCCGTCAACCTGCTGGCCGCGCAGGCGTGCTGGGCCGGGCTGTCCGTCGGTGGCGACGAACACGCGCTCGACGTCCTCGTGGTCCGCGCCCGGCCCGTCGGGTGAGACCGGCTCAGGTCTCCGTGCGGTACATCAGGTCCGTCTCGTACGTCGTGAACCCGAGCCGCTCGTAGACGGACACCGCCGCCTTGTTGTCCGCGTCGACGTACAGCATCGCCGTCGGCAGCCCCTGCGCGGCCAGGTGCCGCAGCCCGACCGTCGTCAGGGCCTTGCCGAGGCCGCCGCCCTGGGCGCCCGGACGTACCCCGAGGACGTACACCTCGCCGAGGCGCTCCTCGGCGTGGACCTTCGTCCAGTGGAAGCCGACCAGTTCGCCGCCGCGTTCGGCCAGGAAGAAGCCCGCCGGGTCGAACCACGGCTCGCCCGCGCGGTCGTCGAGGTCGCGCTGGGTGAGCGAGCCCTGCTCGGGGTGGTGGGCGAACGCGGCGGCGTTCACCGCGAGCCAGGCCGCGTCGTCCTGGCCGGGCACGAACGTGCGGATCGTGACACCCTCCGGCAGCACCGGCTCCGACAGCTCCATGCCCGTCAACGGCAGGCGCATCTGGCGCAGTTCGCGGAACATGGTCAGACCCAGCACCTGGGCGAGATGCCGGGCGGCGGAGTGGCCGCCGTGCGCCCACACCCGCAGCCGCTTGCCGGAGGCCGCCAGGAGGGCCGTACCGAGCGCGCGCCCGTGGCCGAGGCCCCGGTGCGCGGGGTGCACGACCAGCTCGGCGGCGGGCGCCTCGACCGGGTCGGTGTCCTCCAACTGGGCGTATCCGACGAGTTGGCCGCCCGCGGTCAGCAGCAGATGCGAGACGCCCTCGCGGCCACCGCCGCCCTCACCGGCCGCCACGCTGTGGCGCAGCTGGAGCCGGCCCTGTTCGGACACCGCCTGCTGGCCGTCGACCCGGGCGGCCTCCGCGAGCAGTTCGAGGACGGCCTCCGTCTGCTCCGGGGACAGGGCGGAGTAGGTCCCGACGGAACGGGAGGGGACGGATCGGGCGATGTCGTCGCTGGTCATGCGTACGAGGGTAAGGGGCGCCCCGGGCAAAGTCGCGGCACAGAAGCAACCAAGGTGTAACCCGGAACCCCCTGTCGCGCTACGCGCGTTGACTCTAGGCTGCCGCCCGACGGGCCCATGCCACTCACGACCCACAGGGGGGCGGATGTCAGCCACATCCCAGCAGCAGCACCGCAGACGCCGTACATACGCACTGGTCGCGACGGCCGCCGGGCTCGCCACCGTCGGCGCGCTCGCCGCAGCGCTCCCCGCGACCGCCTCGCCGGGCGCCGGCTCCGGCGAGGGCGGACACGGACACGGCTTCCACCGTTACCAGGACGTGCAGCTGCTGTCCTTCAACGACCTGCACGGCAACCTGGAGCCGCCGTCCGGCTCCTCCGGCCGGGTCACCGAACTCCAGGCCGACGGCACCACGAAGACCATCGACGCGGGCGGCGTGGAGTACCTGGCCACGCATCTGCGCCAGGCGCGCGCCGGCAAGACGTACTCCGTCACCGCTGCCGGCGGCGACATGGTCGGCGCCTCCCCGCTGATCTCGGGCCTCTTCCACGACGAGCCCACCGTCGAGGCGCTGAACAAGCTCGAACTGGACGTCACCTCCGTCGGCAACCACGAGTTCGACGAGGGCTCCAAGGAGCTGGCCCGCCTCCAGAACGGCGGCTGCCACCCCACCGACGGCTGCTACACGGACAAGAAGTTCGAGGGCGCCGACTTCCCCTACCTCGCCGCGAACGTCCTGAACGAGAAGAGCGGCAAGCCGATCCTCAAGCCCTACTGGGTGTGGAAGAAGAAGGACGTCAAGATCGGCTTCATCGGGGTGACCCTGGAGGGCACCCCGGGCGTCGTCTCCGCCGAGGGCGTCAAGGGCCTCACGTTCAAGGACGAGGTCGAGACGATCAACAAGTACGCCAAGGAGCTGCAGCGCCAGGGCGTGAAGTCGATCGTGGCCCTCATCCACGAGGGCGGCTTCCCGGCCTCCACGTCGTACAACTACGACTGCGACTCCGGAAGCGCCGGCTCCGGCATCTCCGGCCCGATCGTGGACATCGCCAAGAACGTCTCCCCGTCGGTGGACGCGCTGGTCACCGGCCACACGCACAACGCGTACGTGTGCACGGTCCCCGACCCGTCGGGCGAGCCCCGCATGGTCACCTCGGCCTCGTCCTTCGGCCGCCTCTACACCGACACCACGCTGACGTACGACCGCTTCACCGGCGACATCGCCCGTACGTCCGTGAAGTCCGCGAACCACGTGGTCAGCCGGGACGTCACCAAGGCCCCCGACATGACCGCGCTGATCTCGAAGTGGAACACCCTCGCGGCGCCCATCGGCAACCGCCCGATCGGCTACATCTCCGCCGACATCGGCAACGCCGGCACCGAGTCCCCGCTCGGCGACCTGATCGCCGACGCCCAGCTCGCCTACGGCAAGGAGCTGGACCCGGAGACGGACCTGGCGCTGATGAACCCCGGCGGCATCCGCGCGGCCCTGACCTACACGGCCAAGGGCGACGAGGGCGACGGCGTGGTCACCTACGCCGAGGGCTTCACGGTGCAGCCGTTCTCCAACACGGTGAACCTCCAGGACCTCACCGGCGCCCAGCTCGTCCAGGTGCTCAAGGAGCAGGTCAGCGGGACCAACGCGGCCTCGCCGAAGATCCTGCAGATCTCCGCGGGCCTCACCTACACGCTGGACCTGACCAAGTCGGGCGCGGACCGTGTGGTGGCGGACTCCGTCAAGCTGAACGGCACGGCGATCGACCCGGCCGCCACCTACCGCGTCGCGATGAACAACTTCCTCGCGGGCGGCGGCGACGGCTTCACCACGCTCGGCCGGGGCACGAACCCGCTCGTCGGCACGGACGACCTGACGGTGCTGCAGAAGTACCTGACGGCCAACTCCACGCCCACGAGCCCGATCGCGCCCCCCGCGGCGGACCGCATCACGGTCGTCCGGTAGGACACCGTCACCGCTCCGGTGGAGAGGCGTGAACCGCATCGCGCACCTCCGGGGGCGGTTGCGGGTGGGGGGAGCGCGCACGGTCGGACGGACCGGCGCGTTCCCCCCACCACATGACGGGGCTTCGACCCGCCCCCGGTGGACGTCCGCGTGGAGAAGGACGGCGACCGGGTCCGCCCGGAGGGGGCGAGGCACTCTCGAACACCCAGGTCACGGGCGCGGGCCGGACCTTCCTCGGACCGGCCCGCTTCCCTCACTCCCTCTCCATCCACCCGAGTCGGCCGGTGGTAGGTTCGGGCGCGTGACATCCACGGGGTCCGAGCGCACGCCGGCGCCGGAGGTCCTTCCCCGCGGCCCCGCCGGGCACGACGCCACCGACGCGTCCGCCGACGACCTCGGGACGCGGGCCTGGCGATGGCGGCCCGCCACACGACGTGCCGCCGCTGCGGCCGCGGCCGTGCTCTGGGCGTCGTCCGCCGCGGTCCTCGCCCTCCACCGCCTCGACCCGGCCGCCGTCGGGGCCGTCCTGCTCGTCTTCGCCCCGGCCGCCGCCGGGGCCGGTGTCCTGTGCGGGCGGGCCCGGCGCTCCACGACCGCCGTCACCCTTCTCGCGCTGGCCGCCGCCCTGGCCGTCGTCGGCGTGTGGGCCTCGGCCGGTGCCCACGGCTGGCCCGGCCCGCTGCGGGCCGCGGGCCTCGCCGCGGCCGTGGCGGCCGCGCTCGCGCTCGCCGGCTGGTGCACCCCCCTCGGGCGTCCCGCCCTGACCGGCGCCGCGGCCGTCCTCGGCTGCCTCCTCCTGGGCGAGGCCGCGGTCCTGTTCCAGGGCGGGGGGCACACGGCCGTCCAGCAGAGCCGGGCCGCCGCCCTGCCGGCCGTGGCCGCCGCACTCGCCCTCGGCGTTCTCCCGCGGCTGGCCCTGACGGCCTCCGGCCTGACCGCCCTCGACGACCGGCGCACGGGTGGCGTCTCCGTCAGCCGCCACGACGCCGGCACCGCTCTCGCGGTCACCCATCGCGCGCTGGCCCCGGCGACCGTGGTGCTCGCCCTGGCCGCCGGCGCGTCGGGCGTGCTGCTGCTGCGCACCGCCACGGCGGGGACGGTGACGCTCGCCGCCCTGCTGGCCGTCGTCCTCGTGCTGCGCGCCCGCGCGTACCCCCTCACCGTCGAGGTCGGGGCGCTGCTGCTGGCCGCCGCCGTCGTCGTGGTGCGGCTCGCCGCCCTGTGGGGAGAGCCCGGGATCGTCGTCCTCGCCCTGCTCGCGGTGCTGCACCTGACCGTGCACCCGTCCGGGAGACCGCGCGCACGGCTGCGCCGGGCCGGCGACCTGCTGGAACCGTGGGCCGTGCTCGCCCTGGTCCCGGCGGCGGTCGTGGTGTCCGGCGGCTTCGCGTAGGGCAGGGTGACAGCGTGACGGGGACTCAGGACGCACACCGCGGCCCGCACGGGCCCGCACCGGACGCCGGCCGGGACCGCCAGGCACCCCCGCCGCCGGTCCCCCGGCAGACCTTCGTGCCCGACCAGGGTCGCGGGACGCCGGAGTCGGTGCCGACCGTCGACCCCCGGCTGGCCGTCGCCCTGGGACGCCCGCAGCACGGCGACACGGCCGCGCGCCGGGCCGGGGCCTCGCTGCGCAGGCTGACCGCCTCCGCCGCGCAGGAGGTCACCGAGCAGACGCGGCTCGCCCGCGAGGTGCAGCGACCCGTCACCACCGGACGGGTCGTCGCCGTCACCTCGATCCGCGGCGGCGTCGGCAAGTCCACGGTCGCCGCGCTCCTCGGGCGCACCTTCAACCACTACCGGCACGACCCGGTCCTCACCCTGGAGGCCGACGCCGCCCTCGGCACGCTCCCGATGCGCATGGGCGCCAGGACCGTGCGCTGGACCTGCGCCGACCTCGCCTCGATCCTGACCCCGTCGATGGGGCTCACCGACCTCACCGGCTATCTGGTGCCCGTCCAGGACGGCGGCTGGCTGCTGCCCGCGAGCCAGGGCCGCGTCGGGGCGCCGCTGGACGTACGGACCTACCGGACCGTGACCCTCGCGCTGCGCCGCTACTTCGCGGTCACCGTCGTGGACAGCGAGACGCTGCCCGGCGAGGTGGCGCGTACGGCGATGGACACCGCGCACGCCCGGGTCGTGGTCGCCCCGATGACCGCCGAGGGCATCCACGGCACCCGCCAGGTGCTGGACTGGCTCGCCCGGCTCCCGCACTCCGCCCTGCACACCACGGTCGTCGCCCTCAGCGCCGCCACCCCGGACGCCACCCTCGACGAGCGGACGGCCGTCGCCCACCTGCGGGAGCCCGGCGTCCCCGTCGTCCTGCTCCCCTACGACCGGCACCTCGCGCAGGGCGGCCCCATCCGCACCGACATGCTCGCCGCCGCCACCCGTGACGCGTCCGTCCGGCTCGCCGCCGAGGTCATGCGCCGGGCGGCCGGCCCCCGCTGACGCCCTACGGCGTCTCGGGCGGCGGCGTCGGCGCCCCCGGCAGCCGTACGGTGGCGACCGTGCCGCCGTCCTCGGCGCGGGTCAGCGCGACCTGCCCGCCGGCCTGCTCGACCGTCCGGGCCACGATGGACAGGCCCAGCCCCGAACCGGGCAGCGCCCGTGCGCTCGGTGAGCGCCAGAAACGGTCGAAGACGTAGGGCAGTTCGTCGGCGGCGATGCCCGGGCCGTGGTCGCGGACCGTGAGGACGCCGTCGGCCAGCGCCACCTCGATGGTGGCGTCGGCGGGGCTGAACTTCACGGCGTTGTCGAGGATGTTGACGACCGCGCGCTCCAGCGCCGCCGGTTCGGCGCGGACGTACCAGGGCCGCAGGTCGGCGCCGATGGTCAGCTCCGGGCCGCGCAGCCGCACCCGGCGCAGGGCGGCCTCCACGGTGTCCGTCAGGGAGACCACCTGGACCCGCTCGCCGCGCTGGCCCTGCGCCCGGGACAGCTCCTGCAGGTCGCCGATCAGGGCGGCCAGTTCGGTCATCTGCGCCTTCACCGAGGCGAGCAGCGCCTTGCGGTCGGCCTCGGGCAGGGGCCGGCCGGTCTCCTCGCTGCGGGTGAGCAGCTCGATGTTGGTGCGCAGCGAGGTGAGGGGCGTGCGCAGTTCGTGCCCGGCGTCGGCGATCAGCTGCTGCTGCAGCTCGTGGGAGCTGGCCAGCGAGGACGTCATGGAGTTGAAGGACCGGGAGAGCCGGGCGATCTCGTCCTCGGCGTCGTCCTCCACCGGGATGCGGATGCTCAGGTCCTCGGTACGGGCCACGTGCTCGACGGCCTCGGTGAGCTTGTCGACCGGACGCAGCCCGGCCCGCGCGACCGCGAGCCCGGCCGCCCCGGCGCCGACGACTCCGACGCCGGAGACGAGGAGGAGGATGAGGGCGAGGTCGTTGAGGGTGGCGCGGGTGCCCTCCAGCGACACGGCGATGCTGAGGGCGACGTAGGACTGCTGCCCGGTGCCGGCGTCCTGGGCCGGCTGGGGCACGGTGATGACCCGGACCGGGGTGCCGTCCTCGGCGGTGCTGTTGTGGATGACGCCCTTGCTGGACGCCCCGTCCCTGATCACGTCCTTGTCGGCCTGGGTGACCTTGACCGCGCCGATGGAGTCGGCGGTGACGCAGGGAGTTCCGTCGGCCCTGACGATCTGGGTGTACAGGTTCCGGAAGGGCCCCGGGTCCTGCGGGGACGTGGTGCAGTCGGAGAGCGCGCGCTGCAGCTCGACCCACTGCCCGGGCTTCGTCCGCACCGCCTGGCGCAGATCGTCGTTCAGCTGCTCGTAGAGCTTCCCCTGCACCAGGAACCAGCACGTCACCGACACCGCCGCCACCGCGAACGCCACCGCCGCCGCCACCAGCAGCGACAGCCGTGTGCGGATCGGCAGGGTGCGGAGGCGGCGCAGCGCCCTGCTCACTCGGCGCCGCCCTGGCGCAGCACGTACCCCACGCCCCGGACGGTGTGCACGAGCCGCGGCTCGCCGCCCGCCTCCGTCTTGCGGCGCAGGTACATGACGTAGACGTCGAGGGAGTTGGAGGAGGGCTCGAAGTCGAAGCCCCAGACGGCCTTCAGGATCTGCTCACGGGTCAGGACCTGCCGGGGGTGCGTCAGGAACATCTCCAGCAGCGTGAACTCCGTGCGGGTCAGCTCCACGGGCCGCCCGCCCCGGAAGACCTCCCGGGTCGCGAGGTTCATCCGCAGGTCGGCGAAGGTCAGCACCTCGTCGTCGTCCCCCGGGCCCGTGCCGGCCGCCGCGTACGAGCTGCGCCGCAGCAGCGCGCGGACCCGGGCGAACAGCTCGTCCAGCTCGAACGGCTTGACGAGGTAGTCGTCGGCGCCGGCGTCCAGCCCGGTGACGCGGTCGCCGACGGTGTCGCGGGCGGTGAGCATCAGGATCGGCGTGGTGTCACCGGCGGCGCGCACGCGGCGTGCCGCGGTCAGGCCGTCCATCCGGGGCATCTGGATGTCGAGGACGACCAGGTCGGGCCGGTGGGCGGCCGCCTTCTCCAAGGCGTCCGCGCCGTCGACCGCGACCTCGGTGTCGTACCCCTCGAAGGCGAGACTGCGCTGGAGGGCCTCACGCACCGCCGGCTCGTCGTCGACGATCAGGATGCGCTGCGGGTCACGGTCGGCGTCGGCGGGGCTCATCGGCTCGGGTTCCTCGGGTGCGACGGGACGGGGGCGGGTGTGCGGGCGTCCAGGGGCTGCACCTCTTCAGCCTCGCACGGTTCACGGCCTTCTCAGCTCTGTGATCCCGCCCGCAGCTTCGCCAGGTCGGCCTTGACGGTGTTCACCGGGATGGCGAAGCCCAGGCCGACGCTGCCGGCGTCGGAGGAGCCCGACCCCGCGGCCGAGTACATCGCCGAGTTGATGCCGACGATGTGCCCGTTCATGTCGATGAGCGCGCCGCCGGAGTTGCCGGGGTTCAGGGACGCGTCCGTCTGGATCGCCTTGTACGTCGTCGTCGACGAGCCGGTGTCGCCGTTGAACTGCCGGCCGCCGAACTCGAACGGCCAGCCGGCGTCCGGCTGCTGTTGCTGCTGCTGCCCCTCATGCGTGGAGACCTTCACGTCACGGTCGAGCGCGGAGACGATGCCGCTGGTGACCGTGCCGGTGAGGCCCTCGGGCGAGCCGATCGCCACGACCTGGTCGCCGACCTGGACCCGGCCGGAGTCGCCGAGGGTGGCCGCCGTCAGCCCGGACGCGCCCTTGAGTTTGATCAGCGCGAGGTCCTTGCCGCTGTCGGTGCCGACGACGTCGGCGGTGTACCGCTTGCCGTCGTCCGTGCGCACGGTGACCTGGGAGGCGCCGGAGACGACGTGGTTGTTGGTGACGATCTCGCCGTCACTCGTGAGGATGACGCCGGAGCCGGTGGAGGTGCCGGAGCCGGACTGCGCCCTGATCTCCACGATGCTCGGGCTGACCGCCTTGGCGACCCCGGCGACCGTGCCCTTCTGGCTGGAGGGGACGACGGTGGTCCCGGCGGGCGCCGCGGTGGCCGCGGTGTCGCCGTGGCTCAGCTCCTGGATGCCGTAGGCGGTGCCGCCGCCGATCGCCGCGGCGACGATCGCCACGGCGGCGAGGAGGGTGACCGGGCGGCCGCTCCCGCGGCGCCGCCCGGCCGCCGGTCGGGCGGCCGGCTCGGCGAGGAGAGGGGTGGGCGCCGTCCCGCCCTCGGGGTGACCGGCCGGCCGGTAGGCCGGCGGGGGCGGCCATTCCGGGTCCACGGGGGAGGAGGCGTGCTGCCGGGCGCCCTGATACGGGTGGTCGTCGTCGCTGCGGCGGTAGCTCTCGGTCATACGGACGAGCGTGGCGCCCGAGGATGAGAGCTTCCTGAGGGCGGGCTGAGAAGCCCGGCAGAAGACCGTATGCCCGATGTAAAGGCGGTCAGGCGCAACCGCAGGACTGGCGCTGGACGAGCCGGGACGGGAACACCTTCAGCCGCTCCCGGCGCGATCCCGCGACCCGCAGCCCGTCGTCGAGGACGAGGTCGACGGCGGCGCGCGCCATGGCCGAGCGGTCGGAGGCGACCGTGGTCAGCGGCGGGTCCGCCAGCGCCGCCTCCTTGATGTCGTCGAAGCCGGCGACGGCCAGCTCGCCGGGGACGTCGATGCGCAGCTCCCGCGCCGCGCGCAGCACCCCGATGGCCTGGTCGTCGGTGGAGCAGAAGATCGCGGGGGGCCGCCGCGGCCCGGACAGGATGTCGAGCGCTATGCGATAGGCGTCGTAGCGGTTGTACGGCGCCTCGAAGAGCCGTCCCTCGGTGGGCAGCCCGGCCTCCGCCATCGCCCGCTTCCAGCCCTCGACGTGGTCGGAGACCGGGTCGCCGACCGCCGGGGTGTCCGCGGTGCCGCCCATGCAGGCGACGTACGGGTTTCCGTGCTCCAGCAGATGGCGTACGGCGAGCTGGGCGCCGCCCAGGTCGTCGGTGACGACGGCGACGTCGTCGATGGCCTCGGGCCGCTCGTGCAGCAGGACGACCCGGGCGTCCCACGCCTCGATCTCGGCGGCGGCCAGGTCGTTCAGGGCGTGCGAGACGAGGATGAGCCCGGAGACGCGCATCCCGAGGAACGCCCGCAGATAGTGCACCTCGCGCTCGCCGACGTAGTCGGAGTTGCCGACGAGGACCATCTTCCCGCGCTCGGCGGCGGCCCACTCGACCGCGTGCGCCATCTCCCCGAAGAAGGGCTGGCGGGCGTCCGGCACGATCAGGCCTATGAGGTCCGTGCGCCGCGAGGCCATGGCCTGGGCGACCCGGTCGGGCCGGTAGCCCAGCTCCTTGATCGCGGCGAGCACCCGCTCGCGGGTGGCCGGGGCGACCGGCCTGGGTCCGTTGTTGATGACATAGCTGACGACGGCGGTGGATGTCCCCGCCAGTCGTGCGACGTCATCGCGAGTCACCTTGGCCACGCGCGGAGTCTACGCGGATGGACCCGCTCTGGGCAGGGCGTGCGGGAGCGTCCCGCATGCCGGACGGGGCCCGGCCGCGCCGGTGCGCCCCGCCCGGGGTGCCGTTACGCGTCGGCCCGGAGCTCGGCGGCGTCCAGGGCGGCCGCTGTGTCCGCATCCACGGGCTTTGCCCGCCCCGCCGCGGCCTTCGGCTCCTCGGCGGACCGCTCGGGCTTCTCCGGGGTAACGAATCGATAACCGACGTTGCGGACGGTGCCGATCAGCGACTCGTGCTCGGGGCCGAGCTTCGCGCGCAGCCGCCGTACGTGCACGTCCACCGTGCGGGTGCCGCCGAAGTAGTCGTAGCCCCAGACCTCCTGGAGGAGCTGGGCGCGGGTGAAGACGCGGCCCGGGTGCTGGGCGAGGTACTTCAGCAGCTCGAACTCCTTGAAGGTGAGGTCGAGGACCCGGCCCTTCAGTTTCGCGCTGTAGGTGGCCTCGTCCACGGACAGGTCGCCGTTGCGGATCTCCATGGGGGAGTCGTCGTTGACGATCTGCTGGCGGCCCATGGCGAGCCGCAGCCGGGCCTCGACCTCGGCGGGGCCCGCCGTGTCGAGGAGGACGTCGTCGATGCCCCAGTCGGCGGTGACGGCGGCGAGGCCGCCCTCGGTGACGACCAGGACGAGCGGGCAGCCGGGGCCGGTGGAGCGCAGCAGCTGGCACAGGCTGCGCACCTGCGGCAGGTCGCGCCGGCCGTCGACGAGGATCACGTCGGCGCCGGGGGTGTCGACGAGGGCGGGGCCCTCGGCGGGGGCCACGCGCACGTTGTGCAGCAGCAGGCCGAGTGCGGGGAGCACCTCCGTCGACGGCTGGAGGGCGTTGGTCAGGAGCAGCAGAGAACTCATACGTCTGGTTCCTCCTCGGTCCCTGCGAGGACGTGTGCGGTACGGAACTGCTCTGCGATCCCGAAGGCCCCGTACACCCGCGGTTTCCCGCGTCGTATACAACGCTTCCGAAAGCACAAAAGGACCCGGGGGCAACGCTGCCCGAGTCCTCTGCCAGCAGAATAGCCCACATGAACAACGGTCCGGCAGGTCATGCGGCACGATCCACGGTTTGTCCGAACTCTGAGACGGTCGGACGGGGAGCTATCCGGACGTTTCTGCGCGCCGCGGACGGCGTGGCCGTCGATTCCGTATACGACCCGGGCCGGGCCGTATACGACACCTCCCGGTCGTCCGGCGGTGACCCGGTGTTCGTCGTCGCGCACGGCTTCACGGGCGACGCGGACCGGCCGCATGTCCGACGGGTGGCGGGCGTGCTCGGCCGGTTCGGCGCGGTCGTCACCTTCTCCTTCCGCGGGCACGGCGCGTCGGGCGGCCGGTCGACACTCGGCGACCGGGAGGTGCTGGACCTGGCGGCGGCCGTGCGGTGGGCGCGCGGGCTCGGGCACGCGCGCGTGGTGACCGTCGGCTTCTCCATGGGCGGCTCGGTGGTGCTGCGGCACGCGGCGCTCCACCGCGACGACGACGCCCGCACGGACGCGGTCGTCTCGGTGAGCGCGCCCGCCCGCTGGTACTACCGGGGCACCCCGCTCATGCGCCGGCTGCACTGGATGGTCACCCGCCCCGAGGGCCGGCTGGTGAGCCGCTACGGCTTCCGCACCCGCATCCACCACCGGGAGTGGGACCCCGTCCCGATGTCCCCGGTCGAGGCGGTCCCCCGGATCGCGCCGACCCCGCTGCTGATCGTGCACGGCGACCGGGACGGCTACTTCCCTCTCGACCACCCCCGGATGCTGGCCGCCGCGGCCGGTGACCACGCCGGTCTGTGGCTGGAACCCGGCATGGGGCACGCCGAGAACGCGGCCGGCGACGACCTGCTCGCCCGGATCGGGGACTGGGCCCTCGCACAGGGCGGCTAGCCTGACCGTGTACACAGACGACCGATCGAGGGACGGGATGGCAAAGGTCACGGTGCGCTACTGGGCCGCCGCGAAGGCCGCGGCCGGGGTGGCGGAGGACGCGTTCGACGCGGCCACGCTCGCCGAGGCGCTGGATGCCGTACGCGAGCGACACCCCGGTGAGCTGGAGCGCGTCCTGCTGCGCTGCTCGTTCCTCGTCGACGGTGACCCCGTGGGCACCCGCGGGCATGAGACGGTACGGCTGGCCGACGGCGGCACGGTCGAGGTGCTCCCGCCGTTCGCAGGAGGGTGACGATGACCGACCAGCCGTATCAGGGATACGACGGGTACGACCCGTACCGGCAGCAGCAGCCGCCCCAGGGGTGGCCGCAGCAGCAGCCGTACGACGACCCGCAGGCGGCCCAGCAGTACACGCAGCAGTGGCAGGGGCAGACCTGGGAGACGCAGGTGCAGCCCCCGGTGCCCCCGGCCGCGGAGGAGACGGCGTACATGCCGTCGCAGGGAGCCGGCGCGGTCTACGGCGGTCACCAGGGCGGCGCTCCGGCCGCCGGGTACCAGCAGGGCGGCGCTCCGGCCGCCGGGTACCAGGACCCGGCCTGGGGCGACGCGGGCCGCACGCAGCCCCCCGCCCCCGCACCGGCGCCTCCCTCCGACGCCGCCGGACCCGGGTACGGGCCGGCGACCGTCGCGGGCAACGCCCGCATCACGGACGCGCAGCGGGCGCGGCTGGAGGGCCGCTCCCCGATCATCGAGCCGGGCGTGCAGCCGGCGGCGCTGACCGCCGTGCTCGGGCTGCTGCTCGCGGTGGCCGCGGCGATCGGGCCGTACGCCCTCGTGGTCCCGCTCGTCGCCCTGCAGGCGGTGACGGCCGCCGGCTGGTTCCGGCTGAACGGCATGTGGCCCGCCCGGCAGGGCATCGCGCTGGCCTTCGCGGGGGCGCTCACGGCGGACGTGGCGCTGCTCGCGTCCGGCCGCACCCCGGCGGCCATCCTCGGCACGCTGGGCGTCTGGGTGCTGCTGGCCCTCGTGCTCCAGCTCCGCTCGCACGCCGACCCGGACGAGCGGATGTACGGCCTGATGGCGACGGTGGCCTCGGCCGCCCTGGCGATCGTCGCGTCCGGGTACCTCGCCGCGCACGGCGAGGCGGTGACCGTCGGCGCCGTCGCCGTGACGGTCGCGGTCCTGGTACGGGCGCTGCCGCTGCCCACGCCGGCGTCCGTGACCGCCTCGCTGCTCGCCGCCGCGGGGGCCGGAGCCCTGGCCGGCGCGCTGACCGGCATGGGGGCCGCGGGCGCCCTGCTCGGCGCCGGTGCCGCGGTGTGCGCGCTGATCGGGCACCGGGTGGCGAGCTACGACTACCCCTCGCGCTTCGTCCACTTCACGGCGGGCGTCGCCCTGCCGCTGGCCGCCGCGGCCCCCGCGGTCTACCTGCTCGGGCGGGCCCTGGTCTGAGGCGCGGGGCCCGGGCCGCCGGACGCCGCGCCTGTCACAGGTGATCGACAATCCGGCGGTCCGGGCCCGCGGCGGGGTTAGTCTCACGGCGTGGACGGCCGCCCGGTCGTCGGGAACCGTCGTCGTGGACGACCGTCGAGCTGGGGGAAGACCGGACCATGCGAGCGCTGCGCATACTGCTCATCGTCGTGGTGATCCTGGGTGGCCTGTTCGTGCTGGCCGACCGGCTCGCCGTCGGGTTCGCCGAGGACGAGGCCGCCGGGAAGCTCCAGGCCACCGAGAACCTCGCGGCCACCCCGGACGTGTCCATCAAGGGCTTCCCGTTCCTCACCCAGGTCGCCGGCGGCACGCTGGACGACGTCGAGGTCGGCATCAAGGACTACGAGGCCACCGCCGACGGCGGGACCATCCGTATCGACGACCTCAAGGCGAACATGAAGGGCGTCGAGTTCTCCGGCGACTACAGCTCCGCCACGGCGGCCACCGCCACCGGCACGGCCACCGTCTCCTACGCCGAGCTGCTGAAGACCGCCAAGTCCGAGTCCACGCAGGTCGCGCCGGGGGTCACCGCCCGTGTCGTCGGCCTCTCCGACGGCGGCAACGGCAAGATCAAGGTCACCGTCGAGGCGACCGTCCTCGGCACCAAGCTGCCGCAGCCGGTCTCCGTCCTCAGCACGGTCACCGCCGAGGGCGGGACCGTGCGGGTGCACGCGGACAAGCTGCCGGCCCTCGGCGGCGCCGACATCGCCGAGAACCGGGTGCGGTCGATCACCGACTTCGAGCAGAAGATCGACGGCCTGCCCGGCGGCATCGAGCTCGAAAGCGTCCAGGCCGCGAAGGACGGGGTGGAGATCGCGGTGCGGGGTTCGAACGTCCGCCTCGCCGGGTAGGGCGGGTCTGGACGAAGCGGACGGCCCCCGCCGCACCCAGGGCGACCCCTGATGGACGGCCCGGTCCCAAGGGGCGAGACGCCCTCGTCCGCCCTTCCGTCGTGACCGTCGGTGCACGCGCCCGGAATCCCCTCCGGAGCGGGCTCGGCGGTCTTTTTATTTCACATCCCGGACAATCTTGTCTCAGCATGCGACACACCGGTGACACGCCCGCCTGTCCGTCCCTACGATCGAGGTCATGAAGCGACAGGCGGATCTCACAAAGCGGCGGGCAGTGGACCTGTGCCGCGTTGCCGCCATGCTCTGTCGCCCCTTCTGAGCGGACAGTCCGGCTCCTGCCGGTTCACCCCGTATCCCCGCAGCCCTGACCCGGGCACCCGTGCGCGCCCCGGCCGTCCGAGCCGGTCGCGAACCGCACGCCCGCACTGTGCACACCCCGCCGCAACTGCCCCGGAGGAGAAACATGAGCCGCAGCGACGTCCTGGTCGACGCCGACTGGCTGGAGCAGCACCTCGACGACGCGAACATCGCGATCGTGGAGGTGGACGAAGACACGTCCGCCTACGAGAAGAACCACATCAGGAACGCGATCCGCATCGACTGGACCAAGGACCTGCAGGACCCGGTCCGCCGCGACTTCGTCGACCAGGAGGGCTTCGAGAAGCTCCTGTCGGAGAAGGGCATCGCCAACGACACGTTGGTGATCCTCTACGGCGGCAACAACAACTGGTTCGCGTCCTACGCCTACTGGTACTTCAAGCTCTACGGCCACGAGAACGTCAGGCTTCTCGACGGCGGCCGCAAGAAGTGGGAGCTGGACGCCCGCGAGCTGGTCGCCGGCGACGACGTCCCCGAGCGCCCGGCCACCGACTACAAGGCCAAGCCGCAGAACACCGCGATCCGCGCCTTCCGCGACGACGTCGTGGAGGCCATCGGCTCGCAGAACCTGGTCGACGTCCGTTCGCCCGACGAGTTCTCCGGCAAGCTGCTGGCCCCGGCCCACCTGCCGCAGGAGCAGTCGCAGCGCCCGGGCCACATCCCGACGGCCGCCAACATCCCGTGGTCGAAGAACGCCAACGACGACGGCACCTTCAAGTCGGACGAGGAGCTCAGGGAGCTCTACACCGACGAGGACGTCGACCTGGCGAAGGACACCATCGCCTACTGCCGTATCGGTGAGCGCTCCGCGCTGACCTGGTTCGTGCTGCACGAGCTGCTCGGCGTGGAGAACGTCAAGAACTACGACGGCTCCTGGACCGAGTACGGCTCCCTGGTCGGTGTGCCGATCGAGCTCGGCCCCGCCAAGTAACCGCCTCAGCGACCCCGACCGGCCTTCCTTCCGGTCAGACCCCAACCAGGAGAAAGACATGTGTGGAGCGAAGGCCGGCGGCCCCGACGCCTCGACGATCAAGCCCGGTGAGACCACGATCCAGGGTCAGGTGACCCGCGACGGCGAGCCGGTGACGGGCTACGTCCGTCTGCTGGACTCGACCGGCGAGTTCACCGCCGAGGTCCCCACCTCCGCGACGGGCCAGTTCCGCTTCTACGCGGCCGAGGGCACCTGGACCGTCCGCGCGCTGGTGCCCGGCGGGACCGCCGACCGCACGGTCGTCGCCCAGCAGGGCGGCCTGGCCGAGGTCGCGATCGCGGTCTGAGGCGAGACGATCAGAAGGGCCGCGCCCCCGGTGCCACCGGGGGCGCGGCCCTTCGGCATGCGAGCCCGGCGAGCCGACCTACCCTGGACGTATGTACGTACGGCGGCGTCACCGGTACTTCGCCTTGATGGGGATCTGCGTCACGCTCTTTGTCCTGGCGTGGGCCGTCGTGCGCCTGTGGTCGATCCCCGTCGCGGTGGGCATGTGCGTGGTCGCCATGGTCATCCCGCCCGTGGCGGCGATGGTGGCGAACCGGCGCGGCCCGGACGACCGCTGGTGGGACGAGCCCTCCGGCGACCCGCAGTCCGACGAGTGGTGGGACGAGCTGGACGGCAAGAAGAAGCCGCAGTAGAACAGGCCACATGTCGCCCGCCAGGCTGTCCACCGTGGTGCTGGACGCACCCGACGCACACGAACTCGCCGCCTTCTACCGGCGGCTGCTGGGCCATGTGGTGCGCGCCGAGGAACCGAACTGGGTGCTGATCGGGCCGCCTCCCGGCTCCGAGGGCGTCGCGCTGGCCTTCGAGAACGAACCGGACTACGTACCTCCGGTCTGGCCGACGCGCCGACCGGGGGACCAGCAGATGATGCTCCACCTGGACGTCCAGGTGGACGACCTGGCCGCCGAGACCGCGCGGGCCGTGGCGGCGGGGGCGACCCTCGCCGGACACCAGCCGCAGGACGACGTCCGGGTGCTGTTCGATCCCGCGGGCCACCCGTTCTGCCTGTGGACGGAGGCCGGTCAGTAGACGAGGGCCTGCGTGCCGTCCGTCATCGCCTCCTGGACGAAGACCTGGGCGCCCGCGATGCGCACGCCCTCGATCACGTCCTTCTCCGTGATGTCCCGGCGGGCCGCGCACTGCGTGCACAGGGTGACCCGGCCGCCCGCCAGCAGCGCGTCCAGCAGATCGGGCAGCGGGGCCGCGTGCGGGAGTTCGAACTCGGCGGCCCGGCCCGGGAGGGCGAACCAGGCGGACTCGCCGGTCAGCCACAGGGAGACCTCGACGCCGCTGGCCACGGCCACCGCCGCGACCGTGAACGCCTGCGAGCAGCGTTCGGGAGCGTCGGCTCCCGCCGTCACCTTGATCACCAGCTTGTTCGCCATGACCGAATCGTAATCAACATCGCCACAACCTCGGCCGTGGGTCGTGGGTCTCCTGTGCGCCGCATGTGAAATGCGCACGTCACGCACTGTGGGAGACGTCGTGGAACTACCCGAAAGACCGGGCGAGCCCGAGGGCATGGCCCCACCCGGCACCGCACCCGTGCCCGAGACCGTCGAGCCGCAGGGCGCCGAGCCGGAGGCCGCCGCGGCGCCGGTCCGGGCGCGCCGCCGCGGACGGACGACGCTGCTGATCGCCGGGGCCGCCGTGCTCGGGCTCGTCGCCGGGACCTGCACCGGATACCTGGTGCAGGCCGACCGCGAGCCCACGAAGCTGCCGTCGCTGTCCCAGCCGACGCTGAAGCAGTCCAAGGGCGAGGCGCCCGAGCCGCTGTCCGCCTCGCGGGACCGCCGCGTACGCACCGACGGCGACCTGCGCAAGCTGCTGCTGAAGAAGCCGCGCGGGGCGAAGACCGCCGACTGGTCGTCGGCCGACGACGGCTGGATGGACCTGGCCTCCTACGCGGAGACCTTCGGGGATCCCAAGGACGCCTTCGGCGAGAACGTCGCCAACGAGTTCCGGCGCGCGGCCGTCGTCGCCTGGGAGCAGGGCGACACCGCGGTGGAGATCCGGCTCGTGCAGTTCCGGCAGGAGGAGTCGATGGCGGCGGCCGAGGCGGCGCGGGGCGCCCACTACTGGGCGGACATCGGCGACAACCACTCCTGGCCGATCCCCGGCACGGAGGACGGCATGGCCTACGCCTACACGAAGCCGGAGGCCGAGCCGGGCTACGTGCCGCAGTACGAGGCGAAGGCGTTCGCGTGGCGCGGCGACATCGAGATGGAGATCTTCGTGACCTCCCCCAGGACGGTCGGCAAGAAGACCCTTCTCGGGCTGGCCAAGCGGCAGTTGGAGCGGCTGTGAGCGAGGAACGCCCCGTGGACGAGAACAACGGCCCCGTCGCCGGGACCCCGGCCGAGACGGCCGTCGAGGAGCAGCCGCCCGCCCGGAAGCGGTGGCGCCGCGGCCGGATCGCCGCCGTGGCCGGAGCGGTCCTGGCCGTCGCCGCGCTCGTGGCCGGCACCGGCTACACCGTCGTCACCGTGCGCGACGCCGACCGCGATCCCGGGGCGCCGACGTGGAAGTTCCCCTCGGCCGCCGCCGACCGCCCCGCCAAGGCGCCGAAGTCCGGCGGTCTCGCCGGGATGCTCGTCCCGTACGGCACCGACAGCTGGGTCCGCGGTCCCGACATGGGGCAGTTCGGCTCGGACGCCCAGCTCACCGGCACCGAGGCGATGGCCCTGCGCAAGGAGGCGCTGCGCGACCTGCCGCGCTCCCAGCGCCGTGAGCTGGAGAAGCGGATGGACCGCATACGTCCGAAGGGCGTGGCGATGCGCAGCTACTTCAGCGAGTTCGCCAGCGGCCGCGCCGGAGGGTTCGTCTCGGACATCTACAGCGTGAACGTCGTGCTCAGCCGGATGGACAACCGCACGGCCGTGCGCGACATGGTCCGGACCCAGAACGGCCTGCTGAGCGCCCTCGACATCTTCCGCAAGGGCCCGGCGATCAAGGGGCACAAGGACGCCAAGTGCTTCCTGACGCCCAAGGACCTCACCGAGGGCACCGACGAGATGTCCTGCTTCGGATACGTCGGGGACGTGATGGTCACGGTCTCGGCGCAGGGCGCCCGCCCCCTGGACGCCAAGGCGGTCGCGAAGCTCATGAGCACCCAGCTCGACCGCATCGCCGAACCCGGGAAGGCCGTATGACCGAGCAGCAGCCCCAGGCCGTCGAGCCGGGCCCCGAGACGACGTCCGCGGGCGCCCTCGCGACGACGGAGGCACCGGCGCCCGCGCCGGAGCGGACCTCCGCCCCCGAGACCCCCGTCCCCGAGACCCCCGTCCCCGAGACCCCGGCCCCCGCGAAGGACCGCCGGGTCCTGCGGGCCGTCCTGCGCTGGACCGCCGCCGTGGCCGTCTTCGCGGCCGTCGGGGCCGGGACGGCGTACGGGATCGCCGGGATGGAACGCACCGACGTGCCCGGCCTCGCCACCGAGTCGGACGGCCGGTGGGACTACCCCACGCTGACCCGGCCGCCCCTGCCGAAGGGCAGTCCGCGGCCCTTCGCCGAGGAGAACGCCGCCGAGGCGCACCACGCCGACCCGCGCGCGCTCCTGCTGCCCGCGCCCGCCGGTGCCGTCGACGACCGCGCCCTGCGCGGCGAGGACGGCTGGCTGCCGACCGAGGACTTCCTGAAGGAGTTCGCCGACGACGACGAGCGCGCCGATCTGCGGCAGATGCTCAAGGACGACGGCCTGCGGCACACAGCGGCCCGCGGCTGGACCACCGAGGACGGCACCCGCACCCGGATCTACCTGCTCCACTTCGACACCTCGGTCATCGTGGACGACCTGGCCGCCCGCATGGCGCCCTTCGGCGCCCCCGGCTACCGGCTGCGCGGCACCGAGACGTCCGTCGCCGACGAGGGCTTCGCCGACCTGTCCTGGCCGGGCGACTTCTCGCGCTGGGCGTACACCGAGTCCAAGCCGTACGGCGCCGAACAGGTCCGCCAGGCGTACCTGGCCGCCGGTGACGTCCTCGCCGTGATCGTGCAGTCACGCAAGGGCGCCGCCGCGTCCGTACCGTTCCGCCAGACGGTGACCCTGCAGGGCCAGCTGCTCGGCTGACCCCGCGAGGGCGCACCTCGCACGAAGGGCCGGTCCCGGGCCGACTAAGCTGGGGACCGGCCCTTGTACGTTCGCTCAACCTCCGCTCAATCGAGGAGCACCCCGTGGAGATCTTCTTCGAAGCCCTGCTCGTCCTGGTCTGCGTCGGCGTCCTCGCCTTCGCCGGCCTGACCGTGAAGAAGCTGTACCAGGGCCAGCGCTGACCCCCATCCCACACGTACGAGACGTCTGAGCTGCTCATGATCGAGATCCCGTCCGACCTCCACAAGGACCTCGTGCCCCTCGCCTTCCTGCTCGGCAACTGGGCCGGCGCGGGCGTGCACGACTTCCCCGGTTCCGAGAAGTGCAACTTCGGTCAGGAGGTCTCGTTCACGCACGACGGCCGGGACTTCCTGGAGTACGAGTCCCACACCTGGGTGCTCGACAACGAGGGCAACAAGGTGCGCCCGCTGGAGTCCGAGCACGGCTACTGGCGCATCGACGCCGACCGCAAGGTCGAGGTGACCATGGTCCGCGACGACGGCGTGGTCGAGATCTGGTACGGCGAGATGGCCGACAAGAAGCCCCAGATCGACCTGGTGACCGACGCGGTGGCCCGCACCGCCGCCTCCGGCCCGTACTCCGGCGGCAAGCGCCTGTACGGCTACGTCAAGAGCGACCTGATGTGGGTCGGCGAGAAGCAGACCCCCGAGGTCGAGCTGCGCCCCTACATGTCGGCGCACCTGAAGAAGGTCGTCACCCCGGAGGAGGTCGAGCGCTGGGCCAAGGCCCTGCCCGACGACATGCCGGACGACGGCATCGCCTTCTTCAAGTAGTTCTAGACTTCCCATGTGGTGAGCACCGACTGGAAGAGCGACCTCAGGCAGCGCGGCTACCGGCTGACGCCGCAGCGCCAGCTTGTCCTCGAGGCCGTGGACACCCTGGAGCACGCGACCCCCGACGCCATCCTCGTGGAAGTGAGGAAGACGGCGTCGGGGGTCAACATTTCCACGGTCTACCGCACTCTGGAGCTGCTGGAGGAGCTGGGCCTGGTCAGCCACGCCCACCTCGGGCACGGTGCGCCCACCTACCACCTGGCCGACCGCCACCACCACATCCACCTGGTCTGCCGGGACTGCGACAACGTCATCGAGGCCGATGTGTCGGTGGCCGCCGAGTTCACCGCGAAGCTGCGCCGCGACTTCGGCTTCGAGACCGACATGAAGCATTTCGCGATCTTCGGGCGGTGCAGGGACTGTGCGGCCCGGGGTGCGACCGGGAAGACTTCAACTACCGGGTCGTAGGCTGGAGCCATGAAGAGCCCCCTGCTGACCCTGCCCGGCGCCGTGCCCGCCGAGGGCGTGGACGAAGGCGTCGCCGCGCACTACGGCGACCTGTTCCGCGAGCAGCGCGCCCTCGCCGACGGCACCGGCTTCGTCGACCTCTCCCACCGCGGTGTCGTGACCGTCTCCGGCGAGGACCGGCTGACCTGGCTGCACCTGCTGCTCACCCAGCACGTCACCGACCTGTCGGTCGGCGAGGCCACCGAGGCGCTGATCCTCTCCGCGCACGGCCACATCGAGCACGCCCTGTACCTGGTCGACGACGGCACGACGACCTGGGCGCACGTCGAGCCCGGCACCCAGGACGCGCTGATCGGGTACCTGGAGTCGATGAAGTTCTTCTACCGGGTGGAAGTCGCCGACCGCACCGGTGAGTTCGCCGTGGTGCACCTGCCCGCCGGGTCGATCACCGAGGTCCCCGAGGGTGTCGTCGTCCGCGAGACGGCGTACGGCCGCGACCTGTTCCTGCCCCGCGCGGACCTGGAGGCGTACGCCGGGCAGGCCGGCCCGCCCGCCGGGCTCCTCGCCCACGAGGCGCTGCGCGTCGAGAGCCACCGCCCCCGCCTCGGCTTCGAGACCGACCACCGCACCATCCCGCACGAGCTGGGCTGGATCGGCACGGCCGTGCATCTGCAGAAGGGCTGCTACCGGGGGCAGGAGACGGTCGCCCGGGTCCAGAACCTCGGCAAGCCGCCCCGCCGCCTGGTCTTCCTGCACCTGGACGGCAGCGAGGTGCACCTGCCCGCCGCCGGCACCGAGATCCGCCTCGCGGACGAGGAGCCCGACGGCCGCAAGATCGGTTTCATCACGACGTCGGCCCGCCACCACGAACTGGGCCCGGTCGCCCTGGCCCTGGTCAAGCGCAACGTCCCGGTGGACGCCCGGCTGATCGCGGGCGACACGGCGGCCGCCCAGGAAGTGGTCGTCGAGCCCTGACCGGCATCCCCTAGATCTCGATCAGCACGGTGAACGGGCCGTCGTTCGTCAGGGACACCCGCATCCTGGCGCCGAACCGGCCCGTCGCCACCGTCGCGCCCAGGGCGCGGAGCTGGGCGACGACCTCGTCGACGAGCGGCTCGGCCACCTCGCCGGGGGCGGCGGCGTTCCAGGTGGGGCGGCGGCCCTTGCGGGCGTCGCCGTAGAGGGTGAACTGGCTGACGACGAGCAGCGGGGCGTCGAGGTCGCTGCACGACTTCTCGTCGTCCAGCATCCGGATCGACCAGAGCTTGCGGGCGAGCTGCGCCGCCTTCTCCTTGGTGTCCTCGTGCGTGACGCCGACGAGGACGCACAGCCCCTCGCCGGTGATCTCGCCGACCGTCTCGCCGTCCACGACGACGCTCGCGCCGTCCACTCTCTGCACCACAGCTCGCATACGGCCATCATGCCGTGCGTCCGGGGGCGGTCCGGCACCGCCCGATGAGGGCGGCGGCTGTCCCCGAAGACCCCTTCGGGTGCTTCTTTTTGAACAGGTGACCCTCCATCTGGGGCCGTTCGGGGGCTCTCGGTCACGTAGGGGCCGGTCGGGATGGCACGATGCTCCCACACGCGGGTCGAGGGGACGGTTGAGGCATATGAGCACACCGAGTACCGGGCCGCTGCCCGGGGCTGTCGTGCTGGCCCACGCGGGCCGGCCGGACGGTCTGCGACCGCCCACGCAGCGCACTGCCGAGGATCCGGGCCCGGGCCCGCACGCACCGCTGCCCCCGGAGCCGCCCGAGCAGGACCTGACCGTTCTCAGCCTGCCCGAACTGCGCACCCTGCGCCGGGACGCGCAGAGCGACGAGGCCGATCTGAGCTATGTGCGGCGCCTTTTGCAGGGCCGCATCGACATCCTGCGGGCGGAGCTGGCGCGGCGGTCCCCGGCGGGAGCCGCCGCCGTCGTGGACCGCCTGCCGGAGATCCTCACCGACGCCCCCGCACGCCACCGCTCCTCGGCCCGCCACGTGACGCTGGGGACCCCGCAGAGCGAGGAGTCCCGGCGGCTGGCGTCGGAGATGCTGGCCGAGGTCGAGCTCTCCGACCTCCAGGCCCGCACCGACGCCGAACTGCACGCCGCGATGGGCCGCCTCGTCCGCTACGAGCAGCAGGTCTCCCGCCGCCGCCAGCGCCTGCAGCGCACGGCCGACGAGTGCGGTGCGGAGATCACCCGGCGCTACCGCGACGGCGAGGCCCAGGTGGACGACCTGCTGAGCTGACGACGGGGCGGACGTCGTAGGGACGGGAGCGCGAGAGCGCGAATAAATTTTCGAGACACGTTCCGCGCTCCCGCCTACCGTGGCCCCATGAGCCGTTCCGCATCCCCCGTCGACATCGACATCCGTCCCCTGACCGCCGGCGAGGTCCCGGAGTGGAGCCGGGCCCTGAAGACCGGGTTCCTGCGGTCGCCCGGCGTCACCGAGGCGGAGGTCGCGGACCGGGAGTCGTACATCGACCCGGCCCGCACGCTCGGTGCCTTCGACGACGGCCGCTGTGTGGCCACCTTCCGGTCGTTCGCGCAGGAGGTCACCGCGGTCGGCGGTGCCGCGGTCCCCGCGGACGCCGTCACCAACGTCACCGTCAGTCCCACCCACCGCCGCCGCGGCCTGCTCACCGGCATGATGGCCCACGACCTGACGGCGGCCCGGGAGCGCGGCGACGTCGTCGCGACGCTGATCGCCGCCGAGTACCCGATCTACGGCCGCTACGGCTTCGGGCCCGCCGCGTGGACGGCCGAGTGGACCATCGACGTGCCGCGCGCCGGTATCGACCCCCGGTGGTCGGGGCCGGAGGACGGCGGCCGTATCGAGCTCGTGGACGGAGGCGACGTCCGCAAGGTGGGCCCCGAGCTGTTCGAGCGGGTGCGCCGCGCGCAGCCGGGTGCCGTCGACCGCGACGAGCGGTGGTGGCAGGTGAGCACCGGCGGGCTGCGTCCGGAGGGGTCCCCGTGGACCGAGCCCTTCTTCGCCGTGTACCGCTCGGCGGACGGCACGGTCGACGGACTGGTGTCGTACAAGGCGGACGACCACTGGGGCGACGGCAAGCAGCCCCTCAACACGGCGACCGTGAACTGGTTGATCGCGGCGACCCCGCGGGCCGAGCGCTCCCTGTGGCTCTACCTGTGCTCCATCGACTGGATCACCACGGTGAAGAGCGGCTGGCGGGCCCCGGACGACCTGCTGCCGCTGTACCTGCCCGATCCGCGAGCCGCCCGTGTCACGACGCTGGCGGACTGGCTGTGGGTGCGGATCCTGGACGTCGAGCGGGCCCTGGAGGCGCGCACCTACGCCGGGCGGGGCGCGCTGGTGCTGGAGGTCGTCGACGGCTCCGGGCTGTCGGGCGGGCGGTTCCGGCTGGAGGCGGCCGCGGACGGCGCGTCCTGCGCGCCGACCACGGCCACCGCGGACCTGACCCTCGACATCGCCGACCTGAGCCGGCTGTGGCTCGGCGACGAGTCCGTCGTACGGCTCGCCGCGCTGGGGCGGGTGCGGGAAGAGCGAGCGGGCGCCGCCCTGACGGCCGACGCCCTGCTGCGTACGTCCAGGCGTCCTTGGTGCCCGGACATGTTCTGAACCTCCTTGCGACGAGGTGACGGGTCCGCTCATCCGTAGCGAGCTGTTCAGTTGTGCCGGCGGGCGCTGTGCGCCCTTCTTCAGTTGTGGCTGTGCGTCCGTATGCGGTTGTGGCTGTGCTGTCGGTGTGCGGTTGTCGATGTGAAGTTGTGGCGGTGCGCCGGCCGTCCGGGCTCCCGGCTCCCCTCCGGAAGGGAGCCCGGTCGGCTGAACCTGCGGCGACTCGTGGCCAACTCCTTGAAGCTTGACCATGTCGTTGAAGTTGGCGACCAACTTCACTGTAGTTATGACCGTCTCGACGCGTCCTATAACCACCATCCGGTGAACTGCCCAAAGATGGCGGGAAGTTGTAATGTTCGGTCGTGGAGCCGAAACACGCCTCCGCCACTGGGCGGAAGAGGTCGCAGCGGCCACAGACATCACACCGAGAGGTGGCCGCCGCGCTGCGCGCCCGGATCACCTCGGGCGAACTGCGGCCCGGCCAGCGCATGCCCACCCAGGCCAAGCTGGCCGACGAGTTCGGCGTCGAGCGCGGAGCCGTACGGCAGGCCCTGCGCATCCTGCAGTCCGAGCACCTGCTCACCAACGCCTCCAAGGGCGCCCCGGCCACCGTCGCCCCCGAGCCGGGCAGGGCCGCCACCGGCCCCGGAGCCGTCCCGCAGCCCACGATGGTGACCCTCGGCCCGCGCGTCGCGGCCGCCTTCGCCGCCCCGCACGTCGAGATCGACGCGCTGTGCCTCACCTCGGTCTCCCTCACCCTCGCCATCGGCGAACCGCTCCGCCAGATCCACGCGGGCCGTATGAAACCGGCCAAGGTCGTCGTGCGGGTGCTGCTGCCCAGCCGGGACATCCCGCT
The DNA here is from genome assembly GCF_040645135.1 of Streptomyces sp. NPDC046859. Classification (NCBI taxonomy): domain Bacteria; kingdom Bacillati; phylum Actinomycetota; class Actinomycetes; order Kitasatosporales; family Streptomycetaceae; genus Streptomyces; species Streptomyces sp. NPDC046859. The sequence goes on from NZ_JBEYXR010000018.1 coordinate 56,522, forward strand.
CGCCTTCCCGACGCCGGTGGACGACGCGTCCGACGACCTCGACGTCCAGCTGCGCCGGCGCTGGCTCGACCAGCGCAACGCCCAGGGCCAGGTGCTCCGGCACAACCTGCTGGCGCTGCGCTCCACGCACGACGTCGACGTCCAGGTCACCTTCCGCGCGCTGCCGTTCACCCCGCCGGTGAAGCTGTACCTGCTCAACGGCACGGAGGCCCTGTTCGCCTACTACACGCTGACCCGCAGCGAGGTGGAGATCGGGCAGCGGCACCTGGAGATGTACGACGCCCCGGGCATCCAGTCGACGCTGTTCGCCTTCGAGCAGGGGGCCGGGCTGCGGGACACGACGTTCGTGGAGCAGTCGCACGTGTGGTTCAACGCACTGTGGGAGACGATCAGTTCGGAGCTGACGCTCACGACCTGACGGTCTCCCACGGCGTTCGATCTGCGCTTTCGCCGGTCCCTCGCGCGCTTGACTCACAGGGCGGGGCCCGAGAAGAGGACGGCGAGGACGGCGGCACCGATGGAGCTGACGGCCGGGTTCCTGGCCTTGATGCCTATGGTGAGGAGCAGCAGGCCGATGAGGCCCGTGGCGCCGTACTTCCACTGGAGGAGCTGCTCGACGCCGACGACGAAGACGGCGGAGAGGAGTGCGAGGACGGGCATCGGTGTTTCCCCCTTCGATCTTCCGGGGATGGAAGGATTACTTCCGCCAACTCAACCAACTTGGTGCCAACTCTGAATAGGTTGTCCCCACTTGGTCCCTACTTTGAAACGAGCTACATACAACTGCCGCCAGATGGGCACAAGTTGTAGCGTTTGGTCGTGACTCAGGAGAACGTGGCCGTGAACGGCAGCAGGAGACTCTCGCCGCAGGAGATCGCCGACATCCTGCGGGAACGCATCCGCGTCGGAGAACTCAAGGCCGGCGACCGCCTGCCCACCCAGGCCGAGCTCGCCGAGGAGTTCGGCGTCGAACGCGGCACCGTACGCCAGGCCCTGCGCGCCCTCCAGGAGGACGGTCTCCTCACCAACGTCAGCAAGGGCAGCCCGCCGCGGATCGCCCTGCCGTCACCCACGCGGGGCGCGCCGCAGCCGACGATGGTCGGCCTCGCCCCCCGGCTGACGGAGGCGTTCTCCGCGCCCCACGTGCGCGTGGACGTCGTCTGCCACACCTCCGAGACACTGATGCTCGCCCTCGGTGAACCGCTCCGCCTGATCCACGAGGGCTCGATACGCCCCGAGTCCGTCGACGTCCGCGTCCTCCTGCCGTCCCGCACCATCCACCTCGCCTTCCCGGTCTCCGTGGCCGGCGGAGAGGACGACGACCCCGTGCACAAGCGGTGGCTGGAGATGCGCAACGCCCAGGCGCGCGTGCTGCGGCACAACCTCCAGGCCCTGCGCTCCACCGTCGGCGTCGAGGCCCGGGTCACCTTCCGGGCGCTGCCGTTCACCCCGCCGGTGAAGCTGTATCTCCTCAACGGGCATGAGGCGCTGATCGGCTACTACGTCCTCACGGAACGGCAGGAGGAGTACGAGAGCCGGACCCTGGAGATGTACGACGCCCTCGGCTCGACGTCCCTGCTCTTCTCCTTCGTGGAGCAGGCGGGACAGCGGGACGCCGCGTTCGTGCAGGAATCGCAGAAGTGGTTCGACGCCCTCTGGGAAACCATCACGACTGACCTGACACTCTCCTAGTGACTCCTGATACGACGCACTCAGAAGCGGTGGCGGCACACCGGGACGGCGGGACCGACGGCCTGGCGGCCCTGGTCGCGCGCGCACGTGTGGTGGTGTGGGACTTCGACGGCCCGATCTGCCGGCTCTTCGCCGGGCACAAGGCGGAAGGAATCGCGCGGGACCTGGTGCGATGGCTGGAGGACCGCGGACTGCACAGCCTGCTGGACGAGGCCGAACGGGAGTCCCTCGACCCGCACGTCGTCCTGCGCGCCGTGAACCGCCGCCACCCGGGCAGCGACCTGGTCGCCGAGCTGGAGGAGCGCCTCACCCAGGAGGAACTGCGCGCCGCCGCCTCGGCGATGCCCACCGCTTACGCGGACATACTGATCCACACCTGGGCGGAGGTCGGCGCCCGCCTGGCCGTCGCGACGAACAACTCCCCCCGCGCCGTCCGCGCCTACCTCACCGGCCGCCGCCTCCTGCACCGCTTCCAGCCCCACATATACGGCCGCACCCAGGACCTCCAGTACCTCAAACCCCACCCGCACTACCTGAACCGCGCCCTGAGCGCGATGGGGGCGGCCCCCGGCAGTGCCCTGTTCATCGGCGACACGCCCACCGACTGGCAGGCCGCCGCGGAAGCGGGGGTGCCGTTCCTGGGCTACGCGCGCGACGAGGACAAGGAGAAGCGACTGCGCCGGGCGGGGGTCGACCACGTCGTCACGGACCTGCACGAGGTGCTGCGGGCGGTGCGGGCCGTCGGGTCGCCGGGGTAGCCGAGGGGGGGAACCGTCCCCCCTTCTGAGAGGTTCTCCCTGAACTCGCCCGTCACTTCTGGCACGATGCCCCCTCACAGGGGGGATGCCGTGCCATTCCCGCCACCGGTGCGGGGTCAGTCGAGAGAGCGTGTGCCATGTCAGCCCAGCGGGTGTCCCAGACACGGGAGCAGGCCGTCGAGTTGAGCGGCGGTGACGCGAGGGCGGTCGAGGGTCCGCTCAAGGGCTACCACCACGAGACGTATGTGATCTCCCTGCCCGGCGCCGCCGGTGACGGCGAGGACGACGAGGAGGCCGAACCAGGCCGGGTCAAGTGCCGGGCCCCGCGTGAGCGGCTGCTGTGGTTCGACCGGCGGTGCTTCCTCTCGGAGGAGCAGTTGCTGGAGACGCTGCAGGGACGTATCTCCCGGATTCCGGGCCTCGTCGACGTGGGGGGCATCCCGCTCCAGAGGTTCATCGAGGGGCGCACGCTCGGGTCCGTGCACGGTCCCGGCCGGCCGGTCCCGGACCGCGTACTCGACCAGATCCTCGACCTCTTCGGGGAGTTGACGGCCGTCGCCCCCGCCACGGTGCGGGCCGGACGCCGCTGCTCGGGCGAGGACCGGGCCGAGGACCGGGACTCCGCCGGGTTCCTGGACGGGCTGATCCGGTTCGCGGAGGAGCGGGTGTACCAGGCCAACCGGGACGCCTTCGAGGGCCTCTTCGCCGCGCTCGGGGTGGACGACGACTCGTTCCGGTCCCTGCGCAAGCACGTCCTCGTCCCCGGTCTGACGCGACGGCCCTTCACCCTCCTCCACGCCGACCTGCACCGGGAGAACTTCGTCCTCGACCCCGACGGCCGGCTGTGGACCATCGACTGGGAACTGGCCATGCTGGGCGACCCGCTGTACGACCTCGCCACGCATCTGCACCTCATGCGCTACCCGGCCGAGCAGGAGACCCGGGTGGTCGAGCGCTGGCGCGCGGTCGCGGAACGGTCCGCACCCGGCAGCACCGAGGGCTGGCGGGAGGACCTGCCACGGCTGCGGGACTTCAAGCGGGCGCAGAGCGTCTTCACCGACGTGATCCGGGCGACCCAGGTCCTCGGCGGGGGCGGATCGTTCCACTGGCGGCGCTGGCTCGGCGAGTCGGTGAAGGTCCGGCGCGTGCTGGAAAGGGCCGCCGTCCCGCTGGGCCTGGACGAGGTGCCGACCCTGCCGGCCGTGGCCCGCTCGCTGCGCGACTGGCACCGCCGGCACGGCGGCTGACGCCCGCTGGACGGCTGCGGCCCGCGCGCACCCGGCGCGTAGGCTCGCGTCCATGAGCGACGACGGCACCCCCGCCCCCGGCCTGCGGGAACGCAAGAAGCGGCGGATGTACGAGACCGTGTCCGAGACGGCCATCCGGCTCTTCCTGGAGAAGGGCTTCGACGCCGTGTCCGTCGCCGAGGTGGCCGCCGCCGCCGAGATCTCCAAGCCGACCCTCTTCCGGTACTTCCCGGCCAAGGAGGACCTCGTGCTGCACCGGATCGCCGATCACGAGGAGGAGGCGGCGCGCGTCGTGGCCGCGGCGGAGGGGCCGCCCGTCGAGGCGCTGCGGCGGGACTTCCTCGACGCGATCGAGCGTGGGGACCCCATCACCGGGCTCAGCGACCACCCGCAGGTGCTCGCCTTCCACTCGCTCGTCTACGGCACACCGGCCCTCGTCGCCCGGATGTACGCCTACCTGGAGCGCTCCGAGGCCGCGCTCGCCGAGGCGCTGGGCGGAGGGCTGGAGGCACGGCTCGCGGCCGGGCAGATCGTGGCCGTACGGCGGATCCTCGCGGAGGAGAACTGGCGTCGGATCAAGGCCGGGGAACCGCTGGCGGAGGTCAGGAGGGACGCCATCGCGGCGGCTGAGCGGGCGTTCGGACGGCTGGCGGCCGGATTGCCGGAGCTGACCGAGTCGAGGGTGACTGAGTCACGGTAAATAATGTGACCGAGTTGCTTTTTCCCGGTAGGGTGGCGGGCATGACGCCTGCCGACCCCTCCGCCGACCTGCGCACCGCGCTCCTGGACGAGCGCGCCCATCACGACCGCTGCCGCCGCGCGCTCGCCGCGATGGCCGACGGGGCGGACCACCAGGTGGTCATCGGCGAGCACGCCTCCGCGTCCGGCGCCGACGCCGAGGTGCTGGGCCGCCGGCTGCGCAGCCAGGCCAAGGCGCTGCGTGAACTGCCCGAGGGCCCCCTGTTCTTCGGCCGGCTGGACTTCACGGGCGGCGAGCGGCAGGCCGCCCTGCACATCGGGCGGTTGCGGATCAGCGAGCACCCCGCCGACCCGCCCCTCGTCGTCGACTGGCGTGCGCCCGTGGCCCGTGCCTTCTACCAGGCGTCCGCGCACGACCCGCAGGGCGTGGCCGTACGGCGCCGGTTCGGCTGGGCGCCGGGCAGCCGGGGCGACTCCGGCGACCTCACCGGGCTGGAGGACGAGCACCTCGACCGGGACGAGACCCGGGTCAGCGAGATCGTCGCCCGGGAGATCGAGCGGCCGCGCGTCGGGCCGATGCGGGACATCGCCGCCACCATCCAGCCCGAGCAGGACGACCTCGTACGGGGCGACCTCGCCGTCTCGCTGTGTGTGCAGGGCGCACCGGGCACCGGCAAGACCGCCGTCGGGCTGCACCGGGCCGCGTATCTGCTCTACACCCACCCGCAGCGCATCCGGCGCGGCGGCCTGCTGATCCTCGGGCCGAACCCGACCTTCCTCTCCTACATCTCCGAGGTGCTGCCCGCGCTGGGCGAGACCGGGGTGCGCCAGTCCACGCCGGCCGGGGAGATCGCCCGGCACCCGGTGCGGGGGACCGACGACGAGCGGGCCGCCCGGCTGAAGCACGACGTCCGGATGGCGGAGGTGCTGCGGCGGGCGCTGTACGCGCGCGTGGCACGCGCCGAGGACCTGGCGCCGCTCGTGGTGGCCGACGGCTCCTACCGGTGGCGGGTCCCGGTGGACGCGCTGCGGCGGATCGTCGAGGACGTCCGCGCCGAGGAGCCGCCGTACGCCGTGGGGCGGGAGCGGGTGCGGTCCCGGGCCGTACGTCTCCTGCGGGAGCAGGCCGAGCGGGGCGCCGGACCGCAGACCGCCGGCTGGGCGCAGCGGGTGTCGCGGGGGCGCGCGGTCGGCGCGTACGTGGAGGCGGTCTGGCCGAAGGCGCGGCCCGAGGAGGTCGTCGCCGCGCTGTTCACGGACCCGGAGGCGCTGGCGGACGCCTCCGAGGGGGTGCTCGACGACGAGGAGCGGAAGGCACTGCTCTGGGCGAGACCGCCGCGCTCGTGGAAGTCGGCGCGCTGGTCGGCCGCCGACCTGGTCCTCCTGGACGAGGTCGCCGGGCTGATCGAACGCCCGCAGGGGTACGGCCATGTCGTCGTCGACGAGGCGCAGGACCTGTCGCCGATGGAGTGCCGGGCGATCGCGCGCCGCTGCCCGTTCGGCTCGCTGACCGTCCTCGGGGACCTGGCGCAGGGCACGACCCCGTGGGCCGCGCGGGACTGGGCGTCGGCGATGGCGCACCTGGGCAAGCCGGACGCGGCGGTCGTCGCGCTGACCACCGGGTTCCGGGTACCGCGCGCGGTCCTGGAGCTGGCCGACGGGCTGCTGGCGCGGCTGGCGGTACCGGTGCCCGCGGCCCGCTCGCTGCGCGGCGACGGGGAGGTGCGGTTCCGGACGGCGGGGGACGACCTGCCGGGTGCCGTCGTCGAGGCCGTCCGGGACGCGCTGGGGCGCGAGGGGTCCGTGGGCGTGATCGCGGCCGACGCGGACGTCGCCCGGGTGCGGGAGGCGCTGGCGGCTGCCGGGATCGCGGCGGGGCGGGCCGAGGAGCCCGGGGAGCGGGTGGTCGTCGTACCGGCGCGTGTGGTGAAGGGGCTGGAGTACGACCATGTCGTAGCGGTGGAGCCGGCGGCGATCGCGGAGTCGGAGGAGCGCGGGCTGCACCGGCTGTACGTGGTGCTGACGCGGGCGGTGGCGGGGCTGGAGGTCGTGCACGGGAGGCCGCTGCCCTTCTGAGCGGCGGCCTCCCGATAAGCCGTCCGTCAGCCGGTGGCGTCCAGAAGGGGGATCAACTGCTCCTCCTCGTACGTCAGATGGGCCTCCAGCTCCGCCGTCAGCCGGGCCACCTCCTCGCGCGCGGCCTCCGGATCGCCCGTCGCCCCGTCCTCCCCGACGGCCCGGCGCAGCCGCTCGACGAGGCCCGCGATGCGCTCGTGCTCCTCGCGCAGACGGTCCAGCACGGGGGCGTGGGCGGGGTGGCGGTCGGCGAGGAACGGGAACAGCGCGGTGTCCTCGCCGGTGTGGTGGTTGTGCAGGCCCTGACAGAACGTGAGGCAGTTGACGCGCAGCTGGGCGCCCAGGGTGGAGCCGCCCTTCGCCATCTCGTCGCGGATGAGCGCCAGTTCGCGGCGGAAGGCGTCGTGCACGACCCTGATGGCCTCGCCCATGGAGGAGGCGTTGATGTGCGGCGGGCCCTGCGTGATCTCGTACAGGGCGATCACGGGGATCACCCGTTCCGTCCGCTCCTGGTAGGCGGCCCAGCCGGGATCGGCCTCCACGGCCCGCGCGAACGCCCGGTCCCGTTCCTCGCCCTCCAGGACGACCGCCCGCGCCGGGTAGGTGAACGCCCCGGCCTCCACGGTGACCTCGGGATGGGCGACGAGGTTGTGGAACCACGCCGGGTGTCGCGGGGAGCCGGCGGCCGAGGCGATGACCAGGACGCGGTCGCCGCCGTCCGGCAGATAGGCGACCGGGGTGGTGTGGGGACGCCCGGTGCGGGCGCCGGTGGTGGTGAGGAGGAGCAGCCGGCCGCCTTCAAAGGGGCCGCCGACGCGGCCCTTGTTGGCGCGGAACTCCTCGATGACCTGCTGATTGAAGTCATGGGGCATGCGGGGTGTCTGGTCTCTTTCTCTTCGTCTTCTCTTCGTCGGTCTCCGTCTGGGAGGGAAGCGAAGAGAAAAGGCGGGCCCCTGGCCCGCGCCCATGGCCTCACTCAGAGGCCGGGCAACACCCAACTCGCTCACGGCACAAGGCCGACCCGGCAGTCATGCGGTCGACGGTAGCGCAGGGCCCGCCCGAGGGCGATGCTGTTTTCGATGCTCCTGTTCCTCGACGTCGACGGCACGCTCATCCCCTTTGGGTCGCAGCGGCCGTACCCCCTGTTCGAAGCGCCCCTCACCCTGCCCGGACCTCCCGCCCACCCCCTCCTCTCCCGGGTGGACCCCACCCTCGGCGCCCGGCTGCGGCGGCTCGCGCGGCTCGGGTGCGAGCTCGTGTGGGCCACGACCTGGCTGGACGACGCGAACGTCGCCCTCGCGCCCTGGCTCGGCCTGCCCCCGCTGCGACTGGTCGACTGGCCGGACGAGGACGCCGAACCCTGGCTCGGGTCCCGGGCGCCGCACTGGAAGACGCGGCCGCTGGTGGCGTGGGCGGCGGGCCGGGCGTTCGTCTGGGTCGACGACGAGATCACCGATGTGGACCGCGCGTATGTGGCCGCGCACCATCCCTCCCCGGCCCTCCTGCACCGCGTCGACCACCGCCACGGCCTCACCGACCACGACTTCGCCGTCCTGGAGGAGTGGATCGGGTGCGGAGGCCGGGCGAGCGGGCAGGCCGTGCCGTGACGGCCGTCCTTCTCCGACGCCGGCCGTTCCGCGACGCCGTGCGGGTGGTGTGGCGCACTTTTGCAAGCGGGTGCTTGCAAGAGTTAGCGAGAGTGCGGCACAGTGGAGCCATGGCATCGCTCAACGTCGGCAATCTCGGCGAGTACCTGCGCGAGCAGCGGCGCACCGCGCAGCTGTCGCTGCGGCAGCTCGCCGACGCCGCCGGGGTGTCCAATCCGTACCTGAGCCAGATCGAGCGCGGGCTGCGCAAGCCGTCCGCGGAGGTGCTGCAGCAGGTCGCCAAGGCCCTGCGGATCTCCGCGGAGACGCTGTACGTCCGCGCCGGCATCCTCGACGCCGAGCGGGACCGGGACGAGGTGGAGACGCGCGCCGTCATCCTGGCCGACCCGACCCTGAACGAGCGCCAGAAGCAGGTGCTGCTCCAGATCTACGAGTCCTTCCGCAAGGAGAACGGCTTCGGGATATCCCGCGAGGCCACGGAGGCGGAAGCGGAGGCGGCGGCCCAGCGGCTCGCCGACGCCGTGGAGGATCTGGCCGGCGGTCCGCAGGACGGCGGAGACCCTGACGGCGAGACCGACGGTGACAGCGGCCGCGAGGAGACCGCGCGCCGCCCCCGAGCCACCCGCACGACCCGTTCGACCCGTACGTCCGACGGCAGCGACGCCGACCCGGAGAACCCGACCGGCCCGCAGCGGTCGGCCGGCTGACCTCGAACCGCCAGACGCACCCCGTGCGTCGGCCGCCCCTCGGGTGTCAGCCGTCCGACGGTCGCGGGTACCCAGAACCCTCATCTGATAGCGACCCGGGAGGACCATCACCATGGCCATCACCGACGACCTGCGCAAGACCCTCAGCGACCCGACCCCGCTCTACTTCGCCGCCGGCACCGCCGACCTCGCCATCCAGCAGGCGAAGAAGGTGCCCGGGCTGGTGGAGCAGCTGCGCACCGAGGCGCCTTCGCGGTTCGAGGCCGTGCGCAACACCGACCCCAAGGCCGTCCAGGAGAAGGCCGCCGCCCGCGCCAAGGAGGCCGGTGCCAAGGCGAAGGAGGCCCAGGAGGCCCTGCAGGCCAAGGTCACCGAGTTCGTCGCCAGCCTGGACACCGACCTCAAGAAGCTGGGCAGCAGCCTGGACGCCGACTTCAAGAAGTTCGGCAGCAACCTCGACGCCGACCTGAAGAAGTTCGGCGAAAGCGCGCAGGACCTCGCGCTGCGCACCATCGGCGTCGCCGCCGAGTACGCCGTGAAGGCCCGCGAGGCCTACGAGAAGGTCGCCGAGCACGGCGAGCAGACCGTGCGGACCTGGCGCGGCGAGGCGGCCGAGGAGATCGAGGAGTTCGCGATCGCCGTCGAGCCGAACGCCAAGCCGGCCGAGGACAAGGAGGAGAAGCCCGCGCCCGCCGCTGCCACGCCCGCGCCCACCGCTGCCAAGCCCGCGCCCGCCCCTGCCAAGCCCGCGCCCGTGAGGCCGGAGCCGGTGAAGACCGAGCCGGCCGCCGCCGCGCAGGCGAAGAAGGACCCGGCCAAGCCGGCCCCGGTGCGCAAGCCCACCGCCAAGAAGACGACCCCGCCGGCCAAGTAGCGCCGATCGGGCCCGCCGGGTTGCCCGGACGGGTGAAAGACGCGCACGGAGAGCGGGCCGGGCACTTACCGAGTGCGCGGCCCGTTCTCCGGGTAACGGTCCTGCGGATGCGGGTACGGTGACCGCGTAGACACAAGCTGATTCAGGTGGTGGACGTTGTGCTGATGCAGGGCTTCGCTGGATTCATGTGGCTGCTGAGCGTGGCCCTGATCCTCTTCAGCGGTTTCGCGCTGATCGACGCCGCCGTCCGCCGGGAGGACGCCTACCGGGCGGTCGACAAGCAGAGCAAGGCCTTCTGGCTGATCATCCTCGGGCTCGCCTTCGTGGTGAACCTGATCTTCAACATCCTGTCGTTCCTGCCGATCATCGGCCTCATCGCGACGATCGTCTACATGGTCGACGTCCGCCCCGCCCTACGGGGCCTGTCGGGCGGCGGACGCCCGCGCAGGGGCGGCTCCAGCAGCGACGGCCCCTACGGGCCGTACAACGGGGGGCGCTGACCGGTACTGACGAGCGGAGGGCGCCGGCCGGGACCGGTGGCCCTCACACCGACCGGTCGAGCAGCAGCACCGCCACGTCGTCCGTCAGCTCGCCGCCGTTGAGGTCCCGGACCTCGTTGACGGCCGCCCTCAGCAGTTCCTCGCCGCGCAGTCCCTCGCCGAGCTGCCGCCGGACCATCTCGACCATGCCGTCCTGCCCCAGCCGCTCGCGGCCCTCGCCGACGCGGCCCTCGATCAGGCCGTCGGTGTAGAGCATCAGACTCCACTCGGCCCCGAGCTCCACCTGCATCCGCGGCCAGCGGGCGCCGGGCACCAGCCCGAGCGCGGGTCCGTTGTTGTCGTAGGGGAGCAGCCGCGCCGCCCGCCCCGGGCGGGCCAGCAGCGGGGACGGATGCCCGGCCAGGCAGAGCCCGGCGCGGCGCCCGTCCGGGGCTATGTCGACCGTGCACAGCGTCGCGAAGATCTCGTCGTCGCTCCGCTCGTGCTCCAGCACCTGCTGGAGCGTGTTCAGCAACTGGTCGCCGCAGAGCCCGGCCAGCGTCAGCGCCCGCCACGCGATGCGCAGCTCCACGCCGAGCGCGGCCTCGTCGGGCCCGTGCCCGCACACATCGCCGATCATGGCGTGCACGGTGCCGTCCGCGGTACGCACGACATCGTAGAAGTCGCCGCCGAGCAGGGCGCGCGAGCGGCCCGGGCGGTAGCGGGCGGCGAACCGCAGCGAGGAGCCCTCCAGCAGGGGGGTCGGCAGCAGACCGCGTTCCAGGCGCCGGTTCTCCTGCGCCCGCAGCCGTCCCTCGGCCAGCCTTCGCTCGGCCGTGTCGGAACGTTTCCTCTCCACGGCGTATCGGATCGCCCGGCTCAGCAGCCGGCCGTCCAGCTCGTCCCGGAACAGATAGTCCTGCGCGCCGACGCGCACGGCCTCGGCGCCGCGCTCGGCGTCTCCGGAGGCGGTGAGGGCCAGCACGGCGTGCCGGGGCGCGAGCTCCAGGACGTGCTTGAGCACCCCGAGCTCGTCGTCATCGCTCGACCGGCCGGGCGCGGGCAGCGCCAGGTCCAGCAGGATGCAGTGGACGTCGTCGGTGAGCAGCCGCGCGGCCTCGGTGAGGTTGCGGGCGGTGCGCACCCGGATGGGCTTGCCGGCCGAGTCGAGCATCTCGGGCACGACCGTCGAGCCGCCGGGATCGTCCTCGATCAGCAGCAGCGTCAGATTGGTGTGCGAGGTGTTCTCGACCGTCTGTTCCTTACGTGGGGCCTCATCCCTGAAGATGCCGCCGCCTGGGGACGCGGCCTGCGCCTGACCTGTCTCCACGGCCGGGATCGCTCTCTGCCGCGGTACGGGTACGGGCATTGTCGTGAGTTCCTTCCCTCCCCCCGAGGGCAGGTGGAACGAGGGTCCTCTATCCACCGACGGGGACCATAGCGGTGTCGGCGCCGCAGCGGAATGGCGCGGGGCACGTCCGGTGGACCCGCGCCGCTGTCATATGCCCCGTTTACCAGCGCACTTGGACAGGCCGACGGTGGCCCGGGGATGACGAACGTCACGTCCGTGGCGGAGGCGTGGGAAAGGTGACGTGGAGTGGGTCACGTGGTGGCGGTCACGGAGAGAACGTCACAAGGCCCCCGCACCCTCACGCATCGGGCCGGACCACTCCGAGGATCCGCATCGAACCGGCGCCCGCCACGGTCACCGTACGGCCGGGCCGGGGGGCGTGGATGATGGCGCCGTCACCGACGTACATCGCCACATGGCTGGCGTCGGCGTTGTAGATGATGAGGTCGCCGGGGCGCATGTCCTCGACCGGGATGTGCTCGAGCCGCTTCCACTGCTCCTGGGACGTGCGGGGGATCGGGCGTCCCGCGCTCGCCCACGCCTGGGAGGTCAGCCCCGAGCAGTCGTACGTCTTCGGTCCCTCGGCGCCCCACTCGTACGGCTTGCCCAGCTGTGCGGTGGCGTAGGCGACGGCCTTGCGGCCCCGCTCGGACGCCTTCGTCTTCAGGTCCTCGAGGATGCCGGAGTCCAGCCAGGCGGTCTGCGCCTTGCGCGCGGCCGCCTCCTCCAGCTCGGCCAGCCGCTCCCGCTCCTCCTTCTCGAGCTGCGACTCGAGCTCCTCGGCCGCCTCGATCTGCTTCTCGATCTTCTTCTGGGCGGCCGCCTTGGCCTTGCGGCCCTCCTCCAGCCGCCGCCACTGCGTGGAGGCGTCCTTCGCGTACTGCTCCAAGTCCTGCTGGGTGCGCGTCAGTTCGGCCAGCAGGCCCTTGGTGGCGCGCTGTCCCTGGAGCACCCTGCGGGTGTTGTCGAGGAAGTGCTGCGGGTTGTCGCTGAGCATCAGGTGCGCCTCGTCCGGCAGCCCGCCGGAGCGGTACTGGGCGGCGGCCGCCGCACCGGCGCGCTTCTTCAGCTCCGCGAGCCGCTCCTTGCCCTTGACGATCTTCTTCGCCAGCTCGACGATCTCGGCCGACTGCTTCTCGGCGGCCTCCTCGGCGGCGTTGTACTCGTCGGTGGCGACGGACGCGGCGTGATAAAGCTTCTCCAGCTTCGCGCGGACGGCTTCGAGCTCCTCGTTGGTCACCGGAGCCGTGCCGGCGGAGGCCGAGGCGCTGGGGGAGGGGGACGGGGAGGGTGCCGCGAACGCGGTGCCCGGTGCCGCCAGGACGGTGACCGCGCAGACGACGGTCACGGCCGCCGTGATCAGGCCGCGCTTGCCCGTGCCCATACCTGTACCCCCAAACTGATGTCCCGTCAGTAACTTAAGGCGTCCGGGGGATCGTGCCATGTCGGCGCGCGAAGTGACAGAGGTCTGCTTTCCCCCGTCACCTCCCGGTCATGACGATCACCCGACCTGTGTGACGAACGACTCAGGGAGATCGTTCCCCGCAGGTCAGCGGGGCGGGGTGAGGAACGGGTCGCCTCCCGTGACCGGAGGGGTCAGCTCCGGGGCGCCAACGCCGCCCAGTCCACGCTGACTTCGCCCTGGCGCCAGCGGGCCGGGCCGTCCGTCACCGGCCAGTCCGCCGTCAGCTGACGCACAGTCCGGATCCAGCGCTGGCGAGCGCCGTAGGAGGCGTAGGGCGCGGCGGCGGCCCAGGCGCGGTCGAAGTCCCGCAGGAAGGCGTGCACGGGCTCGCCGGGGACATTGCGGTGGATCAGCGCCTTCGGGAGCCGTTCGGCGAGGTCCGACGGCCGCTCCAGCGAGCCCAGCCGGGTCGCGAAGGTGACCGTGCGCGGCCCCTCCGGGCCGAGCGCCACCCACACGTGCCGGCGCCCGATCTCGTCACAGGTCCCCTCGACCAGCAGCCCGCCCCGCGAGCCGGTCGCCGGATCGGCCGGGGCGAGCCGGGCGCACAGCCGCTCCCACACCTCGGCGACCTGGTCCTCGTCGTACTGGCGCAGCACGTTCGCGGCGCGGACGAGATGCGGGCGCTGGGGGAGGGGGATCTCGAAGCCGCCGTGCCGGAAGACGAGCCCGTCGCGTTCGTACGGCTTCGCGGCGGCCACCCGGGCCGGTTCGATCTCGACGCCGACGACCCGCACCCGGGGCGCGACGGCCCGCAGCCGGCCGAGCAGTTCCACGGCGGTCCAGGGGGCGGCGCCGTACCCGAGGTCGACCGCCACGGGGTCGGCGGCCCGGCGCAGCTCGGCCCCGTGGGCGTGGGCGATCCAGCGGTCCATGCGCCGCAGGCGGTTGGGGTTGGTGGTGCCGCGCGTCACCGATCCCACGGGGCGGTGGGCTGCGCGGGCTGTCATGGATACGAGGGTAAGGGCCGAACGGGACCCCTTTGCGGCCGCCGCATGGGGACCCACCCGCGGGGAACCCGGTGCGGGTGACGCACCCCGACGTCGAACGGTTGAGCGACAGCCGGTAACGCCTCGGCAAAAACTGCCCGGCCAGGAATGGGAACCCCGTCTTCCGGCGTTGCACCGCGTTGGAGGGGGCCACACCCCTCTGTCCGGCATGCCCGCAGGCCAAGGAGGAACGCCACGTGAGCCAGTACGTCAGCAGGCTCGGGCGTCGCTCCCCGGCGGCCCCCTCCCGGCTCAGGCTGCACCGCCGCCCCCGCCGGGTCGCCATGCTCTCCGTACACACCTCACCGCTGCACCAGCCCGGCACGGGTGACGCCGGCGGCATGAACGTCTACATCGTCGAACTCGCGCAGTGCCTGGCCGCGATCAACATCGAAGTCGAGATCTTCACGCGGACGACCGCCGCGGACCTCCCCCCGGTCGTGGAGCTCGCGCCCGGCGTCCTCGTCCGGCACATCGACGCGGGCCCCTACGAGGGCCTCAACAAGGAGGACCTGCCCGCCCAGCTGTGCGCCTTCACCCACGGCGTCATGCAGGCCTGGGCCGGCCACCGCCCCGGCCACTACGACCTGGTCCACTCGCACTACTGGCTCTCCGGCCACGTCGGCTGGCTCGCCGCCCAGCGCTGGGGCGTCCCCCTGGTGCACGCCATGCACACCATGGCCAAGGTCAAGAACGCCAACCTGGCCGACGGCGACACGCCCGAACCGGCCGCCCGCGTCATCGGCGAGACCCAGATCGTCGACGCCGCCGACCGCCTCATCGCCAACACCGAGGAGGAGGCCCACGAGCTCGTACGGCACTACGCCGCCGACCCGGCCAAGGTCGCCGTCGTCCACCCCGGGGTGAACCTCTCCCGCTTCTCGCCGGCCGACGGCCGGGCCGCCGCCCGCGCCCGTCTCGGGCTCCCGCAGGACGCCCTGATCCCGCTCTTCGCGGGCCGCATCCAGCCGCTGAAGGCGCCGGACATCCTGCTGCGCGCGGTCGCCGTCCTGCTGGACGAGCGCCCCGATCTGCGCTCCCGCATCCTGGTGCCGGTCGTCGGCGGCCCGAGCGGCAGCGGCATGGCCAAGCCGGAGGGGCTGCAGAAGCTCGCCGCCCGCCTCGGCATCGCGGACGTCGTACGGTTCCACCCGCCGGTCGGGCAGGAGCAGCTCGCCGACTGGTTCCGGGCGGCGTCGGTGCTGGTCATGCCGTCGTACAGCGAGTCCTTCGGGCTGGTGGCCGTCGAGGCGCAGGCGGCGGGCACCCCCGTGCTGGCGGCCGCGGTGGGCGGGCTTCCGGTGGCCGTGGCCGACGGCCGGACGGGCTTCCTGGTCCAGGGCCACGACCCGGCCGCCTACGCGCGCGTGCTGCGCGCCTTCGCCGACGACCCCCGGCTGAGCTTCCGGATGGGCGAGGCGGCGGCGCGGCACGCCCAGTCGTTCGGCTGGGACACGGCGGCGGCCGCCACGGCGGAGGTCTACGCGGCCGCGGCCCAGGCCCACCGCCGTCGCGTACGCTCCCACCATGGCTGACGCACAGAAGGCGGCGCAGGTCGTCGAGGGAGCACTGAAGGACGCCGAACTGGAGTGGGAGAGCCCCGAGCCGGGCACCTACGTCATCACGCTCCCCGGCACGCGGAAGCTGTCCACGACGGTCTCCCTGATCGCCGGCCGCCACTCCCTGTCCCTGAACGCCTTCGTCATCCGCCACCCCGACGAGAACGAGGCCGGGGTCCACCGCTGGCTCCTGGAGCGCAACCTCAAGCTGTACGGCGTCAGTTACGCCGTGGACCGGCTCGGCGACGTGTACGTCACCGCCCGGCTCCCGCTCGCCGCGATCACCCCCGACGAGATCGACCGTCTCCTCGGCCAGGTCCTGGAGGCGGCCGACGGCGCCTTCAACACCCTTCTGGAGCTCGGGTTCGCCTCCGCGATCCGCAAGGAGTACGAGTGGCGGGTCGCGCGCGGCGAGTCCACGCGCAACCTGGACGCGTTCAGCCACCTGACCCAGAAGTCCAAGGGCTGACGGCAGCTCCCTCCACCCGGCACGCCAACTCGCCGCTGCGCACCCTCTTCCGGTCGCGGGGGGTCTCGTGGCATGCTCACCGCCCGACGCACTTCTGAACATCGTTCACATCCATGAAAAAGCGGCATGGAGGGCGTACGGACATGGGCGACGCGCATCTCACCAGACGGGCCCTGCTCGGCGGGGCCACGGCCGTGGCGCTCGGCGCGACGGCCGGCACGACGGCCCGGGCGGACGCCCTTCCCGCCCCGGCACCCGGCACCCCGCACGTCCCCGCCCTCTGGCACGAGTTCACCCGCACACCCTTCACCCACCCGCAGATCCCCTACGTCGGCCGGGCCGGCCGGCGCGGCGGGGACCCCCGCCGGCCCCGCCCCCGCGTCGTGGCCGACGTCCGCGCCTTCGGCGCCGTGCCGGACGGCACGACCGACTGCGCCCCCGCGATCAACCGTGCCATCGCCGCCGCCGGACGGGCCGGCGGTGGCACGGTCACCATCCCGCCCGGCACCTTCCGCATCGACGACGTGATCCGCGTCGGCCACTCGAACGTCGTCCTGCGCGGCGCCGGCAGCGGCCGTACGACCCTCCTCGCCACGAAGAACCTCACCGAGCTCATCGGCGTCTACGGCTCCCGCTACGGCGGCGACAAGTCGTCCTGGTCCTGGGCCGGCGGCCTGATCTGGCTGGCCCCCGAGGCGCGCTGGCGGTCCCTGGTCGACGCCGTCCGCGCGAAGGACTGGCCGTTCGAGGGCTGGACCGGCAACCGGCGCGACGAATGGCGCACCCTCACCACCGTCGCCCCCGCCCGCCGCGGTTCCTGGACGGTACGGGTGGCCGACCCGTCGGCGCTGCGCCCCGGCGCCCTCGTGCTGCTGCGCCTCGCCGACGACGCCGGGCACACGCTCCTGGAGCACATGAGCGGCGACGGACCGGGCGCCGCGGCGTACACCTGGGACGACAAGACGAAGCTGACCTCGTACGTGCCCTACGAGTGGCCGGTGCGCCTCACCCGGGTCCGCGGCCGCGAGGTCACGCTCGAACGTCCGCTGCCGCTCGACGTGCGCCCCGAGTGGGACCCCCGGCTGACCACGCATGTGGACGAGCTGACCGGGGCGGGCGTGGAGGGCCTGACCCTGGAGGCTGTGGAGACCCCGCAGCAGCCGCACCTCCTCGACAAGGGCTACAACGGCGTCGTCCTCCAGTGCGCCTACGACTGCTGGGTGCACGACGTGACGGTGCGGCACGTCGACAACGGCTTCGGCCTGGTGGCCGCCTCCGCCTGCACACTCACGCACACGCGTGTGGCGGGCCGCGGAGTGCACCACCCGTACTTCTGCCGGGAAGGCTCGCACGACAACCTCGTGGAGGACTTCACGATCGAGGCCCGCACCACCCCCGCCCCCGCGAACACCCAGCTGCACGGCATCAACGTCGAGGGCCTGTCCTCCCACAACGTCTGGTCGCGCGGCGACATGCGCACGGGCACCTTCGACAGCCATCGCGGACTGCCCTTCGCCAACGTCCGCACCGACATCACCGTCGTCAACGACGGCCGCCACGGAGGCGACGCGAGCGCGGGCCCGCTGTTCGGGGCGCGCTTCACCCACTGGAACGTCCGGGTGGCCAACGGCCGCGCCGGCATGGTCCGCCTCGACGGCCTCGCGCCGTACTCCGCCACCGTCGGCCTCAACGAGGTCGGCGAGTTCGGCCAGATCGACGTGCCCGACTTCACCGGCGACCTGCACACCCGCCTGGAGCTGTACGGCACCACGGACGTCGTACGGCCCCGCAATCTCTACGACGCCCAGCGCGCGCTGCCGCGGTAGCGGCCCGGGGTGACGCCCACCATCCGGCGGAAGTGCCGGGTGAGGTGCGACTGGTCGTAGAAGCCGGTCGCGGTGGCCACCTCGGCCGGCGCCCGGCCCTCCAGCAGCAGCCGGCGGGCGCGGTCGACCCGGCGGGACATCAGGTACTGGTGCGGGGCGATGCCGTACGCGGCGCCGAACGCCCGGACCAGATGGGCGGGATGGGCCCGCACCAGCGCCGCGGCCTCGTCCAGGGCGATGCCCCGTACCACCCGCTCGTCGAGGAGCTCGCGCAATCGGCGGGCGAGCACGGGGTCGCGGCGGTCGGCCCCGGTCGCCGTACCCGGCCGCAGGCACGCGCGCAGCCGGTCGCCGATGAGGGTCAGCCGGCTGTCGGCCTCCAGCTCGTCGCCGGGGTGGGCGAGCGCCGCGTGCAGCTGCCCGACGCGCCGCCGCAGCACCGGGTCACGCAGGTCGGGCGAGTCCACGGCCGGGCCGATCAGGTCGTCGCCGAGCCGGGTGCCGTCCAGGTACAGGACGCGTTTGCGGAAGCCGTGCGGGGTCGCGGGGGAGCCGTTGTGCGGGACGTGCGGCGGCAGCAGGGACACGGTGTCGTGCGGGGTGCCGTGCTCGTGCCGGTCCAGGTCGTAGCGCACGGCGCCGTCGTCCACGATGAGCAGCGTCCACGCCTCGTGGACGTGCATCGGGTACGCGTAGTCGGTGAAACGGGCGTGGAAGACCTCGGTGACGCCGGGGACGCGGGGACGCCACGCGGTGACCTCTGCGGCGGTGCCCATGCAAAGAACGTACAAGACCGGACCGCACGGCGTCGGCGAGTCTCGCCGTATGAACGCCGAAGCACCCGCCCCCGTCCGTTTCGACACCAAGATCGCCGTGCTGCTGCGCGAGGACCTGGAGACCTGGCAGCGGCTGAACGTCACCGCATTCCTGGTCAGCGGCCTGGGCACGCAGATCCCCGAGGTGATCGGGGAGCCGTACGAGGACGCGGACGGCGTCCCCTACCTGCCGATGTTCCGCCAGCCGGTGCTGGTCTTCGAGGGCACCAAGGAGACCCTGACGGCCGCCCACGCCCGCACGCTCTCCCGCGCCCTGCCGCGCGCCCTGTTCACCTCCGACCTCTTCGGCACCGGCCACGACGGCGCCAACCGGGCGGCGGTACGGGCCGTGGGCACGGACGAGCTGGACCTGGTGGGGCTCGCGGTGTACGGGCCGAGGAACGCCGTGGACAAGGTGCTCAAGGGGGCGCGGATGCACCCCTGAGTCCTAGAGCGGGTCCGTCCGGGACGGTCAGAGTCCCTGAGCGGGTCCGTCCGGGACGGTCAGGCCGCGCTGGTCTCCGGCCTGGACTCGGTCACGGGCACGGTGGCGCCGGGCGCGTCGGCGGGCAGCCGGCGCATCAGCACGCCGTACCCGGCCGCCGCGACCGTGCCGACGGCCGCGCACAGCGCCCACAGCCACGCGGCGCCGAGGTGGTCGATGACGAGGCCCGACATCAGCGGGGCGACGAGGGCCGCCACCGACCAGGACAGCGTGTACACGCCCTGGTAGCGGCCGCGTCCGTGGGCCGGGGACAGGCGCACGACCAGGCCTGTCTGGGTGGGCGCGTTGAGCATCTCGCCGAGCGTCCACACGCACACCGTCAGCGCGAAGACACCGACCGACCCGGCGAACGCGGTGAGCCCGAAGCCGTAACCCGCCACCAGGGACGACACGACCAGGATGCGGCCGGCGTCCCGGCGTTCGATGAACCGGGTGACCGGGATCTGGAGCGCGACGATCAGGACGCCGTTGACGGCGATGGCCAGGCCGTAGTCGGCGGGCGAGAACCCGGCCGCGCCCATGGCCACCGGCAGCCCGACCGCGCCCTGCTGGAAGACGAGGGCGACGAGGAAGCACAGCCCGACGACCCCCATGAAGCGCCGGTCGCGCAGCACGGTCCCCAGCCCGATCTCCTCGCCGGGTTTCCCGGTGTCCGCCTTCCCGGGCCGCGACTCGGGAAGCTTCATGAAGACGACGACCGCGCAGACGGCCGTCATCCCGGCCTCCAGCAGGAATCCGGCGCGGTAGCTGACCTCGGCGATGAAACCGGCGGCCATGGAGGAGATCGCGAAACCGAGGTTGATGGCCCAGTAGTTCAGGGAGAAGGCGCGGACCCGGTCCTCGGGCCGGACGATGTCCGCCATCATCGCCTGCACGGCCGGCCGGGAGGCGTTGGAGGCGGCGCCCACCGCGAAGGCGACGGCGGCGATGGCCGCGGGGTGCTGCACGAAGCCCAGCACCGCCACCGACACGGCGGTCGCGGACTGCGCGATCAGCAGGGTGGGCCGGCGGCCGAGCCGGTCGGCCATCACCCCGCCGCCGAGCGAGGAGACGACCCCGCCGAGGCCGTGGAGCGCGGCGACCAGACCGGCGTAGGAGGCGGAGTGACCGCGCTCGAGGGTCAGGTACAGGGCCATGAAGGTGGCGACGAAGGCGCCGAGCCGGTTCACCAGGGTGCTCGTCCACAGCCACCAGAACTCACGGGGGAGCCCGGAGACGGTCTCCCTGGTGGCGCGTCTGACGGCGGCGAGTGACATCAGGGGTCCCCCCATGGACGAGCCGGACACCGGCAGCGGATGTAAGAAGCCAGAACGGCATCCGCAACTTACAAAACCGGGGCGAGGGCGAGCCACTCGATTAACAGATCCCGTCAACCGTCCGCCTGCCGGGCGGGGCCGCCGAGGGCCCGAATGCGTGGATTACGCTCTGAGGCATGGCCGACGCACCGTACAAGCTGATCCTCCTCCGCCACGGCGAGAGCGAGTGGAACGCGAAGAACCTGTTCACCGGCTGGGTGGACGTCAACCTCAACGAGAAGGGCGAGAAGGAGGCGGTCCGCGGTGGCGAGCTCCTGAAGGACGCCGGACTCCTGCCCGACGTGGTCCACACGTCGCTCCAGAAGCGCGCGATCCGGACGGCCCAGCTGGCGCTGGAGGCGGCCGACCGCCTCTGGATCCCGGTCCACCGCTCGTGGCGCCTGAACGAGCGCCACTACGGCGCCCTGCAGGGCAAGGACAAGGCCCAGACCCTCGCCGAGTTCGGCGAGGAGCAGTTCATGCTGTGGCGCCGCTCCTACGACACCCCGCCCCCGCCGCTCGACATCGACTCCGAGTACTCCCAGTTCCACGACCCGCGCTACGCGACCCTCCCGCCGGAGCTGCGCCCGCGCACGGAGTGCCTCAAGGACGTCGTCGTCCGCATGCTGCCGTACTGGTTCGACGCGATCGTCCCCGACCTGCTGACCGGCCGCACGGTCCTGGTCGCGGCCCACGGCAACTCGCTGCGCGCCCTGGTCAAGCACCTGGACGGCATCTCGGACGCCGACATCGCGGGCCTGAACATCCCGACCGGCATCCCGCTCGCCTACGACCTGGACACCGACTTCAAGCCGCTCACCCCGGGCGGCCGCTACCTCGACCCCGAGGCCGCGGCGGCGGCGATCGAGGCGGTCAAGAACCAGGGCAAGAAGAAGTAAGCACACGCGATCAAGCCCCCTACCTGCGGTTTCCCCGTGGGTGGGGGGCTTTTCACTGCCTCCGGGCCGTTTCCGGGCCGTCAGAGCAGAGGGGCCGTGCGCTCTCCGGGCTCCGGCTCCTGTCTCCACTCCGCCCTGGCTCCGGCGCTCTTGAGCACAGCGACAGCGGACTGGGCCCTGTACGCGGACAGACCTCCCAGGAGGGTGACGGGCGCTTGTCGCGCCAGGTCCCGGCTGTGCCACACACTCTGCCCGGTCACCTTGCGCACTGCCAGGATCACATCCATCTCGCGGGGCCCGCAGTCGACGAGCAGCACCTCGTGGGACGGGTCGTCGCAGAGCAACGTGTCGTAGTCGATGGACCCTTCGTCGGAGATCTCGCCCTCCTGGCTCAGCGAACGGGAGCGTACGCGCCTCCGAAGACGGCAGCCACGGCTTTTCGGGTGCGCTCGCGGTGCTCGGCCCGCAGAGTTCCGTGACGCTGGGCCGATCCGCCGGATGAGCCCTTTGAAGCGGGTGTGCCCCCACAAGGTTGAACATGTGACGGCACGGCGGGTTCGGTCCTCGGCCTCTACTGCGTCGGGCTCGGGCTGGGCGGTGCGCTGGTAGTGGCGCGGCCCTTCGAGGGCTTTGCTGACGGGGACGCCGTGGCAGTGGTCGGCGTCGCCGCTGGGGTCGTCGGGCTGGAGCCGGCGTCCCCGGTCGCGGTCGGCGCGGATCCTGGCGGCAGTGACGCCGATCCGGACGGCCCGGAGCTCGCGGGCGGTGCGGAGGCGCTGCGGCTCGCGTTCGGGGCAGACGCCGGATCAGAAGCGTCGAGTGTCCTGGAGACGGGCTGGGCATGAGATCCGGTTGCCGCAGCCGCAGGGTGGGACGCACCCAATGCCCCGGAGGAGGGCTGAGCGCCGTTCGATCGGGTGGGTGGGAGGGCACCGGGCCCGCTCTTGGCAGACGCCGTACCGGAGGGCGGGTGTGCGGGATTTTCGGCGGGCGTCGCCGCTTCCCGGTCGTCGCTTCCGCTAGTGCTCGATGTGACGCCGAGAGTCGCGCCCAGGGCCACGGAGAGGGCCAGGGCCGTGCCCGCTGCCAGGCGACGGCGGTGGCGAGTGCGGCCGGGCAGGTCGCGCCGGGTGGCTGCCGCCCCCTGAGAGCGTGTGTGCTCCTTCGTTCCGGGGTGAGCGGTCGGCGGCGTCGGAAGGGAGGGCGCCGAGAGCGGCAGGGGGTAGGGATCACCGGCGTGCCAGGAGGCGAGGGCTTGCGCGCACTGCTCGGCGTCCGGGCGGGCCTCGGGGTCCTGGGCGGTCATGGCCCGCAGCAGGGCGGCGAGTTCCGAGGGGAGCCAGGTGGGGACTTCGGGCGGGCGGTGCAGGCGGGCGACGGTCGCTTCCAACGGGGTGCCCTGGTACTCCAGTTCCCCTTTCAAGCACTCCAGCAGCACCAGGCCGAGCGCGTAGACGTCGGCGGCCGGCCCGATCCGCCTGCCCTCGACCTGCTCCGGTGCCAGATAGGCGGCGGTGCCTATCAGTACGTCCGGTGCCGTATGACGGGTGGCATTGGCCAGGCGCGCGATGCCGAAATCAGCAAGGTGAGGATCGCCGGCCGCGTCGAGGAGGATGTTCGACGGTTTGATGTCCCGGTGCACGACGCCGGCCTGGTGGACATAGGCCAGCACCCGCGCGAGGGCGGCGCCCACATCGACCACCCGGCGCTCAGGCAGCGCTCCACACGCCAAAAGGCTGCGCAGCGTGGGGCCCTTGATCAGTTGCATGACCAGGTAGGTGCGGTCGTCGTGGCGGCCGGCGTCGTAGACAGTGACCAGTCCCGGGTGCTGTAGGCGGGCCAGAAGGACGGCCTCCGCGGTGAGACGGTCCTCCGTCTGCGGGTCCGGGCCGGGCCGGAACACCTTGACGGCCACGGACCGCCGAAGGCGCGTGTCAACGCCCTCGTACACGTCGGCCATGCCTCCCGACCCGATTCTCGCGCCCAACCGATAGCGGCCGGAGAGGACTTCGGCGGGCTGCTCACCCGCTGGAGCCGGCGTCGGCGTGGCTGCTGATTGGCGGGCCTTCATCTGGTTCTCCGTTGCTGTCGCCGCGTACCGGACTCGGCCATGGGCCATGCTGCGGGGCGGGTACCCCCAGCCTGGGCCAGATATCCCGGACCACGTCATCGCAGGGACGAGAACGGCCCCACTCCGCATCGGCATACGTCGCCACCGGCCCGGCAGCCACGGCGGTCGACGGCACCGCGAGGTTGCCCCGGGACGGCCGCATCGTGTACGTCGACGTACGGAACCGGCCGTCGCTCAGGACGCCGTCGCGGCCCGCCCCACCGGGAACGAGACCCCCGTCAGTTCCTCCGAGACCGTCCACAGGCGGTGCATGACCGTCTCGTCGTGTGAGGCGGCGCTGGACTCGACCTGCTTCGGGTAGCCCCGGATCTCGCCGCGGCCGCCGGGGCCGTAGTACTGGCCGCCGGTGACGGCCGGGTCGGTGGCCGCGCGCAGGGTGGGCAGGGCGCCCATCGCGGGGCTCTGCGTCAGCAGCGGGGCGAGGCGGCTGACCGGCACCCGGAGCGCCGCCGGGGTGTTGCGCAGCAGCTCGGTGTTGGACAGGCCGGGATGGGCGGCCACCGCCATCGTGGTGCCGTGCGGGGCGAGCCGGCGCTGGAGCTCGTACGTGAACAGCAGGTTGGCCAGCTTGGACTGCCCGTAGGCGCCGGTGCGGCTGTACGACCGCTCCCATTGCAGGTCGTCGAAGTGGATCGCGGCCCGGATGCGGTGCCCGGTGCTGCTCACCGTGACGACACGGGAGCCGGGGACGGGCAGGAGCCGGTCGAGCAGCAGGCCGGTGAGGGCGAAGTGGCCCAGGTGGTTGGTGCCGAACTGCAGCTCGAAGCCGTCGGCGGTGGTCTTCTTCGGCGTGTACATCACACCGGCGTTGTTGATCAGCAGGTCGATGTGCGGGTGCGCGGCGCGCAGGTCGGCGGCCGCGGCCCGGACCGAGTCCAGGGACGTCAGGTCGAGGGCCTGGACGGTGACATCACCCCTGATCCGGGCGGCCGCCCGCTTCCCCTTCTCCACGTCGCGCACGGCCAGGACCACCGTCGCCCCGTGCTCCGCGAGCATCCGGGCGGTCTCGAAGCCGAGCCCGGTGTTGGCGCCGGTCACGATCGCCACCCGGCCGCCCTGGTCGGGGATGTGCTGTTCGGTCCACTTCACGTCCGTCATCGTCTTCTCCTCGTTCTCGTCGTGCGCCTGGGTCGCCTGGGTCGCCGAGGTCGCCCGTGAGTCGTAACGGACCAGCGGTCTGTTATGGCTCCGAGCGTAAGGGACCGATGGTCTGATAGCAAGAGACCGCCGGTCCGTAAGTTAGGCTGAGGCGTGACTTTTCAGCGGGCGCGAAGCGAGGAGCAGCGACAGGCCCGCCGTCGGGCGATCCTGGACACGGCGGCGGCGATGCTCGAGGAGATGCCGGTGGCCGAGCTGAGCCTGAACGAGCTCAGCCGGCGCGTGGGCCTGGCCAAGTCGAACGTCCTGCGCTATTTCGAGTCACGTGAGGCCGTTCTGCTCGAACTCCTCGACGATTTCCTGGGCCGCTGGATCGCCGAGCTGGAGCGCGATCTGGCCGAGGGGATCGAGGCGCACGCCCCCGCGGAGAAGCGGGCGGCCCAGCTCGCGGACATCCTCAGCCGGTCGCTGGCGGACCGTACGGTGCTGTGTGATCTCTTCGGCGCCCAGGGCGGCGTCCTCGAGCGCAACGTCTCCGTCGAGGTGGTCAAACGGCACAAGCGCGCCTCCCTCGCCAGGCTCGAGGCCGTGACCGGACTGCTGTGCCGCCATGTGCCCGAACTCGGTGAAGGAGCGCGGCTGTTCTGCCTCACGGGCCTCGCCTCGGCGGGCGCGCTGTCGTCGTACGTCCCCCCGCCGCCCAGCGTCCTCGCCGCCTACGCCGACGAGCCCGCCCTCGGCGTCCTGCACATGGAGCTGCGCGAGGCCCTGCGGACGGCCTTCACCTCGATGCTGCTGGGTGTCCTCCCGCGCGGATGAGGGTACGCGGCTGGCAGCGGCGAAAAGACCCCGGTCGGGAGAGGCCCCGGTCGAGAGAAGGTCCGGGTCGAGAAAAAGGCCCGGCCGCCTCCGTTCTTCCTGCTCAGTCGCCGCTCAGCCGTCGCGCGCGACAGCAGGACGGTCGTCCCCATCGTGGACACACCGTAGCCAGCAGAAAATGCCGATGGTACAAATAGCGACATGTCGGACAGATTCGACCAGTGGACGCGGGGGCGATGGCGCTCGCTGGTCGGCAGGAGCCCTCGGAGTGTCGCCGGTCAGGTGTTCGTGCTCCAGGTGGCGCTCGTCCTGCTGCTCGGGATCTGCGCCGTCGTCGCCCTGATCCTCCAGTCGAGCCGCGACACCCAGACCGAGGCGAAGCGCCGTTCCGTCGCCGTGGCCCAGACGTTCGCGCACGCGCCCGGCGTTCTCGCGGCCCTGCGGTCGGAGAACCCCTCCAAGGTGCTCCAGCCGCTCACCGAGGCCGGGCGAGGCGCCGCCGGCGTCGACTTCATCGTCGTCATGGACACGAACGGCATCCGCTACACCCACCCCCTGCCCGACCGCATCGGCAAGCGTTTCGTCGGCACGATCGAGCCGTCCCTCGCGGGCCATGTGTACACGGAGAGCGTGCAGGGGCCGCTCGGCAAGGAGGTCCAGGCGACCGTCCCGATCGAGGACCAGAACGGCAAGGTCACCGCCCTGGTGTCCGCCGGGCTGAAGGTCAAGAGCGTGACCGGCGAGGCGTACCGCCAGCTCCCGATCATCCTGGGCGCCGGCGCCGTGGCGCTCGCCGTGACGGCGGGCGGCACCGCCCTGGTGAGCCGGCGGCTGCGGCGCCAGACCCACGCCCTGGCCGCGGACGAGATGAACCGCATCTACGAGCACCACGACGCGGTCCTGCACTCGGTGCGGGAGGGCGTGCTGATCGTCGACGACGGCCGGCTGCTGCTCGCCAACGACGAGGCGAGGCGCCTGCTGGAGCTGTCCCCGGACGCCGAGGGCCGGGATGTGGCGGAGCTGTCCGGGCTCGACCCGGAGACGGTGGATCTGCTCGTCTCCGGCCGGGAGGCCACCGACGAGGTGCATTTCGCGGGCGACCGCCTGCTGGCGATCAACCAGCGGCACACCGACCGGGCCGGCCCCCGCGGCACCGTGGTCACCCTCCGCGACACCACCGAACTGCAGGCGGTCTCCGGCCGGGCGGAGATCGCCCGGGAACGCCTCAAGCTGCTGTACGACGCGGGCCTCGGCGTCGGCACCACCCTCGATGTGGTCGGCACCGCCGGGGAACTGGCCCGGATCGCCGTCCCCCGCTTCGCCGACTTCGTCACCGTGGACCTTGCCGACGGCGTGGTGCAGGGGGAGGAGCCGACGCTCACGGCGACGGACATGCGGCGGGTCGCCGCGCACGGCATCCGCGACGACCACCCCCTCTACGAGGTGGACCGGCTCATCGACTTCCTGCCCACCACCCCGCAGGCCCGCGGCTACGGCACCGGCCGTTCCGTCCTGGTCGCCGACCTCGCGGCCGCCGACGACTGGCGGGCCCAGGACCCCGACCGCACCCAGGAGATCCTCGACTACGGCATCCACTCCCTCATCTCCGCGCCCATCCGGGCCCGCGGCGCCGTCCTGGGCCTGGTCCACTTCTACCGCGGCAAGGAGCACGAGGCGTTCGACGCGGAGGAGCTGTCGCTGGCCGAGGAGCTGGTGGCGCGGGCCGCGGTCAGCATTGACAACGCCCGCCGCTTCACCCGCGAGCACACCATGGCGGTCACCCTCCAGCGCAGCCTGCTGCCGAGGGCCCTGCCCGAGCAGAGCGCCCTGGACGTCGGCTCCCGTTACATTCCGGCCCAGTCGGGGGTGAGCGGCGACTGGTTCGATGTGATCCCGTTGCCGGGGAGCCGGGTCGCGATGGTCGTCGGCGACGTGGTCGGGCACGGCCTGCACGCCGCCGCCACCATGGGCCGGCTGCGCACCGCCGTGCACAACTTCTCGACGCTCGACCTGCCCCCCGACGAGCTGCTCAGCCACCTCGACGACCTGGTCGGCCGTATCGACCAGGACGAGACCTGCGACGACCGGGCCGCCGTCGTCGGCGCCACCTGCCTGTACGTGATCTACGACCCCGTCACCGGCCGCTGCGCCATGGCGCGGGCCGGCCATCCGGCGCCCGCCCTGGTCCGCCCCGACGGCGAGGTCACCTACCCCGACCTGCCGGGCGGGCCGCCGCTCGGGCTGGGCGGGATGCCCTTCCGCACGGCGGAGTTCGACCTGGCCGACGGCACCCAGCTCGTCCTGTACACCGACGGTCTCATCGAGGACCGCACCCGCGACCTCGACGTCGGCCAGGAACTGCTGCGCCAGGCCCTGACCGGCCACCCCGGACGGTCACCGGAGGACAGCTGCCGCGCGGTGGTGGACGCACTGCTGCCGGCCGGCCCGAAGGACGACGTGGCCCTGCTGATCGCCCGTACCAAGGCGCTGCCGGCCGACCACGTGGCCACCTGGGACGTGCCGCCCGACCCGTCCGCCGTGGCGGGGGTGCGCGAGGCCGTCTCCGGCAAGCTGGCGGAGTGGGGTCTGGCCGAGCTGGACTTCGTCACCGAACTCGTCCTGAGCGAGCTCGTCACCAACGCCATCCGCTACGGCGGTGAGCCCATCCAGGTACGGCTGATCCGCGACCGGGTGCTGACCTGCGAGGTCTCCGACTCCAGCAGCACCTCACCGCATCTGCGGTACGCCGCGACGACCGACGAGGGCGGCCGCGGGCTCTTCCTGGTCGCCCAGATGACCGAGCGCTGGGGCACCCGGTACACCTCGCAGGGCAAGGTCATCTGGGCCGAGCAGGCGTTGCCGGGTGCCGTGCACACGGCACCCTGAGCGCGGTCCCGCCCCTCACCTCACCCGCACTGGCACGGGTTCCCGGACTGGCACCCGCACCCGCAGCCCGAGCCGCAGCCGCAGGCCCCGAACAGGGGGAGGCTCCGGACGTCGGCGGGCTGCTCGGTCGGGCGTTCCCGCGTGGGGTCGGGCGTCGTGGCGGGGGTGCTGGGGGATTCGGCCATGGTCCCTCCTATAAGGCTGGTGCCTGTGCCCATTGGATGCCCGCCCCGCTGGGCGCATCAACGGCGCACGGAGGCTCGTACGCGCCCGGACCGGACCTCGCGAGCCCGCCCGGACCCCCGCAGCGCCCGCGCGGTCTACGCGCCGTCCGCCCCCGGGGCCGACTGGATCTCGGGCTGGACGTCGGCCTGGAGATCGTCGGCGTGCTCACCGGTGACCAGGTAGACGACCCGCTTCGCGACCGCCACCGCGTGGTCGGCGTACCGCTCGTAGTAGCGGCCGAGCAGCGTCACGTCGACCGCCGTCTCGATGCCGTGCTTCCAGCGCTCGTCCATCAGGTGCTGGAAGAGCGTGCGGTGCAGCAGGTCCATCTCGTCGTCGTCCTGCTCCAGCTGCAGCGCGAGGTCGACGTCCTTGGTGACGATCACCTCGGCCGCCTTCGCCATCAGGCGCTGCGCCAGCTGCCCCATCTCCAGGATGGTGGCGTGCAGGTCCTGCGGGATCGCCCGCTCCGGGTAGCGCAGCCGCGTCAGCTTGGCCACGTGCTGGGCGAGGTCGCCGGACCGCTCCAGGTCCGCCGACATGCGCAGGGAGGTCACCACGATCCGCAGGTCCGTCGCCACCGGCTGCTGGCGGGCGAGCAGGGCGATGGCCCGGGCCTCCAGGTCGTGCTGGAGGTCGTCGACCTTCTGGTCCGCCTCGATGACGCTCTCGGCCAGCTTCAGGTCGGAGTCGAGGATGGCCGTCGTGGCGCGCCCGATCGCCGACCCGGCCAGCCGGGCCATCTCGACCAGTCCGTCGCCGATCGAGTCCAGTTCCTCGTGGTACGCGTCCCGCATCAGGGTCCCTCTCTCACATCTGCCTCAGGGGTGGCCCGGCAGCCTGTCGTCTCACCGGAAAAGCCGCTTTGCCGGGTGTCCGACTGTCCTACGGTCGTTCCCTATGACAGTAGAACCGTCGACAGTCGTACGGTCGGGAGAACGACGGTCCGACAGCACTACAGGCCTACAGCACGACAGCACTACCGTCCGACGGCACTACGGTCCGACAGCACGACAGAGCTACGGTCCGACGGCACTACAGTCCGACGGTCGGAAAACCATCAGTGCGGATCGTCGTTCCGATCCGCCCCGGCCTCCCGCCGAGCCGCCGTACCGCTCCCGACGGTCCCACGATGCGGGCGCCACGCGTCCGTTTGCGCCACCCCGAGTGAACCGGCTCCGTCGCCCAGGTGAACTCTGGGCGACGAGTGTCGGAGGTCGCACTCCGGCGGCTGTGGGCATGACCTGGGCCATGCCTAACCTGGACGCATGGACGTGAACGCGGCGGTCGCCGCAGCGGCTGCGATCGCCGGGGTGCTCACCGGTGTCATCGCCATGCTGGCGTTCCGCTGGAGCGAACGCGACCTGAAGCGCCCCACCCGCACCTCCCTGCACACCGACCCGGTCCTGCCGCCCGGCGTGGACACCGTGCTGTCGGTGCTGCGCTCCTCCGCCGTCGTCCTCGACGAGGGCGACGCCGTGGTCAAGGCCAGCTCGGCGGCGTACGCCCTCGGCCTGGTCCGCGGCGGCCGGCTCTCGGTGGAGCCCATGCTGCAGATGGCCCGCGACACCAGACGCGACGGCGAGATACGGCAGGTCGAGCTGGACCTGCCGCGGCGCGGCACCGGGCGCGGCGAGGCCCTCGCCGTGTCCGCGCGTGTCGCGCCCCTCGGCTCCCGGCTGGTCCTGCTGCTGGTCGAGGACCTCACCGAGGCCCGGCGTATCGAGGCGGTCCGCCGGGACTTCGTCGCCAATGTGAGCCATGAGCTGAAGACGCCGGTCGGCGCGCTCTCGCTGCTGTCCGAGGCCGTCATGGACGCCGCCGACGACCCGGAGGCCGTCGAGCGCTTCGCCGGGCGCATGCAGATCGAGGCGACCCGGCTCACCAACCTGGTGCAGGAGCTCATCGACCTCTCCCGGGTGCAGAACGACGACCCGCTGGAGGACGCCGAGCCGGTCCGGGTGGACGAACTCGTCGCCGAGGCCGTGGACCGCTGCCGGCACGCCGCCGGGACGAAGCAGATCACCATGGCCGTCGGCGGCACCGCCGACCTCAGGATCTGGGGCAACCGCGGCCAGCTCGCCGCCGCGCTCGGCAACCTCGTGGAGAACGCCGTCAACTATTCGCCCGCCCGCACCCGCGTCGGCATCGCCGCCCGCCGGATCACCGCGCCGGGCGGCGACCACATCGAGATCGCCGTGACCGACCAGGGCATCGGCATCTCGGACAAGGACAAGGAGCGCATCTTCGAGCGCTTCTACCGCGTCGACCCGGCCCGCTCCCGTGCCACCGGCGGCACCGGCCTCGGTCTGGCGATCGTCAAGCACGTGGCCGCCTCGCACAGCGGGGAGGTCACGGTGTGGAGCTCCGAGGGACAGGGCTCCACCTTCACTCTGCGGCTGCCGGAGGCGGGCGAGTCCCGTGACCGCGCGCAGCAGCCGCCCGGTCCCGGCGACGAGACCGGGTTCGAAGCCCCCACGCATTCCCGCACCACCCCCGAGTCAGCCGCGTACGAAACGCTTTCCGCCCCGGAGGTCCATCCGTGACCCGAGTGCTCGTCGTCGAGGACGAGGAGTCCTTCTCCGACGCCCTGTCGTACATGCTCCGCAAGGAGGGCTTCGAGGTCGCGGTCGCGACCACCGGGCCCGACGGACTCGACGAGTTCGAGCGCAACGGCGCCGACCTCGTCCTCCTGGACCTGATGCTGCCGGGGCTGCCCGGCACGGAGGTCTGCCGCCAGCTGCGCGGCCGCTCCAACGTCCCGGTGATCATGGTCACCGCCAAGGACAGCGAGATCGACAAGGTCGTCGGCCTGGAGATAGGCGCGGACGACTACGTCACCAAGCCGTTCTCCTCGCGCGAGCTGGTCGCCCGTATCCGGGCCGTCCTGCGCCGCCGCGGCGAGCCCGAGGAGGTGACCCCGGCCGCCCTGGAGGCGGGCCCCGTCCGGATGGACGTGGACCGGCACGTGGTCACGGTCTCCGGCGCCAAGATCGACCTCCCGCTGAAGGAGTTCGACCTGCTGGAGATGCTCCTGCGCAACGCCGGCCGGGTCCTCACCCGGATGCAGCTGATCGACCGCGTCTGGGGCGCCGACTACGTCGGGGACACCAAGACGCTCGACGTCCACGTCAAGCGCCTGCGCGCCAAGATCGAGCCGGACCCGGGCGCGCCCCGATACCTGGTGACCGTGCGCGGCCTCGGCTACAAGTTCGAGCCGTAGATCGGCCCGGACCATGCCGTCACGCCGAAGGGCGGGACCCCGCGTGTGCGGGTCCCGCCCTTCGGCGTGTCCACGGCGCTCAGTGCCCGGCGCCGGCCGACTGGGAGGCGCTGTCGGAGGGGAGCACGGCGGTACCCGTCTCCTCGGCGCCGGCCGCGGCACTGGCGCTCGCGGTGGAGTCCGCGGAGGCCTCGCCGCTCGGCGTGGCGCTGGCGGTCGGGGTGCCGGTGGCCGAGCCGGACGGCGTGGCGCCCGTCTCCCGGGCGGACGGGACGTCGCTCGGGCCCCAGCTCTTGTAGTAGCTCTCGGCCGGGACGACCAGGGCGCGCAGGCTCACGTCACCGGTCTTGCTGAAGGTGAAGGTGATCGGCTGGGCGTTGCCGTCCTGGATGCTCTTGCGGCCCTTGGGCAGCACGGCGGAGGCGTTGTCCTTGCCGCCGAGGATGAGCGAGCCGCCGGCCGGGATGGTCAGGCTGCCGCCCTTGGCGGGCGTGAGCACGGCCTTCTCGCCGGTGCCCTTCACCTTCACCGCGTCCAGCGTCTGGGCGGTGTCGCCGCTGTTGAACAGGGTCGCGGAGACCGCGGCGGAGCTGGTGGACTCCAGCTCGGACGGGGTGATGACGAGGGCGTTCTGGATCTTGATGACTCCGACGCTGGTGGCCGCGTTGTCCGGCTTGATCTGCAGTGTCTGCGCGTTGTTGCCGGCGGCGCACGCGGCGAGCGTGGTCATCGAGAACGCGAGGGCGGCGGCGGCGAGGACGCCGCGTCGAAGGCTGCTGCTCACGGCGGCGGCAACTCCTTGACTCGAACGGGGCGGGCGCGTGAAGCCGCCCTAAGTGTCTGTCAGCGGCCTCAGGTTACCGATCCGTTCCCGCGCGGCCGCACCCGACCCTCCCCTGAGCGGCCAACTGCCGCCGAAGTCCCTCTTCCACCACCCGTCCGTTCACCCACTTGTGCTCCGCCCGCCGCATTGCCCGTGAGGTGGTCCGTCATTCACATAAGGAGCGCCGCACGGCCGCGCGCGGCATTTTTGTGAAGGAATGCGTGACGCCCCGGAATTGATCACCGGACGTACCGCCGACCGGGTAGTGATCAATTCCGGAATCGGCCGGGACCCGACTCGGGACGCCGAACGGAGTAGCGGAAGTCGCACACATGGAACCGGACATTTGTGTACGTTAGGGCACGCGCGGGCAGGCTCGGAGGCGCGTAACGTGTGGGTTTCGGTCCACCCGCAGAGCCCCTCCGACCTGCGAATACCTGCTTCCGTTCCGCTCGCGCAGCACGTTCCTGTCGGAGTTGTCAAGCCCTGAGATATGCCCTGACCTGCGAAAACGCCATTCAGAACCCGCCGTTTCCGTGTTACCCTGGATAGCCACGGAAGGGGTACCTGTCACATGACGTTCAAGGTTGGCGACACCGTGGTCTATCCCCATCACGGGGCCGCGCTGATCGAGGCCATCGAAACTCGCCAGATCAAAGGCGTGGACAAGACCTACTTGGTGCTGAAGGTCGCCCAGGGTGACCTGACGGTACGTGTGCCAGCGGACAATGCGGAGTTCGTCGGCGTACGTGATGTGGTCGGTCAGGACGGGCTGGACCGGGTCTTCGAGGTGCTGCGCGCGCCGTACGCCGAGGAGCCCACGAACTGGTCGCGTCGTTACAAGGCAAATCTGGAGAAGCTCGCCTCCGGCGATGTCATCAAGGTCGCGGAAGTCGTGCGTGACCTGTGGCGTCGTGAGCGCGAGCGCGGACTGTCCGCCGGTGAGAAGCGCATGCTCGCCAAGGCCCGGCAGATCCTGGTGAGCGAGCTCGCCCTCGCGGAGAACACGAACGAGGACAAGGCCGAGGCCCTGCTCGACGAGGTCCTCGCGTCCTGACGCGGTCCATCCGCCTCAGCTCAGCACCCGCCAGTGCTGTGTGATCGAAAAAAGTGCCGCGGTGCCCGATGACCCTCCAGTCGCCGGGCGCTGCGGCATGTTCACTGCGCTGACGTCTGATCTCGGGGGCGCCCCCGATACTGGACGTGCCGGGCCCGGGCAGCTGGCTCGACCGACTGTCACGGAAGGGTCCGGTCAAGGTGTCGCGCCCGGCACTCCCCCCAGCTCAGGCTTCCGCTCGAGCAGGGGGCACGCCCAGGCCATACCCACCTGGGCCGAGCACACAAACCTGACAGGAACCGATGTCCGACGAATCGCGTCCCTCGCCCCCGCAAGCGCGCGCCGGCACCCGCACGGCCGTCGTGATCCCGGCCGCCGGACGGGGTGTGCGCCTCGGTCCGGGCGCCCCCAAGGCGCTCCGCGCGCTGAACGGCACGCCCATGCTCATCCACGCCGTCCGCGCCATGGCGGCCTCGCGTTCCGTCTCCCTGGTGGTGGTCGTGGCCCCGCCCGAGGGAGCCGCCGAGGTCAAGAGCCTGCTCGACGCGCACGCGCTGCCCGAGCGCACCGACTTCCTGGTCGTGCCGGGGGGCGAGTCCCGGCAGGAGTCCGTCCGGCTCGGCCTGGACGCGCTGCCGCCGGACCACGACATCGTCCTGGTGCACGACGCCGCCCGCCCGCTGGTCCCCGTCGACACGGTGGACGCCGTCATCGAGGCCGTCCGCGACGGCGCGCCGGCCGTCGTGCCCGCCCTGCCGCTCGCCGACACGGTCAAGGAGGTGGAGCCCGCCGACGTGCCCGGCACCCCCGAACCGGTGGTGGCCACCCCGTCGCGCGCCCGGCTGCGTGCCGTGCAGACCCCGCAGGGTTTCGACCGCGCCACGCTGGTCCGCGCGCACGAGACCGTCACCGAGGACGTCACCGACGACGCGAGCATGGTCGAGCGGCTGGGCCTGACCGTCGTGGTCGTGCCCGGCCACGAGGAGGCCTTCAAGGTCACCCGGCCCCTGGACCTGGTGCTCGCCGAGGCGGTCCTCGCCCGCAGGAGGCTGAACGATGGCTTCTGAGACGCCCCCGCTGCCCCAGGTCGGCATCGGCACCGACATCCACGCCTTCGAGGACGGCCGCGAACTGTGGTGCGCCGGCCTCAAGTGGGAGGGCGAGGGCCCCGGACTCGCCGGTCACTCGGACGCGGACGTCGTCGCGCACGCCGCCTGCAACGCGCTGTTCTCGGCGGCCGGGCTCGGCGACCTCGGACAGCACTTCGGCACCGGGCGCCCCGAGTGGTCGGGGGCGCCCGGGACCGTGCTGCTGACGGAGGCCGCCCGCATCGTGCGCGAGGCCGGCTTCCGGATCGGCAACATCGCCGTGCAGGTCGTCGGCCCCCGCCCGAAGATCGGCAAACGGCGCGACGAGGCCCAGAAGATCCTCTCCGAGGCGGCGGGGGCACCGGTGGCGGTGTCGGGCGCGACCACGGACGGCCTCGGCTTCCCCGGCCGGGACGAGGGTCTGATGGCCGTGGCGACGGCGCTGGTCGTGCGGGTCGCCGGGGACGGGTGACGGCGGCCGCGGCGACGGGACGGCGGCGAATCGCCGCCAAGGCACCGGGCAGTGGGATCGGCCCACTACCCTAGGTGTCGTGACTATTCGGCTGTACGACACCAGCGCCCGGCAGATCCGTGACTTCACCCCGCTCAAGCCGGGCCATGTCTCGATCTACCTCTGTGGCGCCACCGTGCAGGCCGCGCCCCACATCGGGCACATCCGCTCCGGTCTCAACTTCGACATCATGCGCCGCTGGTTCGCGTACCGCGGCTACGACGTGACGTTCATCAGGAACGTCACGGACATCGACGACAAGATCATCACCAAGTCCATCGAACAGGGCCGCCCCTGGTGGGCCATCGGCTACGAGAACGAGCGCGCCTTCGCCGACGGCTACACCGCCCTCGGCTGCCTCCCGCCGACGTACGAGCCGCGCGCCACCGGCCATGTCACCGAGATGGTCGAGATGATGCGCGGCCTCATCGAGCGCGGTCACGCCTACGAGGCGGACGGCAGCGTCTACTTCGACGTCCGCTCCTGGCCCTCCTACCTGGAGCTGTCCCGGCAGGACCTCGACGAGATGCGCCAGCCCACCGAGGAGGGCATCACGGGCAAGCGGGACCCGCGCGACTTCGCGATGTGGAAGGCCGCCAAGCCCGGTGAGCCCTCCTGGGAGACGCCGTGGGGCCGGGGCCGTCCCGGCTGGCACCTGGAGTGCTCGGCGATGGCCCACAAGTACCTGGGCCCCGCCTTCGACATCCACGGCGGCGGACTCGACCTGATCTTCCCGCACCACGAGAACGAGATCGCCCAGGCCAAGGCCTACGGCGACGAGTTCGCCCAGTACTGGGTGCACAACGCCTGGGTCACCATGAGCGGCGAGAAGATGTCGAAGTCCCTCGGCAACAGCGTGCTGGTGTCCGAGATGGTCAAGCAGTGGCGCCCGATCGTCCTGCGCTACTACCTGGGCACCCCGCACTACCGCTCGACCATCGAGTACAGCGAGGAGGCCCTGCGCGAGGCCGAGTCGGCGTTCGCCCGGATCGAGGGCTTCGTGCAGCGCGTCGTGGAGAAGGCCGGCGTCGTCGAGCCCTCCGCCGACGTGCCGCCGGCGTTCGCCGAGGCGATGGACGACGACCTCGGCGTCCCGCAGGCGCTCGCGGTCGTGCACACGACGGTCCGGCAGGGCAACAGCGCGCTGGCCGCCGACGACAAGGAGGCCGCCGTGGCGCGCCTCGCCGAGGTGCGGGCCATGCTCGGCGTGCTGGGCCTGGACCCGCTCGACGCGCACTGGGCCGGTGAGACCGACCGGGGCGAGGACCTGCACGGCGTGGTGGACACCCTCGTCCGGATGGTCCTCGACCAGCGCGAGGCGGCCCGCTCTCGCAAGGACTGGGCGACCGCGGACGCCATCCGCGACCAGCTCAACCAGTCCGGACTCGTCATCGAGGACAGCCCGCAGGGTCCGCGCTGGAGCCTCGGCCCGCGCTGACCGGACCGGCTCCCGGGGAAGATCGATTGTGCCGCCCGGCCCTCCGGGCGGCACACTGCACGGTACGTACTTTCGAACGCTCACGACAGACAGGTAGGTCATGGCCGCGAACAACCGCCGCATGTCCGGCAAGAAGGGCGCGCAGGTCGGCAGTGGCGGCCAGCGACGCAAGGGTCTCGAAGGCCGGGGTCCGACGCCGCCCGCCGAGATGCGCAAGGGGCACAAGAAGAACCGCATCTCCAACGCCAAGGCGAAGCAGGCCGTACGCCGTCCCACGCCGCGCGGCCGCGGCGGCAAGGGCACCTCGGAGCTGGTCGTCGGCCGTAACCCGGTCGTCGAGGCGCTGCGTGAGGGCGTGCCCGCCAGCACCCTCTACGTGCAGCAGTTCATCGACAACGACGAGCGCGTCCGCGAGGCCCTCCAGCTCGCCGCCGAGCGCGGCGGCATCAACCTCATGGAGGCCCCGCGCCCCGAGCTGGACCGCATGACGAACGGCCTGAACCACCAGGGCCTCGTCCTGCAGGTCCCGCCGTACGAGTACGCGCACCCCGAGGACCTGGCGGGCGCGGCGGCGGACGCGGGCGAGGACCCGCTCATCGTCGCCCTCGACGGGGTGACCGACCCGCGCAACCTGGGGGCGGTCGTGCGCTCGGTCTCCGCGTTCGGCGGTCACGGCGTCGTCGTGCCCGAGCGGCGCGCGGCGGGCATGACGGCCGGTGCCTGGAAGACGTCCGCGGGCGCGGCGGCCCGGACGCCGGTCGCCCGGGCGACGAATCTCACCCGCGCGCTGGAGGCGTACAAGAAGGCGGGCCTCGTGGTCGTCGGTCTCGCCGCCGACGGGGAGGCCGATCTCGGTGACCTGCAGGCCCTGGACGGCCCGGTCGTCATCGTCGTCGGCAGCGAGGGCAAGGGTCTGTCGCGCCTGGTCGGCGAGACGTGCGACGTCCGGGTCCGCATCCCCATGCCCGGTGGCGCGGAGTCGCTCAACGCCGGTGTGGCGGCGGGGATCGTGCTGTACGAGGCGGCCCGCCGGCGCCGCTGAACACCTGTCCGTGGGGTCACCCGTGCGGGCTAATTGCGGTGACAGTGGTGCGACCTGCGCATCCTTGACGGGGTCCGGACAGATCGGACCGGTCAAAGCAGTGTCCTAACCTCACGTCACTCGGTTAGTTGAGCGTGGACACCAGAACACCCCGCACTCCCACGGGGGACCGCTCGTCGGGATACGACGACGCTCCCGCGCTGAGCATGGTGAAGGTGCCGAGCGATCCGGCGCAGATCATCGTCAATCACGCGAGCTTCCGCGTGCTGCTGGGCGCGTCGACCGGGCGCCCCACGTCCCAGCGGATCGCACGGCACCTGAGCGCCACCGAGAACCGCGCCCGCGTGCCCGTCGCCAACGCCGCGGGCGCGGCGTCCGGCGCCCGGCGCCGGGTGTCCGTCTGGAACGGCATGTCGGCGCCCGACGACACCGGCGCCCACCGCCTCCTCCAGGCCGCACGGGACGGCAGCGTCCGGCACGGTGACGAACCGGCGCCCTACGGGGGCGGCACCCAGGTCATCCCGCGCGTCGACGTCGGCGCCGGCTATGCCGGCGGCTACGACGACGGCGGCTACGACGACGACCTGACCCGGACCGTCGAGACCCCGATCGTGGGCGCGCAGCGCACGCACGACGAGTCCCTGCAGACCCGTCTGCTGCCCCACATGCGCACGGTCGAGAGCGCGTACGACGAGGAGTTCGCGTACACCGCCGACGACTTCGGGCCGCACGACGACGCCGACGAGGCGGACGACGGGACCGAGACGGCGCCCAGGCGCTCCGGCGACGATCCCGCCCGGCACGCGTACTTCCCCGGGCGCCGGATGAACCTCGGCGTCGTCCTGCTCCCGCTGCGCGTCTTCCTCGGCTTCATCTCGATCTACGCCGGCATGGGCAAGCTGTGCGACCCCGTCTACTTCGACGGCGGCAAGCGCGGCTCCATGGTGACCTGGCTCAACACCCTGCACCCGTGGGAAGTCGCCGAGCCGCTGCGCCAGTTCGCGCTGGCGCACCCGGTCGGCTCCGGCCTCGTGATCGCCTTCTTCCAGGTCATCGTGGGCGTCCTCACGGTCCTGGGGTGCTGGCAGCGGGTCGCCGCGGTCGTCGGCGCGCTGCTGTCCGCCGCGCTGCTGGTCACCGTCAGCTGGAAGAGCGTCCCGGTCTACGACGCGCCCGACATCATCTACCTCGCCGCCTGGTCCCCGCTGATCATCGCCGGCGCGCCCGTCTACTCCGTCGACGGACGCCTCGCGGGCATGGCCTGGCGCCGGCTCGGCCCCCGCTCCGACATCTGGGAGCTGCGCCAGTACGTGCTGCGCCGCGGCGCCCTGATCACGGCGCTCGCCACCGGGCTGACCCTGCTCGTCGGCTCCCTGCTCGGCGGTGCCGTCCGGGACGCCGACCGTGTGGTGGTGCCCGGCCCGGGTGAGGCCCCGCGCAACGAACTGCCGGGTTCGCCCCTGCCGCAGGAGCCCCACAAGCGGCACCGGAAGACGCCGTCGGCCTCCAATTCTCCGACGCAGGGCGCGACCTCGGGCGCCGCGTCGCCGTCCGGCGCGGCGAGCGCCCCGGGTGCCAGCCGTGACACCGGCTCGACCGGTGTCGGGACGCCCAGCCAGACGCAGGGGACGGCCGGGCAGGCGCCGCCCCAGCAGTCCTCGCCGACCGACCAGGAGCCCAGCACCACCGATCCGACGTCCGGCGGCCCGGCCTCCGGCGGAGGCGGCTCCGCGGGCGGCGGCTCCGAGCCGGACCGGCCCGGCCTGGTGGGCGGTCTGCTGGGGTAGCCGGCACCGCAGGACGGCGAAGGGGCCCCGGACATCTCGTGTCCGGGGCCCCTTCCGCTGTGCGGCGCCGTCGTACGGCCGCCGGGCGGCGCTCAGCGGCCCAGCCCCGCCAGTTCCTTCGCGGCCTCCGTGAGGTCCTTCGCGGTGTCGATGGCCCTCCAGTACGCGCCCTGCGGGATCGGGAAGCCGTACAGGCGCCGTTCGCGGGCGAGATGGGGGAACGTGGTGCGCTCGTGGTCGCCGCGTTCGGGCAGCAGGCCGGCGAAGACGGGGGAGAAGACGTAGACGCCCGCGTTGATCTCGAAGGTCGACGGCGGGGCCTCGATGAAGTCCGTGATGTGCCCGAAGCCGTCCGTCTTCACGGCGCCCCAGGGGATACGCGGCCGCGCGAGGGCGAGGGTGGCGACGGCGTCACGCTCGGCGTGGAAGTCGGCCATGTCGCGCAGCGAGAAACGCGTCCAGATGTCGCCGTTGGTGGCGTACCAGGGCTGGTCGGGGTGCGGGAGATGGGCGGCGGCGTACTTCAGACCGCCGCCGCGGCCGAGGGGCTCGGTCTCGACGACGGTCGTGACGCGCACCGGCAGGTCGGCTGTCTTCAGCCACTCCTGGAGCACCTCGGCGAGATGCCCGCAGCTGATCACGACGTCCGTCACGCCTTCCTCGGCGAGCCAGACGAGCTGATGGCCGATGATCGGCGTCCCCGTGCCGGGGATCTCGACCATCGGCTTGGGCCGGTCGTCGGTGTACGGGCGCAGCCGGGAGCCCTGGCCACCGGCCAGGACGACGGCTTGAACGGGGCGGGACGCGGCGTTCGGATCAGTCATGACCGCACTGTACGCGGCGCCCCGCTCCGGGCATGCGCGGGAAACCGTTCCGCCATCGGACGTAACCGTCCGGAAGCGCGAGGGTGCCTCCGCGGAGGCACCCGGTCAGCTGTGGGCGGCC
The DNA here is from genome assembly GCF_040645135.1 of Streptomyces sp. NPDC046859. Taxonomy (NCBI): domain Bacteria; kingdom Bacillati; phylum Actinomycetota; class Actinomycetes; order Kitasatosporales; family Streptomycetaceae; genus Streptomyces; species Streptomyces sp. NPDC046859. The sequence goes on from NZ_JBEYXR010000018.1 coordinate 96,907, forward strand.
GCCACCCCCGACGCGAACGCGGTGTCGCAGACGGGCCGGGCGAAGGACTGCGCGCGGTTCGGGCCGTACGCGCGGACCGCGGCGCGGCCGAGGGCGCGGGCGATGGACGCGCAGTGCCGGCCCAGCGAGGGGCGTTCGTCGACCGCCTGCTGGAGATGGGTCAGGGCGACCCCCGGGTTCTTCTCCTGCAGTTCGGTCAGCAGCCGGTCGCGCAGCACGTCCTGCGGAGCGCGCGGGGCGGCGTTCTTCGCACCGCCGACGCTCGTGACGTCGGTCGCCGTGAGCACCGAGTCCGAGGAGTTCCCCGACCAGTTGACCCGGGTGACCGCGAGTGTCCCGGAGAGCACCAGGACGACGGGCAGGACGAGGGCGAGAGTGCGGCCGAGCTGGCGGGCGGGGCCCCGGTGGCCGCGTCGTGTCTGTTGGGTGGTGGAGTGCTTCACGCGAGTGAGGGTAGCGTTCAGTGCGGATATGGCGACATTTAGTCACCGGTTCGAGGGACGACCACTCCCCTTTCGTGTGTTGCGTGTTGACGCACATCATTCGAAATGCCCGGTATGCCGGGGTATTTGTCGACATGGAAAAGGGCCCCGCAGGGATCTGCGGGGCCCTCCTCGTTCACCGCGGGTGCCTCACCCGGTGGTCTCCGGCTCAGTCGGACAGGCGCTCGCCCGTCGACGTCGAGAAGACGTGGGTCTCACCGGAACGCGGGACGATGTGCAGCGTGCTGCCCTTCTCCGGGACGTCACGGCCGCTGACGCGGACCACGAGGTCCTTGGAGTCGTCGCCGCCGACCTTGGCGGTGCCGTAGACGTAGGCGTCGGCGCCGAGCTCCTCGACCACGTTCACCGTGACGGCGAGACCCTGGTCCGAGTCGGGGCCGGCCACGTCGAAGTGCTCGGGGCGGACACCGACGGTGACCGTCTTGTCGGTGGTCGCGGAGAGCGCGTCACGGTCGACCGGGACGACGGAGTTGCCGAACTTCACGCCGCCGTCGGCGATCGGGACCTCGACCAGGTTCATGGCCGGGGAGCCGATGAAGCCGGCGACGAAGAGGTTCGCGGGGCGGTCGTACATGTTGCGCGGGGTGTCGACCTGCTGGAGCAGACCGTCCTTGAGGACCGCCACACGGTCGCCCATCGTCATGGCCTCGACCTGGTCGTGGGTGACGTAGACGGTGGTGATGCCGAGGCGGCGCTGCAGCGACGCGATCTGGGTACGGGTGGAGACACGGAGCTTGGCGTCCAGGTTGGACAGCGGCTCGTCCATGAGGAAGACCTGCGGCTCACGCACGATGGCACGGCCCATCGCCACACGCTGGCGCTGACCGCCGGAGAGGGCCTTGGGCTTGCGGCCCAGGTACTCGGTGAGGTCGAGGATCTTCGCGGCGTCCTCGACCTTCTGGCGGATCTCCGCCTTCGGCACACCGGCGATCTTGAGCGCGAAGCCCATGTTGTCGGCGACCGTCATGTGCGGGTACAGCGCGTAGTTCTGGAACACCATGGCGATGTCCCGGTCCTTGGGCGGCAGGTGCGTGACGTCGCGGTCACCGATACGGATGGCTCCGGCGTTGACGTCCTCGAGCCCCGCGAGCATCCGGAGCGAGGTGGACTTGCCGCAGCCGGACGGGCCGACCAGGACGAGGAACTCGCCGTCCGCGATCTCGATGTCGAGTGCGTCGACGGCGGGCTTGTCGGAACCCGGGTAGATCCGGGTCGCCTTGTCGAACGAGACAGTGGCCATGGTGAATGGGCCCCCTTCTACCGGCAGGAACGTGCCGGACGATCCGTTGTAGGAAGGTGGTTGGTGTAGTCCACTTGCGCGGACTGGCACTGGACGCTACCTGGCGTTCGCCTGGTCTGTCAGTACATGGAGCATGTGAACTTCGCGGAAATTCTCGGCGGAGCCCGCTGCCGAGGTGGGTACACTGCACGGGCGCGTGCGTGACACCGCGCGCATGCCTCCTTAGCTCAGTTGGTCCAGAGCGGCTGTCTTGTAAACAGCAGGTCGTCGGTTCGAATCCGACAGGGGGCTCTTCGCAACTGCGGGGCGGCGACTCGAAAGAGGCCGCCCCGCACGTCTTTTCCCGTCCCCTTTCACACCTCCATGTCCCGCCGGGGACACGGGACATGTGCCGTCATGGAATAGGGTGGCTACTGCTAGTGTTCACGCAGTCACAGTGGGCAATCAGCCTCATGTACATGTAATGAAATCCGAGGGTTCCATGCGCAAGCTTCACCAGGTCATGATCGCCGCTGCCGCCGCCGGCGGGCTCACCGCCATCGGCGCCGGCACGAGCGTCGCCCACGACGCCAAGCCGTCCGTGACCGACATGTACCGCCCGTACCAGGAGTGCAGCCCGCAGACCGTGGCCGCCACCGACGTCCCGGTCGCCGTCCTCGGCCTCTCCGAGACCTTCGACACCACCTGCGGTCAGTTCAACAACGCCTTCACCCGCTGACAGTCGGCGGCGTAGTCGTGCGCGACGCCTTCCCCGGGCCCCTTCGGAGTCACCCCCGAGGGGGCCCGTTCCTGGGCGGCCCCCGGGAAGGCGTGTCCGGGCCCACCCCCACGAAGGAGACGCAACACATGTTCAACGGCAAGAAGATCCTGGCTGTCTCGGGGCTGCTCGGCGGCCTCGCCCTGGCCGGCCTCGGCGCCGGGCAGGCCCACGCCGCGAACCCCGCCTGCGCCGTGGACGCGCAGGGCAACATCATCTGCACCCAGACGGTCACCGGGCAGACGCCCGAGGGCGAGGACTTCGTCCTGCGGCGCAGCGTGAACTGCCAGCCGTCGCAGCCCCTCACCCTGCCCGCCCCCGGTGTCCTGTCCAACGGGAAGACCCGGATCGGCCCCCAGATCACGTGCGCCGACATGAACGAGCCGGCGCCCGCGGCCCCCGCCGACAGCGGCGAGCGGAGCGAGGTGAGCCCGCTCATCGCCCGCCTCCTGGGCTGAGCGGACGACCGCGGTACGGACGAAGCAGCGGACGGCCGGAATCAGGGAGACCTGATCCGGCCGTCGCTTTTTTGTGTGCCTGGCCCGGTAATTCGGCAATTGGGTGACCCTCCCTTCCGGCCCGTGACCAGGACCCGGGGTGACGTCGTTTTCCCTTGAAGGAAAACGGCGCCGACACGCCTCCCACGACAGCGAAAGATCCCAAATTGCTACGGATTGACTGTATATGCTCACATTAAGTAGTCAACCAGGGCTTCGTGCCCGGGAAGAAAGGGTCAATCCATGCGCAGGTTTCAGCGCGTCGCGGTGGTAGCCGCGGCTCTCGCGGGGCTGTCCGCCTTCGGTATCGGTGCCGGTACCGCTTTCGCCGACGAGGGTGAGACGGAGGGGCAGGTCGTCACCGCGGTGGCCAACTCCTCGGCCAACGCCGTCGCCACGGCGGGTGCCCCGCAGGCCGAGAAGGCCGTCGGTCCGGAGGCCGCTCCTGTGGCCGCCGAGCCGCAGGCCGCGCCGGAGGCCGCTCCCGTCGCCGCTCCCGAGGCTGCCCCGGTCGCCGCCCCCGAGGCCGCTCCCGAGGCCGCTCCCGAGGCCGCTCCCGAGGCTGCTCCGGTCGCCGCCCCCGAGGCCGCTCAGCCGGTCGCCTCGGAGGCCGCTCCCGAGGCTGCCGCCCCGGAGTACGGCTACGGCGAGTACGCCGCCAAGTAAGCATCTCCCCGCGGGAAACCGGTGCACGAGATTCAGGGCCTCGCACCGGATTCCCCCGGTACGCCGCACGCGGTGTGCCGGTGAAACCCTCAGCGACTCGCAGCCCGGCCGCGCGGCAGACCCTTCGGGGTGCGCGGCCGGGCTGCGGCGGTGCCGTCGCCGGGCGCGTACGAGTTCGCGCCGGGCGACGGGTTTTTCGAAACTCGACCAACTCCAGGACAAGAGGAACGCAGCACATGACCGGTCGACAGAAGATCGCAACCGTCTCGGGGCTCATCGGAGCGCTCGCCGTCCTGTACGGCGGTGCCGCACCCGCGTTCGCGGACGACTCCAAGGGGGTCTGCACCATCACGTCGCAGGGCGACATCGTCTGCGTCAAGAAGACCGAGGTCGTCCGCAAGGACAAGCGCAACGGCTACGTGGTCCAGCAGAAGCAGGACTGCTCGACGACCGAGCGGCCGCGTTTCGTCGGCGTCGACGGCAGGGCGGTGGACGAGGGCGCCACGGACTCGGGTCCCGTCATCGAGTGCAACAACCGGGCGGAGCTGCCGAAGGGGTTCAAGCTCCCCAAGTTCGACTTCTGACGCCTGCCCCACACGAAGAAGCCGGGCCCGGAGTGATCCGGGTCCGGCTTCTTCGTGTCCCGGACGGAGGCCGCCCGGCCGAACGACGGGTGCCCCCGGCCGGCGGCCGGGGGCACCTCGGGAGAGAACTCCCTTACGTCACTTGCCGAAGGCGCTGTTGTTGCAGCCCATGGAGGAGCCGAGGCTCGTCTCCTGCGCGCCGGGGTTGCCTTCGCCGTTCAGCAGGTTGCCGCCCAGGCCGTTGGCGATGCCGACCTGGCCCAGGATGTCGACGTTGGCGTCGTGCGAACGGCAGGTGCTGCTCTGCAGAACGCTGACGCTGCTGCCCGTCTTCTGGCCCCAGCCGCCCTGGTCGGCCTGGGCGGTTCCCGCGCCCAGGAGTCCGACGGTGCCGAGCGCGGCGACCACGACGGCGGCCTTGTGGAGCTTGTGCATGTTCATCTCCGGTGGAGTGGAGGGTGTTGCGGTCCGTCATGGACCGCGTCCGTACAGTTACGGAGACTAATAAGAAGTATTTCAAAGCAATGGGCGGCGCGCCCGAATTCGGAAAAGTCTCACCGCGTTGGCCGATGGCATGTGAATTCGCGTGTGCGCCCACGAATTGGCGGCAAAAAGCAGTCCCGGCGCCGGACTCGCGGTCCGGCGCCGGGACATGGCCCTGCTCGGGCCGGCGGTGCGGCCCGGGGTGGCTCAGAAGGCGCTGTTGTTGCAGCCCATCGTCGAGCCGAGGTGGGTCTCCTGCGCGCCCGGGTCGCCCTCGCCGTTGAGCGCGCTGCCCAGCAGGCCGTTGAGGATGCCGACCTCGCCGAGGATGTCCAGGTTCAGGTCGTGCGACTTGCAGTTGGAGCTCTGCAGGACGCTGTACTTGTCGCCGCCGCTCTTGCCGTGGCCCTCGTCGCCGTGCGCGGTGGCCGTGCCGGCGCCCAGGAACCCGACGGTGCCGAGGGCGGCGACCACGACGGCGGCCTTGCGAAGCTTGTGCATGTCATCTCCGGTGGAGTGAGGTGGGATGCGATCCGTGAGAGATCGACTTCTTACAGTCACCGGAGATTAATAGGGACAATCCGATATGTCCGGAACGGCACGCCGCGTCGGGCGATGTCGCTCCGGAAGCACCCGAAAAGTCGCATCGCGGAAGACGGCGCCCCGGCGCCCGGTTCACACCGGATGCCGGGGCGCCGTCCGAACCGCCCTGCCGTTCGAGCCGGTTGGCGGCGGCGTTGCCGCGGGTCAGCGTGAGGCGTGGGCGTGGGCGAGGGAGTTGGCCTGGCTGTTGGCCTGGTCGCAGTCGATGCCCCGGGTCTCGGCGGCGGCGAGCACCGCGACCGGGACGGCCGCGTTGAGCAGGCTCTGCGGGCTGCACTCCTGGTACGGACGGAAGAGGTTGGCCTGCTGGACCGGGCCGGACGGCGCGGCGGCGGGCTGCGGGTTGACCTGGGGGCTGATCTTCGGGCTCAGCTGGGGGCTGACCTGCGGACTGACCTCCGCGCCGCGCTGCGGTGCCGCGGCCGGGGCGGCCGCCTGGCGCTGGGCGGCCGGCAGGTTGGAGGACTGCACGCTGGCCTGGGAGTTGGTCCACGAACCGGCCTGGGCGTCCTGCTGCGGCGCGGCGGGGGCGCCGCCGCCGTAACCGGCGGGCGTCCCCCCGGCGAGGCTGGGGCCCGCGCCGATCGCCGACAGACCACTGGCTGCTGCTACGACGAGCGCGACCTGGTGAAGCTTGCGCATGGAACTCGGCCCTTCATTGACCTGTGCATGGACGTACGGAAATGCGACTGCGACGGACCACGTCGCTCCGATCCCTGTGCGGGGAACGACACGGCGGCTTGTGCGGTCACGTTCCGGAATGCGCGGTCACCCGTTTGCCGCTGAGTGCTTTGATATGACCGGTGGCATTTGAGTGACGGAATTCGGAGTGCCGTGACCTGGTCGCTCTCGTAGTCGTTCCCCAGCAGGAAGGCGTGAAGTCCACATGACAGCTCAGGCATTACCCCTGTAAGGGCGCAGTACGAATATCAGACTGAGCGCACGCGACATCCCACTGAATTAATACGGATTTCCCTGCACAGGTAATGAAGGGCCGAGGGTTTCCATGCGCAAGCTTCACAAGGCCGCGCTCGTCGTAGCGGCGGCAGGCGGTCTCACCGCCATCGGTGCCGGCGTGAGCGAGGCCGCCGACTATCCCGTCGGGTACAGCGGTGCCGCCCCGGCTCCCGCTCCCGGATACCCGGCGCCGCAGTACGCGGCCCCGGCACCGGCTCCCGCACCGCAGTACCAGGCGCCGCCGCAGTACGCGGCTCCGGCTCCGCAGTACCAGGCGCCGCCGCAGTACGCGGCTCCGGCTCCGCAGTACCAGGCGCCGCCGCAGTACGTCCCGGCCCCCGCTCCGCAGTACCAGGCGCCGCCGCAGAGCGCACCGGTGGCCGCTCCGCAGTACCAGGCGCCGCCGCAGAGCGCACCGGTGGCCGCGGCGGCGACGTCCCGTTCGGAGGGCACGGCGGCCGTCAGCCGTCCGCAGCCGGCGCCGCAGTACGTGGCACCGGCGCCAGCGCCGGCACCGGCCCCGGCTCCCGCTCCGGTGGCCGCCCCGCAGGAGCCCGCCGGCTACGCCAGCGCCACCGCCACCTCGGGCGGCTTCGCGCAGGCCGCGACCCCCGCTGCCGCTCCGCAGCTCGCCGCTCCGCAGCAGGCGGCGCCGCAGGTCGTGCCGCAGGTGACGCCGCAGGCCGCTCCGCAGGTCATGCCGCAGGTCGCCCCGCACGTCTCCGCTCCGCAGGTCTTCAGCCCGGAGCCGGCGCCGCGTGTCGCCCCGCAGGTGAACCCGCAGGTCAACCCTGAGGTGAACCCGCTGATCAACCCGCTGATCTCGCCGGCCAGCGCGCCGCAGGTGCCCGGCCTCGGCCTGGGCCAGGTCGCCGCGCCCCCGGTGGGCCAGCTGGGTCTGCCCCGCCTCGGCTGATCACCGCACCGATCCGCCGCACACCCCCTCAATCGCAAGACCAACGGAGAGAACATGCGCAAGCTCCACAAGGTGGCCCTCGTGGGCGCCGTCCTCGGCAGCGTCGGCTCGTTCGGCGCCGGCACCGCCCTGGCCCACGGTGAGGGCAGGGCCCACGACGTGGACATCACGCAGGGCATCGAGTGCCGCTCGCACGACATGAACATCGACGTCCTGGGCAACCTCGGCGCCCTGAACGGCGCGCTGGCCAACGCCCTCAACGGCGAGGGCTCCCCGGGCGCCCAGCCCAGCCACCTCGGCTCCGACATGGGCTGCAACAGCGCCGCCCTCAAGTAGTCGCGGGAAGCGCCCGGTTCACGCCCGCTCCGTCACGGGGCGGGCGTTGGACTGCCGCCACCGGCAACGCTGTGTGAACGTGTGTGACTCTACGTGTATGGTTGATCGCGTCGGCTCACGAGGCCCGACGGAACGGACGGCGAGGAGTGGTCCCTTGGGCAAGTCGACCTTGCTGAAGATCCCCCGCACGCGACTGTCCTACGCCGACGAGATGCTGCTGATCAACGGCTGCCCCGGAGTCATCGGCCTGGCCGCCGTCTTCTCCGGTGAGCCGCCCGCACCGGACCGGGTGCGGGCCCGCGTCGCCGAGCGGTGGTCCGGCCTGGAGCGGATGCACCAGGTGCTGGACCGACCCGCGGGCGGAGCGGGCGGCACGCGCTGGACCGTACCGGGACCCTTCGACCCCGGTGCCCATGTGGCCGTCGCACCGGCCGGGTTGGACGGCCTGTGGTCCACGAGCGTGGACCGGCCGCTGCCCGGCGGCCTCCCGCCCTGGCGGCTGTATGTCGTCCCCGGCGCGGCGTACGGCGGTGACTTCGCGCTCGCTCTGGTCGCCCAGCACACCCTGCTCGACGGGCGGTCCCTCGCGACGCTGATGCGGGCCCTGGTGGACGAGCCCGCCGCGGCGCGCGGTGCGGCCCGGCCGGCGCCGGTCCGGCCCGGGCTGCGTGCGGCGGGCCGGGAACTCAGGACCATGACGGTCGCCGGACAGTCCGTCCCGCTGCGGCCGCCGGGTGAGGCCCGCCCGTCGGTCGCGGTGCGTGAACTGGCCGCGCAGACCGTGCGGTCGGCCCGCCGCCAGCCCGCCGACGGCCGGGGCGCCACACTCAACGAACTGCTGGTGGCCGCCGTCGCCGGAGCGCTGCGCGCACGCTACGGCCCTGTCCGGGACTGGCGCGCACGGGACGAACCCGTGTACACGGCGGTGCCCTGCGATCTGCGCACCCGGACGAACACCACGGAACTCGGCAACACCGTCACGGTGGTCCGGGTGCCGTTGCCCGTCGACGTGGACGGCCCCGTGGCCCGGCTGCGCGCCTGCCAGGCCGCGCTGGCCACGGTCCCCGACCGGGCGGCCGTCCACGCCGGCGTGCTCTTCCCCGCTGCAGAAGCGGTTCGCCGCACGGGGCCCTGGGTGACCCGGCTGCTGACCGGCCGGGGCCGCCACACCTGTTTCGCCGCGACCGCCACCACGGCCCTGAAATGGCCCGGCGCGGCCGGCACGTTCGAAGGGCGCCGCCTCGTGCGCACGGTGGGGCTCCCGCCCCTGCAGCGTCCGGGCACCGCCAGCTTCGCCGTGGCCCAGGTGGGGGACGCGTTCACGCTCACCGTCGTGTCCCACCTGCGCCCGGACGACGCCGGACGGCTCGCCGACGCGGTCGTCACGGAGTTCGGGACCTGGGCGCGGACGACGACGCCGTCAGTGCCCTGACGGCACCACAAGAGGGAGGCAGTTGGATGGAAGCGGAACACGGCCACGTATGGGAAGCGCTGCGCCCGCTGTGCGCGCGGGTGATGTCCGTGCCGGCGGAGGCGGTGGTGCCGCACGCCCGGCTGGTCGCCGACCTGGGCGCCGACAGCCTGGACATCACCGAACTCGAGGTGGCGTCCGAGGAGATGTTCGGGGTGTCCCTGCGGGGCACCGACAAGACCGGGGTGTCCACCGTGGGTGATGTCGCCGATCTGATCGTGCGGCTGCGCGCCGGGGTCCCCGGCCTCCACAGCTCCGTGGGCCGATGACCGGCCGCCCCGCCGTCGCCGTCACCGGCCTCGGGGTCCGCTGCGCGGCCGGCTCGAGTCCGGACGAGCTGTGGGACAACCTGCTGCACGGCCGTTCGGCGGTCTCGCTGCACTCCTTCGACGCCGACGGCACCGTCGTGCACCCGGCGTCGGCGATGCACGGCTTCGACACGGCCGGGTACCTCGCTCCCAAGGAGGTGCGGCGCACGGACCGTTCGGTGCAGCTGGCGGTGTGCGCGGCCCTGGACGCCGTCACCGACGCCGGGGGGCTGCACGTGCCGCCCGCGCGGCGCGCGGTGGTCACCGGCACCGGCTACGGCGGGGTGGTCAGCCAGGAGAACGGCCTCGGGCAGCCCGACGTGCTCTACGCGCCCCGGCTGATGAACAACGCGGGCGCGTACTGGATCACCGCCAAGCTCGACGTCACCGGGCCCAGCCTGACGGTGTCCACCGCCTGCTCCTCCGGTACGCACGCCGTGGGCGAGGCACTGCAGATGATCCGGTCGGGATGCGCGGACGTCGTGGTCGCCGGGGGGCACGACAGCCCTCTGACGCCGACGACCGCGCTGGCCTTCGGGCGGGCCGGCGCGATGGTCACCTCCTGTGCCGAACCAGCCTCCGCGTCACGGCCGTTCGACGCCGCACGGCAGGGTTTCGTGCTGGCCGAGGGCGCCGCCTTCCTGGTGCTGGAGCGGCTCGACCTGGCCCGGGCGCGCGGTGCGCGCGTGTACGCGACGCTCACCGGGTACGGACGCACCTCCGACGCCTACCACCTCACGGCGCCCCACCCGGACGGGACGGGCGCGCGGGCCTGCATGGAGCAGGCGCTCGCCGACGCGGGGACCACCGCCGACGCCGTCACCCATGTCAACGCGCACGGCACCGGAACCGAGTTGAACGACCTGGCGGAGGCGCGGGCCATCAGCGCCCTGTTCGGGCCGCGGCGGGTGCCCGTGACCGCTCCGAAGGCGGTGACCGGGCACGGTCTGGGGCTGGCGGGGGCGCTGGAGGCCGTGGTCACGGCGCTGTCCGTGCGCGAGGGGATCGCTCCGCCCACAGCCCATCTGACCAGGCTGGACCCGCGCTGCGAGCTGGACGTGGTCGTCGGTGAACCGCGCAAGATCCCGGACGGCCCGGTGATCAGCAACAGCTTCGCCTTCGGGGGCCACAACGCCTGTGTCGTCCTCGACTCGCCTGCTCCCTGAGCACCGGCGGCGGGCATGACCGGGGGAATCGCGGAAGGGAGGTGGCGGGGCATGAGGCTGACGGCCATCGAGGAAGGGCACCTGCGCAACGGGATGCCCGGGACCATCGGGATCGTGGGGCTGTTCCCCGCGGACGGGCCGCCGTTCGACCTGGCGTGGCTGCGGGCCCGGGTCCGGGAGCGATGGGGCGGCCTGGAGCGGATGAGCCTCGCCCTGCGGCCGCCCGCCGGTCCGGCCGCGTTCTCCGTGCACCGCTGGGCGGCCCGGCCGTTCGACCCCGCCGCGCACATCGCCACGGACGACCGGGACCTGCGCACGCTGCTGACCGACGCGGTGAGCCGGCCGCTGCCCGAGGACCGGCCGCTGTGGCGGCTGCTGGTGACGGAGCGGGCCACCGAACGCGGTGAGCGCGCCGTCGTCCTGCTCGCGCACCACGCCCTGCTCGACGGGCGGTCGCTGGAGACGCTGTTCCGGCTGCTGATGGACGACGCCGTGCCGCCCCGCCCGCCCGCGCCGGGTGCCGAGCCCCGCCGGCGGCCCGTCCGCCCCGCCACCGTGGGCCGGGAACTGCGGGTCATCGGCGCCCGGGGCCGCGCCCTGCCCGCCTCCCCGGCGGGGGAGTACGCGCCGTCGGTGGCCGTGGTACGGCTCGACGCGCCCGTGATGCGCGCGGCCCGCCGCCAGCCCGAGGCCGGCCGGGGCGCCACCCTCAACGAACTGCTGCTCAGCAGCTTCGCCGGCGCCCTGCGCGCCCGTTACGGCCCGCTGCGTGCCTGGCCCGCGGGACCGGCCCCGTTCTTCGGCACCGTCCCCGTCGACCTGCGGGGCCGGCACGACGCCCAGCGGCTCGGCAACGGCGTCACCGCGCTGCGCATCCCGCTGCCCGTGGACGTCGACTCGCCGGTGGCGCGGCTGCGCGCCTGCCAGGAGGAGGTCGCGGCGTTCGACCACCGCTGCGACGCGCACCGGGCGATCCTGCCGCCGCTGCTCGCCACCGCGCGCGCCATGCCGTGGCTGGCCGAGATGATGGCCCGGCGCCTGGCCCGCCCCGAGCTGACGACCAGCCTGTGCACGGCGTTCAAGTGGAGGGACAACCCGAGCCGGCTGCACGGGCGCACCCTGGCCCGGGTCGTGCCCCTGCCGCAGCTCGCGACGCCGGGCACCGCGAACCTGTGCCTGGTGCACTGCGCGGACAGCTACACCCTCACCGTCGTCAGCCATCTGCGGGACGGGGACGCCGGGCTGATCGGCGGCGCCGTGGCCCGGGAACTCGCGGCGGTCGCGGCGTGCGAGGCGCCGGCCGCGCGTCCGGCGCGGGAAGTGCGGGCGCGGTGAGTCAGGACGGCCTGGCACTGCCCAGCGCGGCCAGCGCGTCGTCCGTCAGCCGGTACACCGTCCACCCGTCCTGCGGGCGGGCGCCCAGGGACTCGTAGAAGGCAATCGACGGGGCGTTCCAGTCGAGGACCGACCACTCCAGGCGCTGGTAGCCGCGCTCCACGCACAGCCGGGCCAGCTCGGTGAGCAGCGCCTTGCCGTGGCCGGCGCCCCGGGCGGCGGGGCGGACGTAGAGATCCTCCAGGTGGATGCCGTGCACCCCGCGCCAGGTGGAGAAGTTCAGGAACCACAGCGCGCAGCCGACGGTCTCGCCGGTGTCGTCGTCGGCCGCGATGTGCGCGTACACGGCGGGCCGGTCGCCGAAGAGGGCCTCGTGCAGTTGCTCCGGTGTCGCCCTGGCCTCGTGCGGCGCCTTCTCGTACGCGGCGAGTTCACGGATCAGGGTGTGCAGGGTGGGGACGTCGGCGGGGGTGGCGGGGCGAATCATGATCGGAGGCTAACCGGCCGCCGCGCGCAACCGCCCGGCGATCTCGAACTGGCGCTCGTCGAGCGGGCGGCCGTCCTCGATGTCCCACAGGCAGTTCTGCAGCAGGCGGCCGTACGTCCAGGCCCGCGCGCGGGCCCGGTCCAGGCCGAGGATGTCGGTCATGGCGTCGAAACGCCAGACGACGTCGTCGGCGTCGAAGCGGTTGTCCAGGGCGGGCCACAGCTCGAAGCCCGGGTCGCCGGCGAGGGGCTTGGGGTCGATCGCCAGCCAGGGGGCGCGTGCGGAGGAGAGGACGTTCTCCTCGTGCAGGTCCCAGTGGAGCAGGCGGTCGCCGGGCTCGTCGGCGACCTCCCGTACGGCGGCGGCGCAGTCGGTGAGCAGGCGGCGGGCCCGCGGGTCCGTGAGCTGCTCCAGGGCACGCGGGGTGCGCTCCAGCATGCCGTGCGCGATGTCGCCGAGGCGGCGCAGCCCCGGGGGAGCGGTGAACGACGTCAGATGGGCCAGCAGACCGGCGATGACCTGCACGGACCGGTGGACGTCCAGGGCCGCGAGGGAGCGGGTGGCGTCGAGGCGTTCGAGGAGCATCGTGCCGGTGGCCGCGTCGTGGTCGAGAAGGCGGACCGCGCCGTCGCCGTCCCAGTGGCGCAGGGCGACCGGTTCGCCCGCCGTCTCGGCGTCGAGGAGTTGCAGCTTCAGCGCGGCGGGGGTGCCGTCCCGTCGGGTCACCGGGACGACCAGCGCGGCGACCCCGTGCATCGGCCGTCCGTCGGCCGTCAGTTCCCAGCGGTCGAGGAACGCTGCCGTGAGCCGGGGGAGAGCGGCGACGAAGGCGCGGCCCGCCTCCCCGTTGTACTCCTGCTGCGACGCGGCGAGCCCCGCGGGGACCTCGATCATTCCGGGGACCCTACCGGGCTCCCGGAATCGGCTCCCGCGAATTACCGTCCTCGCATGAGCAGATCGGACAGTGGTGCGGTGAACGGCGGCATCTCCTTCTGGTACGCCGACGACGGCCTGCCCGCGGTGCGTGAGCCGCTGGCCGGGGACGCCTCGGCGGACGTGGTGATCGTGGGCGGCGGCTACACGGGCCTGTGGACCGCGTACTACCTGAAGAAGGCGGTCCCCTTCCTGCGGATCACCGTCCTGGAGCAGCGCTTCTGCGGGTACGGCGCGTCCGGGCGCAACGGCGGCTGGCTGTACAACGGCGTCGCGGGCCGCGACCGGTACGCGAGGCTGCACGGGCACGAGGCGGCCGTACGGCTCCAGCGGGCCATGAACGACACCGTCGACGAGGTCGTCCGGGTCGCCGGGGAGGAGGGCTTCGACGCGGACATCCACAAGGGCGGCGTCCTGGAGGTCGCCCGCACGCCCGCGCAGTGGGCGCGGCTGAAGGCGTTCCACGAGCACGAGCTGTCGTACGGCGAGAAGGACCGGGAGCTGTACGGCGCCCGGGAGACGGCCGAGCGGATCCGGGTGGCCGACGCGGTCGGTTCGACGTGGACGCCGCACGGCGCCCGCGTGCACCCCGTGAAGCTGGTCAAGGCGCTCGCGGCGGCCGTCGAGGCGCTGGGCGTGACCGTCCACGAGCTGACGCCGGTCACGGAGATCCGGCCGAAGCACGCCGTCACCCCGTACGGCACGGTGCGCGCGCCCTATGTGCTGCGCTGCACCGAGGGGTTCACGGCGAGCCTGAAGGGACAGCGGCGCACCTGGCTGCCGATGAACTCCTCGATGATCGCCACCGAGCCGCTGACCGACGAGCAGTGGGCGTCGGTGGGCTGGGAGGGGCGCGAGACGCTCGGGGACATGGCGCACGCCTACATGTACGCGCAGCGCACGGCCGATGGGCGGATCGCGCTGGGCGGGCGGGGTGTGCCGTACCGCTTCGGGTCGCGGACGGACAACGACGGGCGCACCCGGCCGGAGACCGTCGAGGCGCTGCGGGACGTCCTGGTCGGGTTCTTCCCGTCGCTGGCCGGGGTGCGGGTCGCGCACGCCTGGTCGGGGGTGCTGGGCGTGCCGCGCGACTGGTGCGCGACGGTGACGCTGGACCGGTCGACCGGACTCGGCTGGGCGGGCGGGTACGTCGGCTCCGGCGTGGCCACGGCGAACCTGGCGGCCCGCACCCTGCGCGACCTCGTCCGGCAGGACTCGGGCCAGGGCGGCAGGACGGACCTCACCGAACTGCCCTGGGCCGGCCACAAGGTGCGCAAGTGGGAGCCGGAGCCGCTGCGCTGGCTGGGCGTCCACGGCCTGTACGCCGCCTACCGCGCGGCCGACCGCCGGGAGCGCGGCACGAACGGCGCCGAGTCGTCCCGGCTGGCACGGGTCGCGGACCGGGTGGCGGGACGGCACTGATCCCCTGGCGGTTCCCGGGCGGGGCAGGGGCGGGCCGCCGGTGGCCCCTCCCCCCGGGGACTCAGGCCCCGGCCGGCCGCGGGGCGTCCCGGCCCGGGGGTCTGGCTGTGACCATGACGGCGGCGACGATGCCGGCCAGGAGCATGATGGCGGCGGCCCACCAGATGGCGACGGTGTAGCCGTGCACGATGCCCTGCTGGATGACCGGTTGGCGACGGGCGGGGTTCGTGAGGTGGGCGGTGATGTAGGCGGTCGAACTGGTGGTGGCGATGGTGTTCAGCAGAGCCGTGCCGATCGAACCGCCCACCTGCTGCGAGGTGTTGACCGTCGCCGACGTCACCCCGGAGTCCTGCGGTGCCACGCCCGCCGTCGCCGTGGCGAACACCGGCATGAAGACCAGGCCCATGCCGAGCCCCATGAGGATCAGGGCGGGCAGGACGTGCGCCGCGTACGAGGAGTCGACGGTGAGCCGCGTCAGCAGCACCATGCCGGTCGCGGCGAGCAGGGCGCCCGGGGCCATCAGCAGGCGGGGCGCCACATGGTCCAGGAGACGGGCGGCGATCTGGGTGGAGCCGACGATGATGGCGGCCGTCAGGGGCAGGAAGGCGAGCCCGGTCGTCACCGGCGAGTAGCCGAGGATGACCTGGAGGTAGTACGTCATGAACAGGAACAGGCCGAACAGCCCGATCACCGCCAGGGCCATGGTGAGGAAGCAGCCGGCCCGGTTGCGGTCCCGGACGATGTGCAGCGGCAGCAGCGGGACCGGGGCGCGGGTCTGCCAGGCGACGAACGCCACGAGCAGGACGATGCCCGCCGCGAACAGGGTCAGCACGAGCGGGTCGGTCCAGCCGCGCGGCTCGGCCTCGGCGAAGCCGTAGACGATCGCGACGAGCCCGCCGCAGCCCAGCACCGCGCCGGGCACGTCGAGCCGGGCGCCCTGGTGGACGGGGCTGTCGTGGAGCAGCGCGAAGGCGCCGATCACGGCGATCACGGCGATCGGCACGTTGACGTACAGGCACCAGCGCCAGTCCAGGTACTCGGTGAGCACACCGCCGACGATGAACCCGATGGCGCTGCCGCTGCCGGCCAGGGCGCCGTAGATGCCGAACGCCTTCCCGCGCTCCTTGGGGTCGGTGAAGGTCGTGGTGAGCAACGACAGGGCGGACGGGGCCAGCACGGCGGCGAAGACGCCCTGGAGGGCGCGGGCGCCGAACAGCATCCCGGCGGAGGTGGCGGCGCCGCCCAGCGCGGACGCGGCGGCGAAGCCGATCAGGCCGATGACGAAGGTGCGTTTTCGGCCCGCGAGGTCGGCTATGCGCCCGCCGAGCAGCAGGAGCCCTCCGAACGCCAGCGTGTACGCCGTGATGACCCACTGCCGGTTGCCGTCGGAGATGCCGAGGTCCTCCTGGGCGGAGGGGAGCGCGATGTTCACGATGGTCGCGTCGAGGACCACCATGAGCTGCGCGAGTGCGATGGTCACCAGACCCCACCAGCGACGGGGGTCTGCTGCGCGGGCTGTTTCACCCGTTCGGGTGACTGTCATCTGGCCAGAAGACCATGGTTCGGTAGGTGTCGCATCCGGTGCGGACGGCCTTCGCGGCCGGGGAGCGGTCACGGCTCCAGCACCACCTTTCCGGTGGTCGCGCGGGTCTCCAGGGCGCGGTGGGCGGCCGCCGCCCGGGCCAGCGGGAAGCGCCGCACGGCCGGGACGAGACGGCCCGCGGCGGCCTCAGTGAGGGCGCGCAGCTCCAGGGTCCGCATCGGGTCGGGGCCGCCGGCCCGGCGCATCATCACCGGGCCCAGGACCTGCTCGGACACGCCCTCGACGAGGTGGGGGCCGCCGCCGCGCAGGCCCTCGCCGGACCAGCCGAACACCAGGTGGCGGCCGCCCGGCCCGAGCAGGGCCACGCTCGCGCGGGCCACCTCGCCGCCGACGCCGTCGAGGACGACGGTGGCGGGCCGTCCGCCGAGGAAGGCGCGCACCTTCTCCGGCCAGCCGGCGTCCGTGTAGTCGACGGCGAGGTCGGCGCCGTTGTCCCGGACCCGCGCGGTCTTCTCCGGTCCGCCTGCCAGACCGACGACGACCGCCCCGGCGTTCTTCGCGTACTGCACGAGGAGGGTGCCGATGCCGCCGGCCGCGGCCGGGATCACGGCCACCGCGTCCGGCCCGAACTCGGCGAACTGGACGATCCCCAGCGCCGTACGGCCCGTCCCGATCATGGCGACGGCCTGCGCGAAGTCCAGGTTCCCGGGGATCTCGTGGAGCCGTTCGACGTCCGTGACGGCGAGTTCGGCGTAGCCGCCCGGCGCGAAGCCGAGGTGGGCGACGACCCGCTTGCCGAGCCAGAGCGCGGCGACGCCCTCTCCGAGCGACTCCACCACGCCGGCGACCTCACGGCCGGGGATGGTGGGCAGCGGCGTGGGCTGGGGCGACGGGCCCTGGAAGCCCTCCCGCAGGGCCGTGTCGAGGAGGTGGACGCCGGCGGCCCGGACGGCGATCCGGACCTGGCCGGGAGCCGGGCGCGGGTCGTCCACCTCCTCGTAGGAGAGGTTCTCGGCCGGGCCGAAGGTGTGCAGGCGGATGGCGTGCATCGCGGTCCCCCATCGCTGTAGGTGCGGGTCGGTCGGGCGTCCCGTCCGGGCGGGCGGGACGCTGCGACGATGCTGCTACCTCAAGCTTGCTTGAGGTCAAGTGCGTGCCGTCCCAGCGCCAGGGACACCGCCGTGAGCGCGCTGGTGAACGACACCTCGGACAGCACGCCCGGCGCGGCGACCTGATCACCCGCCAGATGGACGCCGTCGCCGCGGTCCACGGCCGGCCGGTCCCGCCAGCTCGTGCCGGGCGGGTCCACGGCACCGGTCCGGCCGCTCGCGACGGCGTCGCGCCGCCAGGTGACCCGCTCGCGCCAGCCGGGGAAGCCGAGGTCGAGGAGCTGCTCCGCGCGGGCGGCGCCGTCCGCAAGGGACTCGTGCGGGGCGAGCGGGATCTGCCCCTGGATCAGCTGCTCGCCGGCCGGCGCGAGCGACGGGTCCTGGGCGGTGAACCGCTCCAGCCAGCCCGGCGCGTCCAGGTCGGAGACGACGAAGGCGTCGCCGCGCCGACTGCGTACCGCGAGGTCGATCAGGGCCGTCCGGCCGCCGGCCCAGGTCAGCGAGTCGTCCCGCAGCAGACGCCGGGCGGCGGCCAGCGAGGTGGCGACGACGACCGGGGTGTCCGTCGGCAGGGTGTCGACCCGGGACAGCGTCTCCACGCGCACCCCGAGGTTCCACGCCCGCGCCGCCATCCGGTCGATCACGGTCGCCCAGCCGCCCCGCGGGTAGCGCGCCTCCGGAGGCAGCCGGGTGGCCCGGCGCAGCCGCTCCTGCACGAACGCGGCGGACAGGGCGCCGGGGTCGTGGTGGAACAGCGCGACCGCCGCGTAGTGAGCGGCCACCCGGGCCGCCTCCTCGCCCGCGATGCCGGTCGCCCAGGTCCGGAAGTCCAGGTCGACGGGGGCCTGCGGCAGGCCGGGCCGCAGCAGCCTCAGCAGGGCGAGGGGCGGGGTGCGGCGCAGCGCGCCCCGGTGGCGCAGCCGGAACCGGGCCGCCTCCCGTGGCGGGACGGACGCGAGCGGGCCGATCAGGTCCCGTCGCGCGAGCCACGCCCAGTGCGGCCCGCCGCTGTACAGGGCGTGCGGTCCCTCGTTCGTCCGGTACGGGCCCTCCGCGGTCCGGGCCCGGCCGCCGAGGGTGTGGTGGGCCTCGTGCACGGTGACCGCGGCGCCCGCTTCGGCGGCGGCGATGGCCGCGGTGAGTCCGGCGAAGCCGCCGCCGATGACGGTGATGCGGTGCATGGCTGGGGGTCTCCCTCGCTCTCGGTGCGCCCGTGGGCCTTCTCTGCCGGTACGACGGGCCGGGCGGCATCCGATGTGACATCGGCGGACACCCCGGGGCTCGCCGCGGGTGACGGGCGTTGTCAGTGGCGGGGTGCAGCATGGTACGCATGGCGAGACGAGCGCGGGGCGCGGGAGCGGCGGGCGGTCCGGGGCACGGGGATGTGCCGGGCGCGCGGCGGCCGGAGCTGCGGCTGCCGCCGCTGGAGCCGTACGGGGGCGGCGGGCTGGAGCCGGACGGCGACTACGACGGGCTGGAGTTCCCGGAGGCGGACCTCTCCGAGCAGGACGGCGGGGGCGCCCGGTTCATGGACTGCGCGCTGCGCGGCTGTGTGCTGGACGGGACGCGGCTGCGGTACGCCCGGATCCTCGACTCGGTGCTCTCCGCGCCGCGCGGGGTCGGCACGGACCTCGCCGAGGCGACGCTGCGGGACGTCGAGGTGCTGGACGCCCGGCTGGGCGGGGCGCAGGCGCACGGGGCCGTGCTGGAGCGGGTGGTGGTCAGGGGCGGAAAGATCGACTACCTGAATCTGCGCAAGGCGAAGCTCAGGGACGTCGTCTTCGAGGGCTGCGTCCTGGTCGAGCCGGACTTCGGCGGTGCCCGCCTGGAGCGGGTGGAGTTCGTGGACTGCGCGCTGCGCGGGGCCGACCTCACCGGGGCGGCCCTGACCGACGTGGATCTGCGCGGGGCGGGCGAGCTGGACATCGCGGGCGGCCTGGACCGGCTGTCCGGGGCCGTGATCAGTACGGGCCAGCTGCTCGACCTGGCGCCGGCGCTGGCCGCGCAGCTGGGCATCCGCGTGGAGGGGTGACGGGCGCGCGGCCCGCGTCTCACGGCAGCCGGGGGAAGCGGGCCTGGAGCGTCCAGATCGCCGGGTTCTCGCCCAGTCCCTCGTGCAGGTCGATCAGGTCGGCGAGCAGGTCGTGCAGGAAGTCCCGGGCCTCGCGGCGCAGGGCGGCGTACGAGAAGCTCAGCGGAGGCTCCTCCGCCGGCATCCAGTCCGCCTCGATGTCCACCCAGCCGAACCGCCGCTCGAAGAGCATCCGGTCCGTGGACTCGGTGAAGTCCAGCTCGGCGTGGAGCGGGCGGGAGGCGCGGGAGCCGGCCGGGTCCCGGCCCAGCCGCTCGACGATGTCGCACAGCGCCCACGCGAAGTCGAGCACCGGCACCCATCCCCAGGCTGTGGACAGCTCCCGGTCCGTCTCGGTGTCGGCGAGGTAGACGTCACCGCAGAACAGGTCGTGGCGCAGGGCGCGGACGTCCGCGCGGCGGTAGTCCGTCTGCGGCGGGTCGGGGAAGCGGTTGGAGAGGGCGTAGCCGATGTCGAGCACGCTGGGCATGGTGTCACGGCTCCCGCTCATAGGATCACCGACGTGTCCCGTACCGCGTCCGCCGTTCAGGCCGTCCTGAGCGCCCTGCTCGCCGTCACCCTCACGGCGTGCGGCGGGGTCGACGGCACCCCCGGCGGCCCGGGCGTGCGCGACCCCTACTTCCCCAAGGCCGGCAACGGCGGCTACGACGTGAGGCACTACGCCCTCGACCTCTCCTACGACCCCGCCGCGCGGCACCTCGCCGGCACCGCCGAGATCACCGCGCGCGCCGGCCAGGACCTGTCCGCCTTCGACCTGGACCTGACCGGCCTGGACGTCGAACGGGTCGAGGTGGAGGGCCGCCCCGCCCGCTTCAGCCGCAACGGCCAGGAACTGATCGTGCGGCCGCACGACGAACTCGACGCCGGCGAGACCTTCCGGACCGTCGTCCGCTATTCGGGCAGCCCCAAGACCGTCACCGACCCCGACGGCTCCGAGGAGGGCTGGCTGCGCACCGCCGGGGGCGGGGCGCTCGCGCTGGGCGAGCCGACCGGGTCCATGGCGTGGTTCCCCGGCAACCACCACCCCTCCGACAAGGCGGCCTACGACATCAGGGTGAGCGTGCCGGAGGGGACCGAGGCGGTGTCCAACGGGGAGCTCGCCGGACGGCGCACCACCGGCGGCCGTACCACCTTCCACTGGCGTACGGCGGAACCCATGGCCACGTATCTGGCCACCCTCGCCATCGGCGACTACACCGTCCACCGGTCCACCCTGCGCACGGCGGCGGGGCGTGACCTGCCCGTCCTGTCCGCCGTCGTCCCCGAGCAGGCCGGGCCCGCCCGCAAGGCGCTGGCGCGGCTGCCGGAGATCGTGCGGTGGGGCGAGGACACCTTCGGCCCCTACCCCTTCTCCTCCACCGGGGTGATCGTCGCCGGCGAGGGGGACGCCGGGTACGCCCTGGAGACGCAGAACCGGCCCGTCTTCCCCGGCGCCCCCGGCACCGGGCTGCTGGTGCACGAGCTGGCCCACCAGTGGTTCGGCGACTCGGTGACGCCCGAGAGCTGGCGGGACATGTGGCTGAACGAGGGCTTCGCGACGTACGCGGAGTGGCTGTGGGAGGAGGAGCACGGCGGCGACAGCGCGCAGGAGACCTTCGACGCCCTCTACGACCACGGCGAGGACGAGCACGAGGACCTGTGGTCCTTCCCGCCCGCCGAGCCGCCCGGCGCCGCCCACATCTCCGACGAGCCCGTCTACTCGCGCGGCGCGATGGTGCTCCACAAGATCCGGCAGACCGTCGGCGACGACGACTTCCGGGACCTCGTACGGGGCTGGGCGGCGAAGCACCGCCACGGCAACGCGGACACCGACGACTTCACGTCCTATGTGGAACGGACGGCCTCCGACGAGGACTTCACGCCGGTCTGGCGGGACTGGCTGTACGGGGACGGCAAACCGAAGCGTCCCTGACAGCCCGTGGGCCGGACCCCGGTGCCGTCAGCCCGTCCGCCCCACGTCCCACCGGATCGCGGCGGACGCGGTCGGCGAGGTGGGCCGAGCCGACGCCGATCGGTGCCCGGCGAGAGGCACCCCTGGGGCGTCCAGTCCCTGACGGGTCAGGTGTCCCCGCCCTCGCCGTACGCGGCCAGCAGTTGGGCCAGGTCCGGCGGCCACAGCGGCTCGGGGGGCGCGACGAGTTCGGCGGCGGTCCACCAGCGCCAGCCGAGGATGTCGCCGGCCGGGCCGAGGTGCGGGCCCGTCGGCTCACGGCGCGGGCTCAGCGCCAGATAGATGTGCTCCCGGCGGCGGATGGCGATGCCCTGGTGGGTGAAGTCGTGGTCCCAGGTGGCCAGCAGCGGGCCCGGCTCCAGGTCCGTCCAGCCGGTCTCCGCGCGCAGTTCGCGCACGGCGGCCTCGCGGGGGCTCTCGTCGCCGGCCGGGGCGCCGCCGGGGAGGGCCCAGTGCGGGCCGGCCTCGTCGTCGGCGTAGCGGAACAGGAACACCGCGCCGGTGGGGTCGAGCACGGCCGTGCGGGCGCCGTCGAGCACGGCTCGTGGAGGGCCGGGCAGGGACTTGCGCAGGACCGTGCAGGGCCGGCCGTGCTCGCGGTCCCTGCCGTGGCCGATCGCCTCGTAGCCCAGGGACGTCCAGAAGGCGAGGGCCGGGGCGTTGCCGTCGAGGACCGCGAGGCGGACGCCGGTGCGGCCCTCGGCGCGCAGGCGCTCCTCCACGAGGGTGGCGAGCCTGGTGCCATGGCCCTGGCGCTGGGCCGAGGCGTCCACCATCAGCAGCCCGATCCAGGGGTCGGGGTCCTCGGGGTCGGGGTGCCGGGCCAGGGTGATCACGACGCCGACCAGCCGCCCGGCGCTGCGGGCGAGCAGGACCTCCGCCCCCGGCACCGCCAGCTCGTCGGCCAGGGCCGCCGCGACCTGCTCCGGCCGGATGTCGTCCGGGTCGGGGAAGTCGCCGCTGAGTGCCTGGAACGCGCGGTTGGAGGCGTACAGGGCGGTCAGCTCGGTCAGGAGCAGACCCGGGATGTCGTGGTCGGGGGTCAGCGGGAGGGGGGCGAGGATCACGGGGGCAACCTATCGGAGAGGCCGTCAGGCCTCCCGGTACCGCGGCCCCCGGCGAGGCCGGGGGCCGGGCCGGTGCGGGGGACCGTCAGACGTTGACGCCGAAGTCCTGCGCGATGCCGACGAGGCCCGAGGCGTAACCCTGGCCGACGGCACGGAACTTCCACTCCGCGCCGTTGCGGTACAGCTCGCCGAAGACCATGGCGGTCTCGGTCGCGGCGTCCTCGGACAGGTCGTAGCGGGCGATCTCGGCGCCGCCGGCCTGGTTGACGATGCGGATGTAGGCGTTGCGCACCTGGCCGAAGTTCTGCGAGCGGTTCTCCGCGTCGTAGATGGAGACCGGGAACACGATCTTGTCGATGTCGGCGGGCAGACCCGCGAGGTTGACGTTGATCGCCTCGTCGTCGCCCTCGCCCTCGCCCGTGCGGTTGTCACCGGTGTGCACGATCGTGCTGTCCGGGGTCTGCTTGTTGTTGAAGAAGACGAAGTGGGCGTCCGAGCAGACCTTGCCCTGGGGGTTGACCGCGATCGCCGAGGCGTCGAGGTCGAAGTCCGTGCCGGTGGTGGTGCGGACGTCCCAGCCGAGACCCACGGTGACGGCGGTCAGGCCCGGAGCCTCCTTGGTGAGCGAGACGTTGCCACCCTTGGACAGGCTTACAGCCATTGTTGGGAGTCCCTTCCCTCGTTGCGGTACGGCTAGAAGCTACAGCTACCCCTATGAACGCGGGGAGCGGTGCCGCAGTTCCAGGTGTCTTTACTTTCTTTGCCAAAGAGCGCCCGGAGGGGGCATCCGCCGCCGATATTCGCGTGACGTGGACGGGACAGGCGCGGGACCATGGACGGCATGTCCGGTCCCCATGTCATCCGCGGCTCCGTCTCCCTCCCGGAGGCCGAGCTCATGTGGCGTTTCTCGCGGTCGGGCGGCCCCGGGGGCCAGCACGTCAACACCAGTGACTCGCAGGTCGAGCTGCGGTTCGACCTCGCGGCGACCGAGGCGCTGCCCGAGGTGTGGAAGCGCCGGGCGCTGGAGCGGCTGGCCGGCCGGCTGGTCGACGGCGTCCTGACCGTACGGGCCTCCGAACACCGCTCCCAGTGGCGCAACCGCGAGACCGCCGCCGTACGGATGGCCTCGCTCCTCGCCGAGGCGACGGCCCCGCCGCCCAAGCCGCGCCGGCCGACCCGCGTCCCGCGCGGGATCAACGAGCGGCGCCTGCGGGAGAAGAAGCAGCGCGCGCAGACCAAGCGGGGGCGGTCCGGGCGGGACTGGACCTAGGGGGCCGTGGTCAGGTCCAGCACGCCCACCGTCTGGTCGCCGGAGGTCTCCCCGGTCGTGCGGAAGCCCAGGCCGAGGTAGAAGCCCTCCGGGCCGTCCGGTCCGGGGTGCCAGGTGACGTACAGCTCGCGGCCGCCGCGGCGGCGGATCTCGGCGGCCACGCTCGCGACCGCGAACCGGCCGTAGCCCCGGCCCTGCTCGCGCGCGTCGATGTTCAGCCGCCACAGCCCCGAGCGGCGCACGCTGCCGCCGTCGCCGCGCCAGTCGATGTCGAGGAAGGCCATCAGGAAGCCGACCGGGCGCTCCCCGTCCATGATCAGCCGCGGCCAGGCCACGCCCGCGGGGTGGACGTACGCCTCGGCGAGCGACTCCACGACGGGGGTGACCGCGTGTTCCTGGTCGGGGCGGACCCGTATGCCCGTCGCGGACTCGAGATTTCCAGGTGTGATCTTTTCGAGTCGCGGCGAGGAAGTCAGCGGTGTCATCCCGGGAGGGTAAGCCGGGCGATCTTCGGGGGGCACGGGAATTTCTTCCGCCGAGGCCGCTCACCGCGGGATGAGATCACCTCAACTGCCGGTAGCGGCCCCGGAAATACGTCAGCGGGCCACCGTCCGGACTCGGCAGCGAGGCCGTCAGGACCCGGCCGATGACCAGCGTGTGGTCGCCGGCCGTCACACGCTGCTCGGTGCGGCACTCCAGCGTGGCGAGCGCGCCGCCCACCAGCGGGGCGCCCGACTCGATGCCGCGGGTGTACGGGATGTCGGCGAAGAGCAGCCGGTCGCTGACCCGGCCCTTCATGGCGAAGCGGCCCGCGATGTGCCGCTGGCTCTCGGCGAGGACGGAGACCGCCCACAGCGGCTGCTCGTCGAGCACGTCGTCCATGCGGGAGCCCTCCCGCAGGCTGACTAGCACCAACGGCGGGTCCAGGGACACGGACAGGAACGCGGTGGCCGTCATCCCGACGTCCTCGCCGGCCGGCGCGTGCGGGTCGTCGGGGTCCAGGGGCGGTTCCAGCGCGGTCACCAGCACCACCCCCGCGGCCAGTCGCGACATGGCGGCACGGAACTCGTCGTTGCTCACTCCCTCAGCATGCACGTGGGGGCTGCGGGACGCGGGGAGGGCGGCGGTCACGGGCGGCGCGGGAGTGGTGAAGTTCGGCACGGGGAAACGCTAATGTCGGCCGGACGCGGGCACATCGGGCCTGCGGACGAGAACGGACCTAGGACTCGCGGCGTACCGTCTTCCGGGGTGATTCGCGGCACCTCCACACACGCCCCAGGTTTGCGTTCTGTAAACGCACAGGAAAACCGCGGAAACGCCGCTCAATTGCTCACGTTTCTCTGTGACTTGAGTCACAAGGGCCATTAATTGTTGACCCTGTGTACCGAGTGGGCAGCGCGCTGTGATTCAGTGGCGGTGAACCCAGCAAGGACGATATGCCGAAGAGCACCCTTGAAGCGCTGCGAGGTCTCGGGGGGAGGGTGAGCATGGAGACCGAGTCGGAACCGTACGTCCGTCTTGCGACCCTACGGCAACTGCACCAGGTCATGGCCGACATGAATACGGCCCGCAGCCTGGCCGACACCCTCCAGACCGTCGCCGACGGCGTCGTCAACGGCCTCGGCTACGAACTCGCCTGCGTCAACCTGGTGCGCCCCGACGGCGATCTCGTGGTCGCCGCCTTCGCCGGCAACCCGGCCGCCGAGGCCCTCATCACCGGCCGCGTCGGCTCCCGCGACTCCTGGGAGCGCCGCCTGAACATGGGGGAGCACTGGGGCGACCTGGTCTTCATCCCGCACACCGAGGGCTGGGTGCTCGACGACGACGACGTCCCGCAGTGGTACACGGAGGGCCCCGCGCCCCGCTTCGAGGACGAGTGGCACCCCGCCGACCGCCTCTTCGCCCCGATGTACACGCCCGGCGTGCACGGCGGCGCGTGCGGCGAGCTGATCGGCGTGCTCTCGGTGGACCGCCCGCGCAACGGCCGGCTGCCCGGCGCCTGGGGGCGCGAGGCGCTCCAGATGTACGCGTTCCAGGCCGCCATCGCCATCAGCAACGCGCGTCTACGCGCGAATATGCAGCGCGCCCTCGTCCGCCTGGAGCGCGACCAGCAGGCGCTGCGGGCCAGCGAGGAGAGCTTCCGGCAGGCCTTCGAGTACGCGCCCTCCGGCATGGCCATCGCCGAGATGGGCGGCGACCAGCACGGCCGCATCCTGCGCACCAACGACGCCCTGTGCCGGCTGCTCGGCCGCCCGGCCTCCGCGATGCGCCGCTACTCCTTCTCCGACCTGGTCCATCCCGAGGACATCGGCACCCTGCTGCGTACCTCCGCCGAGGGCGGGCGGGCCGAGCTGCGGCTCGCGCGCCGCGACGGCACCTACGTCTGGGTCTCCCTGCGCAACAGCGTCGTCGCGGACGCCGCCGACGGTCCGCGCTTCCTGCTCACCCACGTCGAGGACATCGAGGAGCGCAAGCGCCGCGAGCTCCAGCTCGCCCACCGCGCCTCCCACGACTCGCTCACCGGCCTGCCGAACTCCGCCGAGCTGCGCTCGCGCCTGTCCGCCCGGCTGTGCAAGCGCCCGGCGCACGCCGGTGCCCTGGAATCCACGGACGCCGCCTACGGGCACCCGGCCGTCTTCGACGCCAACGGGCACGGCTTCGACTTCCCCGGCTCGGCGGCGCTGGACGCCTACGACCACCATGTGCACACCGTCGCGCCGGAGGAGTCCGAGCGCGACGACGGCACCAAGGGCCTCGCGGTGCTCTTCTGCGACCTCGACGGCTTCAAGTCGATCAACGACCGGTTCGGGCACAACGCGGGTGACGCGGTCCTCATCGAGGTGGCCCGGCGGCTGACGCGCGGCGTACGCGACGGCGACACGGTCGCCCGGCTCGGCGGCGACGAGTTCGTGATCCTCGCCGACGGGCTGGGCCGGGCCGACGCCCAGGACCTCGCCGTCCGGCTGCGCAACGAGATCATCCAGCCCATCCGGGCCGAGGGACGGGCCGTGCGCGTCGGCGCCAGCTTCGGCATCGGGTGGGCACACTGCGGAATGACCGCGGACGAAGTGTTGAAGTCCGCTGACGAGCGGATGTACGTAGAGAAACGATCTCGTCCCAAACAGCACAGACGGGCGGGATGAAGTCCAGGTCGGCGAGCTGGTGCGGCGTGAGTCACCCGTTTGGGCACACAGGAGCGGGTAGGCTCGCCATTCTGACCCCATGCATCACAGCCCGCACCTGGTGAGGAGTACCAAGGGATGACGTCCGGCAACAACGGCGCCGCTACGCCCGAGGACGACGACCCGTTCGGCTACCTCTACGCCGACGGGCAGGCCAACGGGGCCCAGCCCCCCTCCGGTGCCGGCGGCTACGGCTACCCGAACGCCGTCAACCGGGTGCGTACGGTCGGCCAGCGCCAGTACGGCCAGCAGCCGGGCGCCGGGTACGGCCAGATACCGCAGCAGCAGGGCGGCTACGGCCAGCCGAACGCGCACTACGCGGCCCCGGAGACCCTGCCCGGCGGAGCGCCGACCACCCAGACGTCCTACAGCACCGGCACCGGATCCGGCGGCGGCCGCGGCCGCGGGCCCAACACCAAGGGCCTGCTGATCGGCGCCATCGCCGTCGTCGCGGCGGTCGTCATCGGCATCGGCGTGGCCATGATGGGCGGCGACGACGACAAGGACGCCAAGGGCGACGACACCCCGGCGACCCCGACCCAGTCCCAGTCCGAGGGGTCCAAGCCGTCGGGGACGGCCGACCCCGGGGACGAGGCCGAACTGCCGAAGAGCGACGCGAAGACGCTGGCCCTCGGCGGCACCGCGGCCGCCGCGTCCGACGTCAAGGGCGCCCAGGCGGACGGCGGCGTGTACGTCACCGGCTTCAACCAGGCCGGCTCGTCGGTCACCTGGACGGTGAACGGCATCCCGAAGGGCGGCAAGTACAGCGTCTACGTCGGCTACAGCGTCCCGGGCAAGGACGGCAACGCCACCCTGACGGTCAACGGCACGCCCTCCACCGCGCCGGTCAACTTCAAGAACTACGCGCACGCCGCGGAGGGCGACTACGAGAAGGGCTGGACCAAGACCTACAACTGGATCCAGCTCAACAAGGGCACGAACACGATCAAGCTGTCGTGCGAGGAGGGCAACCAGTGCGACGCCCTCATCGACCAGATGTGGCTCGTCAAGGGCTGGGTCAAGTCCTAGGTTCCGTCCAGCCGTCACGCGGCGGTGGCGTCGCCGGTCACCGCCACCCGTCCTCGCAGGTTCTCGTAGGTGCCGCGGTCGAACTCGCCGGCCACCGGCGCCACCACGCTCGCCGCGCCCAGCGCCGTCGCCCGGGCCAGCCGGTCCGGCCAGGCCAGCCCCTCGACGAGGCCTGACAGCAGGCCCGCGACCACCGCGTCACCGGCGCCCGTCGGATTGCCGCGCAGCCCGGCGGGCGGTGCGGCGCGCCAGCGGCCCTCCGGGGTGACGGCGAGCAGTCCGCCCTCCCCGAGGGAGGCCACCACCGCACGGGCACCCCGCCGTCGCGCGTCCTGCGTCGCCCGTGACGGCTCGTGCGAGCCGGTGAGCTCGGCCAGTTCCCCGGCGTTCGGCTTCAGGACGTCCGGCCGGGCGGCCACGCCCCGGCGCAGCGCCTCCCCGCTGGTGTCGAGGAGGACGGGGACACCGGCCGCCCGCGCGGAGCGGACCAGTCCGGCGTAGGCCCCCACCGGCACCCCCGGCGGCAGGCTCCCGCACAGGGCCACCGCGGAGGCCGCGGCGAGGAGGGTGTCGTACGTCTCCTGGAAGGCGGACCACTCGGCGGGCGAGACGGTCGGGCCGGGCTCGTTCAGCTGAGTCGTGTCACCGGTGCGGTCGTCGACCACGGCGACGGTCCGCCGGGTCGGGCCCGTCACCGGCACCAGGGCGTCGACCACGCCGGGGGTGGCGCTGAGCCGTTCCCGCAACTCCCGGCCGGTCGCACCGCCCGCGAAGCCCGTGACCGTCACCTCGTGCCCGAGGGCCGCCAGGACGCGGGCCACGTTCAGGCCCTTGCCGCCGGCCCGTTCGGTCACCTCGGAGACCCGGTGGGAGGCGTGGGGACGCAGCGCCCGGACCCGGTAGGTGATGTCGAGAGCGGTGTTCAGCGTGACCGTCAGGATCACCTGGGCCGACCTCCCCCGAAGAAGTTCTCGTCGCGTGTGCCGTTCGCCCGCGGGATGTCCCGCGCGGGCGTCCCGATCATGCCAAAAGGGCGGCTGCCGTCACAGTCTCCCAGGACAACCGCCGCCCTCAACAGCTGCACACATCACCCCAGTTGGGGCTCAATCACCCATTCGCCCCGGCGCATCACGCCCTTGAGGTCGAATCCGGCGTCCAGGACCACCAGGTCGGCGTCCTTGCCGGGCTCCAGGGAGCCGACGCGGTCGTAGCGGCCGAGGAGCTTCGCCGGGTTGGCCGACAGGGCCGCCACCGCGTCCCCGACCGGCAGCCGGTCGATCGTCACCGCCCGCTTGAAGGCGCGGTCCAGGGTGAGGGTCGAGCCCGCGATCGAGCCGCCCTCCACCAGGCGCGCCACGCCGTCGGCGACCTCCACCTCCAGCGGGCCGAGCATGTAGCGGCCGTCGCCGAAGCCGGCGGCGTCCATCGCGTCCGTGATGAACGCGACACGGGCGGCGCCCGCGTGACGGAACGCCAGCTCCAGGGAGGCCGGGTGCAGATGCGTTCCGTCGTTGATCAGCTCGACCGTCACCCGCTCGTCCTCCAGCAGGGCCACGATCGGTCCGGGCTCGCGGTGGCCGAGCGGGGGCATCGCGTTGAACAGGTGGGTGGCGACCGTGGCCCCGGCGTCGATCGCCTCCACGGTCTGCTCGTAGCTGGCGTCCGTGTGCCCGATCGCGGCGATCACGCCGTGCTCGGCCAGCAGCCGTACGGAGTCGATGCCGCCCGGCAGTTCGGTGGCGAGGGTGACCATCGCCGCGTGGCCGCGGGCCGCGTCGATCAGCTTGCGGACGTCCGCCGGGTCCGGGTCGCGCAGCAGCTCCTCGGAGTGCGCGCCCTTGCGGCAGGGCGAGATGAACGGCCCCTCGAAGTGGATGCCCGCGATGTCGCCCTGCTCGGCGAGCTCGGCGAGCAGCCCGGCCCGGTGGGTCAGGAAGTCCATGTCGCCGGTGACGGTGGAGGCGACCAGGGTGGTGGTGCCGTGCAGCCGGTGGGTGTGGATGCCCCGCAGGACGTCCTCGGGAGTGCCCGAGGTGAAGGAGGCCCCGCCGCCACCGTGGTTGTGGATGTCCACGAAGCCGGGCACGATCCAGTGCCCGGTGAGGTCGACACGGCGGGCGTTCTCCGGTGCGGTGCCGGCGATCCGGGTGCCGTCGACGACCACGTGGCCCTCGTCGAGCGTCCCCGTCGGCAGGACCACGCGGGCGCCGGACAGGACGAGGGGCACCGTGCCCGTCGCGGGCCGCGGGTGCGTCGTGGCGCTGTCCCGCGCCCCTGGGGGGATTGCCATCAGGCCGATTCCTCCGTGCGGTCGGTGGATGTGAGGAGATCCCAGGCCAGGAGACCGGCACCGAGGCAGCCGGCCGTGTCCCCGAGTGCCGCGGGGACGATCTCCGGCAGCTTCTGGAAGGTGACCCGCTGCCGGACCGCGTCCCGCAGCGGTGTGAACAAGGTTTCCCCCGCTTCGGCCAGGCCGCCACCGATGATCAGGGTGCGCGGGTCCAGCAGGGTGAGGGCCGTGACCAGCCCGTCGGCGAGCGCGTCCACGGCCGCTCGCCAGACGCGGACGGCGTTCGGGTCGCCGGACGCGACGGCCTTGGCGCAGTCCGCCGCGTCCGCCTCCGGGTCGCCGCAGGCGGCGGCCCACGCCTCGCTGACCGCGGCCGCCGAGGCGTACCGCTCCAGGCAGCCGCGCTGCCCGCACGGGCAGGGGGCGCCGCCGGGCCGGACGACGACATGGCCGATCTCGCCGGCGAAGCCGTGCGCGCCCGCCTCGACGCGCCCGTCGATGCCGATGGCGCCGGCGATCCCGGTGCCGAGGGGCACGAACAGGAAGCGGTCGGCCCCCCGGCCCGCCCCGACGCGGCCCTCGGCGAGGCCGCCGGTGCGTACGTCGTGGCCGAGGGCGACGGGGATGCCGCCGAGCCGCTCGGCGAGCAGGTCGCGCAGCGGGAGGTCCCGCCAGCCCAGGTTGGCGGCGTACACGGCGATGCCGCGTGCGGCGTCGACGATCCCGGGGATCGCGACGCCGGCGGCGGCCGCGGGCTCGCCGAAGTGCTGTTCCCCGTAGGCGCGCAGCTCGGCGGCGAAGTCCAGGATGCCCTCGACGACCGCCTCCGGCCCGCGGGCGCGGCCGGTCGGCCGGCGTGCCTGGTGGAGCAGCTCACCGCCCGTCCCGGCCAGGGCGGCCTTCATCCCGGTGCCGCCCACGTCGAGGGCGATGACATGTCTCACGGGGGACAGTGTGGCTTGCGGACCCGCGAGAGGTCTAGTCCACTTACGTGGTGTAGACCTGTGCGTGCAATATGTACGACGATTCGAAGATCGAACAGAGGCGTGGGGCGGGTTCGCGTGCAGCGGCGTGGTCGGAGGCGTACGGGAGCGGCGGCGGTGGTGTCCGCACTGGGCATGACGGCGGTGCTGGGTGGCTGCGGGGTGACCGGCGGCTCGGACGACGTCACGCTCAGGCTGGTGGCCGCCGACTACGGCGACGGCAAGGCGACCAGCTCGCGGAAGTACTGGGACAAGCTCACCGAGGCCTACGAGGCGGAGCACCCCGGGGTGACCGTCGACGTCGAGGTGTACTCCTGGAACGAGGTCGACGCCAAGGTCAAGGAGATGGTCGCCGCGGGCGAGGCGCCCGACCTCGCACAGATCGGCGCCTACGCCGACTACGCCGCGAAGGACCTGCTCCACGAGGCCGACGACCTGCTCTCCATCCCCGTGCAGGCCGACCTGGTCCCGCAGCTCGCCGAGGCGGGGCAGGTGGACGGCGTGCAGTACGGCATCCCGTTCGCGTCCTCCACGCGGCTGCTCTTCTACAACAAGTCCCTCTTCGAGGAGGCCGGCCTGACCGCGCCGCGGACCTGGAAGGAGCTGGCGGCCGACGCCGCCGCGCTCAAGGCGCGGGGCGTGAAGTACCCGTACGCGCTGCCGCTCGGGTCCGAGGAGGCGCAGGCCGAGACCATGCAGTGGCTGCTCAGCGGCGGGGGCGGCTACACCGACCCCCAGCTCGGCACCTACAGCATCGACTCCCCGGAGAACGTCACCACCTTCACCTGGCTGAGGGACGACCTGGTCGGCAAGGGCCTCACCGGCCCCGTCGCGCCCGGCCGGCTCAACCGCGCCGACGCCTTCGCCGCCTTCGCGAGCGGTGACGTCGGCATGCTCAACGGCCACCCCTCGCTGATGCAGACCGCCCAGAAGAAGGGCGTGAAGGTCGGCATGGTGCCCATGCCCGGCGTCGACGGCCCCACCAAGCTGTCCATGGGCGTGGCCGACTGGATGATGGCGTTCAAGCAGAACGACCACGCCGAGCAGATCGGCACGTTCCTCGACTTCGTCTACGACAAGCAGAACGTGCTGGACTTCTCCCGGCGCTACGACCTGCTCCCCGTCACCACCTCCGCCTCCGAGGTGATGGCCGGCGCCGAGGAGGACGCCGACCTCAAGCCCTTCCTGGAGCAGCTGCCGTCCTCCGAGCTCTACCCGGTCGGCCGGACCTCCTGGGCCGCGGTCAGCGCGGACGTCAAGAAGACCATCGGCTCGACGGTCGCCTCCGGCGGCAGCCCGTCGGCGGTCCTGGCCCGGCTCCAGGCGACGGCGACCAAGCTGGACGGGGCCGAGTAGGAGCCGCTGTCGGTGGCGGGGGTTACGGTGCCAGGCATGGACCAGCACCAGGACCGGCCCGACGCCGCCCTCGCCGACCGCGAACGGGCCGTGCTCGCTCTGGAGCGCCGGGGCTTCTCCGGCCCCGGCGCCAAGGAGCGGGCCATACGCGAGGAGCTGGGCCTGGCCCCGGTGCGCTACTACCAGCTCCTCAACGCCCTGCTGGACGACCCGCGGGCCCTGGCCCACGACCCGCTGACGGTGAACCGGCTGCGCCGGGTGCGCGAGGCGCGCCGGGCGGAGCGCTGACGGCAGGGATAGGTCCGCCGCCGCTGGATAGGGTCCCGTTATGGCCCGTCACAACGACCTGACCGACCCGCCCCCGTCCGCCGGCGGCGCGGCCCTTCCGGAGCCGGCCACCGGACCCGGCCGGGACGGGCTCGCCGCGCTCCTCGCCCGGCCCGCCCGCGCCCTGATCGCGCTGGACTTCGACGGCACCCTCGCGCCGATCGTGCCCGACCCCGAGAAGGCGCGGGCCCACCCGGAGGCGGTGCCGGCGCTGGCCGCGCTCGCGCCCGAGGTCGCCGCCGTGGCCGTGATCACCGGCCGGCCCGCCGAGGTGGCCGTGCACCACGGCGGCTTCGCCGGGGTCGCGGGGCTGGAGCACCTGGTGGTGCTCGGGCACTACGGTGCCGAGCGCTGGGACGCCGTCAGCGGTGAGGTGTCCGCGCCCGACCCGCATCCCGGGGTCGCCGCCGTCCGCGCCGCCCTGCCCGCCCTGCTGGCGGACCACGAGGACGGCACCTGGGTCGAGGACAAGGGGCACGCGGTCGCCGTGCACACCCGCCGCGCAGCCGACCCGCAGGGCACCTTCGACGCCCTGCGCGGCCCGCTCACCGACCTCGCCAGGCGCAACGGCCTGATCGTCGAGCCGGGCCGACTGGTCCTCGAACTGCGCCCGCCCGGCGTGGACAAGGGCAAGGCGCTGCGTGACCTCGCCCGCGGCCTGGACGCCGAGGCGGTCCTGTACGCCGGTGACGACCTCGGCGACCTGCCCGCCTACGCCGCCGTCGACACCCTCCGCGCGGCCGGCACCCCCGGACTCCTGGTGTGCAGCGGCAGCGAGGAGGTGACGGCGCTCTCGGAACGCGCGGACGTGGTGGTGGACGGCCCCGAGGGCGTCGTCACCCTGCTCCGCGCCCTGGCCGACCGGATCAGATCGGCCCACCCGGACGGCGGCTGACCGCTCGCCGGGCCGGTGCGCCTCGCGAGGATGGGCCCGGCGGTGTGCGGCAGTGGTGCGAAGGCGGGGGACCGGCACCGGCGGGCCGGGGCGTCCCTGTTCGTGCCCGGCCGGGGCTCGGGCGGGGCTCCGGTCGGCCCACCCGGACGGGGGCTGACCGCTCGCCGGGCCGGTGCGCCTCGCGAGGATGGGCCCGGCGGTGTGCGGCAGCGGTGCGAAGGCGGGGGACCGGCACCGGCGGGCCGGGGCGTCCCTGTTCGTGCCCGGCCGGGGCTCGGGCGGGGCTCCGGTCGGCCCACCCGGACGG
>NZ_JBEYXR010000018.1:131068-155151 GCF_040645135.1 Streptomyces sp. NPDC046859
GCTGACCGCTCGCCGGGCCGGTGCGCCTCGCGAGGATGGGCCCGGCGGTGTGCGGCAGCGGTGCGAAGGCGGGGGACCGGCACCGGCGGGCCGGGGCATCCCTGTTCGTGCCCGGGCCGGGGCTCGGGCAGGGCTCCGGTCGACCCACCCGGACGGGACTGACCGCTCGCCGGGCCGGCGTGCTGCCGGCCTGTGCCGCCCGGCGGTCTTCACGAGGCCCGGCCGGGCGCCGGTGGGCCGGTCGGTGGGCTGAGGCCTCGTTCGTGCCCGATCAAGACTCGGCCGGGACCCGGACGGTGACTGACCGCTCGCCGGGCCGGCGTGCTGTCGGCCTGTGCCGCCCGGCGGTCTTCACGAGGCCCGGCCGGGCGCCGGCGGGCCGGTCGGCGGGCTGGGGCGTCCCCGTTCGTGCCCGGCCGGGCCCCGGGTGGGGATTCCGGGCACCTGCGGGCCGCCCGCAGTCCGGCGCCGGAGGCCCCGCGCGGCCCCGGCCCGCCCGGGGCCCAGGTGTCAGGCCTGGTCGCCCCCCAGGGCGTTCAGCTGGTCCAGGAACCACTGGGACGGGGGCAGGGCCGTCGCGGCCGCGGCCAGGCGCTTGGAGCGTTCCGCTCGTTCCGCCGGGGGGACGGACAGCGCCTCGTGCAGGGCGCGGGCCGTGCCGACCACGTCGTACGGGTTGACCGGGACGGCGTCCTCACCGAGTTCCTCGAAGGCGCCGGCCTCGCGGGACAGGACCAGGACGCAGCCCTCGTCGGAGACGAGCGGCACCTCCTTCGCGACCAGGTTCATGCCGTCCCGGATCGGGTTGACCAGCGCCACGTCCGCCAGCCGGTAGGCGGCCAGGGAGCGCGCGAAGTCGTCCTTGACGTGCAGCACGACCGGCGTCCAGCCGGGTGTCCCGTACCGCTCGTTGATCTCCCGGGCGACCCGCTGCACCTCGGCCGTGTAGTCGCGGTAGACGGCGAGGTCCTGCCGCGAGGGGTAGGCGAAGGCCACGTGCACCACCCGTTCGCGCCACTCGGGGTGGTCGTCGAGCAGCTGCCGGTACGCCAGCAGGCCGCGCACGATGTTCTTCGACAGCTCGGTGCGGTCGACCCGCACGACGGTCCGGCGGACCGAGCCGTCCGGAGCGGTGCCGATCTCGTCCCGCAGGGCCGCCATCCGTTCGGCCACGTCGGCCTCGTGCGACCGCGCCCGCAGGAAGTCCGCGTCCGCGCCCAGGCCGTGCACCCCGGTCCGGGTGCCGCCGAGCCCGTCGGCGAACCGCTCGCAGCACGCCTCGAAGGCGTCCGCCCAGCGCCGGGTGAGGAAGCCGAGGCGGTCCGCGCCGAGCATCCCGCCCAGCACCTGCCGGGCGATGTCGTCGGGCAGCATCGCGAAGTACTCCGGCGGCGCCCAAGGCGTGTGCGAGAAGTGCCCGATCCGCAGGTCAGGACGCAGCTCGCGCAGCATCCCGGGCACCAGCGTCAGGTGGTAGTCCTGCACCAGCACGGCCGCCCCGGGGGCCGCCCGCTCGGCCAGGGCCTCCGCGAAGGCGCGGTTGTAGGTCTCGTACGAGGCCCACTGCCGCCGGAACTCCGCGTCGAAGACCGGCTCCAGCGGCGTCTGGTAGAGCATGTGGTGGACGAACCACAGGACCGAGTTCGCGATGCCGTTGTAGGCGTCCGCGTGCACGTCGGCCGGGATGTCCAGCATCAGCACGCCGCCCTCGCCGACGCCCCGGCGCACCGCCTCCCGGTCGCCGTCGGAGAGCGCCGAGCACACCCACAGGGCGCCCGCGTCCGGGCCGATCGCCGACAGCCCGGAGACGACTCCGCCACCTCCCCTCTTGCTGTGCAGCGAACCGTCGTCGCGCACCTCGTACGAGACCGGGCCGCGGTTCGAGGCGACCAGTACCTTGGCAGCAGTCTGCGGGGAAGCCATACGCCTCAACCTAGCCCGGCCCGGAAACGCTCAAACGTGCGGTTCGGCTCAGTGGGGGCTCACGTACGCGCTGTATACGGCCGGGGTGCGGCGTTCACGCGACCCTGCGCGCCGCGTACTCCGCGATCTCCACCATGGGCGGCCGCTCCTCGGTGTCCACCGAGTACGTCCGTGGCTCGAAACCGTCCGCGCCGCGCTCGAACTGGGTCAGCGCCGGGCGCACCAGATGCCCGCGCGCCAGCCGCAGCTGGGCGGTGCGGTAGATCGCGGCGGACATGCGCCCCAGCGCCTGCCCGTCCTGGTGCCGGTGCTTGCGCACACCGACGTCCACCTGCGCGAGGGCGTCCAGACCCACCAGGTGCAGGGCGTCCACCAGCATGCCCAGCTCGACGCCGTAGCCGACGGGGAAGGGCAGCTGCTCCAGCAGGGCGCGGCGGGCCGCGTACTCGCCACCGAGGGGCTGTACGAATCCGGCCAGCTGCGGCCAGTGCATGTTCAGCAGCGGGCGGGCCATCAGCTCGGTGACCCGGCCGCCCTGCCCGGACGCGCCGCCGAGCGGGCGGTCGTACATCGCCTTGACCAGGTCGACGCCGGGGTCGGTGAGCAGCGGGCCGACGATGCCGACGACGAAGTCCGAGGAGAACTCGCGCAGGTCGGCGTCGACGAAGCAGACGACGTCCCCGCCCGTCACCAGCAGCGAGCGCCACAGCACCTCGCCCTTGCCGGGCACGGCGGGGATACGGGGCAGGATGTCGTCGCGGTGGACGACCCGCGCGCCGGCCGCCGCCGCGACCTCGGCGGTGCGGTCGGTGGACCCGGAGTCGACGACGACGATCTCGTCGACCAGCGGCACCTGGTGCACGAGGTCGTGGGCGATGATCGAGACGATGTCGCCGACCGTCTCCTCCTCGTTCAGGGCGGGCAGGACGACCGAGACCGACTGCCCCGAGCGTTGCTTGGCGGCCAGCACGTGGTGCAGCGGACGGTCGGCCAGGGACCAGGAGCGGCTGATCAGCCAGCGCTCGACTTCTTCCAGCACGGTCGGCGGCTCCTCACTGTCGAACGACGTCGGTGATCCATCTCGCGGTTCGGACGGCTCCCTCAACTGTCCTGGCCTTCGGTTACAGTCTTGAACAACGCGAGTGACCATCGCATGTCAGGGGTCGCTCGCCGTTCACAACCGCATGACAACCGCATACCGCTCATCCAGAGGGGCAGAGGGACACGGCCCGATGAAGCCCCGGCAACCCTCCAGTCGGTTCTCGTAGATCAGCGTCGATCGTCACCGTTGATCGTCTCCGCGAGGCTCCCGGCTAGGGAAGGTGCCAAATCCGTCTCACGGCGAGATGCGTCGTGAGGAAGATGAGGAGAAAGGGCCTCGCCTCACATGGCTGTGCAGACTGTTGCAAGCAGCACCGACTCCACCGTAGACCTCGGCCCCGCCGCCGCGCTGTCCTGTCGCGAGTGCGGCCACCGGGTACCGCTCGGCCCGGTCTTCGCCTGCGAGGAGTGTTTCGGCCCGCTGGAGATCGCCTACGACTTCTCGGGATACGACACCGAGAAGCTCCGTCAGCGCATCGAGGCGGGCCCCGCGAACATCTGGCGCTACGCGCCCCTGCTGCCCGTCCCGGCCGACGTGGCGGACAAGCCGAACATCAACCCCGGCTGGACCAAGCTCGTCAAGGCCGACAACCTCGCCCGGGAACTGGGCGTCACCGGCGGTCTGTACGTCAAGGACGACTCCGGCAACCCGACGCACAGCTTCAAGGACCGCGTGGTCGCGCAGGCCCTGGAGGCCGCGCGTGCCTTCGGCTTCACCACCCTGTCCTGCTCGTCGACGGGCAACCTCGCCGGCGCGGTGGGCGCCGCCGCGGCCCGCGCCGGCTTCCGCTCGTGCGTGTTCATCCCGCACGACCTGGAGCAGGGCAAGGTCGTCATGGCCGCGATCTACGGCGGCGAACTCGTCGGCATCGAGGGCAACTACGACGACGTGAACCGTTTCTGCTCCGAGCTGATCGGCGACCCCGCCGGCGAGGGCTGGGGCTTCGTGAACGTCAACCTGCGGCCGTACTACGCCGAGGGCTCCAAGACGCTCGCGTACGAGATCTGCGAGCAGCTCGGCTGGCGGCTGCCGGACCAGCTGGTCGTGCCGATCGCCTCCGGCTCCCAGCTCACCAAGATCGACAAGGGCCTCCAGGAGCTGATCAAGCTCGGTCTGGTCGAGGACCGGCCGTACAAGATCTTCGGTGCCCAGGCCGAGGGCTGCTCGCCGGTGTCCACCGCCTTCAAGGCGGGTCACGACGTGGTCCGCCCGCAGAAGCCGGACACCATCGCCAAGTCGCTCGCGATCGGCAACCCGGCCGACGGCCCCTACGTCCTGGACATCGCCCGCCGCACGGGCGGTGCCGTGGAGGACGTGACGGACGCGGAGATCGTCGAGGCGATCAGGCTGCTCGCGCGGACCGAGGGCGTCTTCGCCGAGACCGCGGGCGGGGTGACGGTGGGCGTCACGAAGAAGCTCATCGAGAGCGGGGTGCTCGACCCCGCCAAGACCACGGTCGTCCTGAACACCGGCGACGGCCTCAAGACGCTGGACGCGGTGGCGGGTACGGGCCTCACCGCGACGATTCGTCCCAACCTTGACTCCTTCCGAGAGGCTGGCCTCGCATGAGCGTGACCGTTCGTATCCCGACCATCCTGCGCACCTACACGGGCGGGCAGGCCGAGGTCGCCGCCGAGGGCGCCACCCTGGCCGAGGTCATCTCCGACCTCGAGAAGAACCACACGGGGATCGCGGCCCGGGTGCTGGACGACCAGGGCAAGCTGCGGCGCTTCGTCAACGTGTACGTGAACGACGACGACGTGCGTTTCGAGCAGGGTCTGGAGACCGCCACCCCGGACGGCGCAGGGGTCTCCATCATTCCGGCCGTCGCCGGCGGCTGACCGGATGACCGAACATTACCTCCGGTAACGCTGGTTACCGAGTGTTCAGCGAATTGCCTCCTCCGTGAGAGAAGCGGAGGAGGCAATTCTGTGTGGTTGAGCGGGGTACAGTTGGGGAACGCGTCGCTGGCCCACAGGCCGGCCGTCTTTGATTTCTGCCGCCGGCCCGACAAGAAGTAGCCAAAGTCCGCGGGCCCTATGCGGCTTTTGTTCCGTTTGCCCGGCCCGACTTGACCTGAAGTCAGCGGAATTGTCGCCACATTCCCGACCGGTCGTGCCTGGATTTCTCGTCCGATTGACCTGTTGCAGACGGCAGTTGGGCAGATACATTCAGCCGCGGTCGACGCGTTCCGGCGCACGCCCCCGACCGATTGGGGGGCGAGGTCTGACCCGGATCCGCGAAGTGTGGATCTGTGCAAGGGCCAGTAATAGGGGAGTTAGGCATGGCTCAGGGCACCGTCAAGTGGTTCAACGCGGAGAAGGGGTACGGCTTCATCGCGGTCGACGGTGGTGCGGATGTTTTCGTCCACTACAGCGCGATCCAGATGGACGGGTACCGCACCCTGGAAGAGGGCCAGCGGGTCGATTTCGAGATCTCGCAGGGTCAGAAGGGGCCGCAGGCGGACATGGTCCGGCTGGCGACCAGCTGAAGCACGCGTCGACGAACAGCAGCGACGTTCTTCTTCGAAGGGCCCGCGCCTCCTGGGGGGCGCGGGCCCTTCGCCGTGCCCGCGCGCCCCTGTGCGCGGGCAGCCGCCCGCCCGGGCGCCTTGCACTCTCGTACCCCGAGTGCTAATCATTGGCGTTAGCACTCTGAAGGTGAGAGTGACAAAGGAGGACCGGGTCGGTGAGGCCCGCAGGCCAGGTGGGGCAAGGAACCACGCGGCCGGCGAGCCGTCCGTCGCGGGCGCGGGCGCGGTCCGAAGGAATCACCCCCAGTCCTGGAGGGACCACTTCACATGGCCAAGATCATCGCGTTCGACGAGGAGGCGCGGCGCGGCCTCGAGCGCGGCATGAACCAGCTCGCGGACGCCGTCAAGGTGACGCTCGGCCCCAAGGGCCGCAACGTCGTCCTCGAGAAGAAGTGGGGCGCCCCCACGATCACCAACGATGGTGTCTCCATCGCCAAGGAGATCGAGCTCGAGGACCCGTACGAGAAGATCGGCGCCGAGCTGGTCAAGGAAGTCGCCAAGAAGACGGACGACGTCGCCGGTGACGGTACGACCACCGCGACCGTCCTCGCCCAGGCCCTGGTCAAGGAGGGCCTGCGCAACGTGGCCGCCGGCGCCAACCCGATGGCCCTCAAGCGCGGCATCGAGCGTGCCGTCGAGGCCGTCAGCGCCGCCCTGCTGGAGCAGGCGAAGGACGTCGAGACCAAGGAGCAGATCGCCTCCACGGCCTCCATCTCCGCCGCCGACACCCAGATCGGCGAGCTCATCGCCGAGGCCATGGACAAGGTCGGCAAGGAAGGCGTCATCACCGTCGAGGAGTCCCAGACCTTCGGTCTGGAGCTGGAGCTCACCGAGGGTATGCGCTTCGACAAGGGCTACATCTCGGCGTACTTCGCCACCGACATGGAGCGTATGGAGGCCGTCCTCGACGACCCGTACATCCTGATCGCGAACTCCAAGATCTCCTCGGTCAAGGACCTGCTCCCGCTCCTGGAGAAGGTCATGCAGTCGGGCAAGCCGCTGCTGATCATCGCCGAGGACGTCGAGGGCGAGGCCCTGTCGACCCTGGTCGTCAACAAGATCCGCGGCACCTTCAAGTCCGTCGCGGTCAAGGCCCCGGGCTTCGGCGACCGCCGCAAGGCCATGCTCGGCGACATCGCCATCCTCACGGGCGGCGAGGTCATCTCCGAGGAGGTCGGCCTCAAGCTGGAGAACGCCACGCTCGACCTCCTGGGCAGGGCTCGCAAGGTCGTCGTGACCAAGGACGAGACCACCATCGTCGACGGTGCCGGCTCCTCCGAGCAGGTCCAGGGCCGGGTCAACCAGATCCGCGCCGAGATCGAGAACAGCGACTCGGACTACGACCGCGAGAAGCTGCAGGAGCGCCTGGCGAAGCTCGCCGGCGGTGTCGCGGTCATCAAGGCCGGTGCCGCCACCGAGGTGGAGCTCAAGGAGCGCAAGCACCGCATCGAGGACGCCGTGCGCAACGCCAAGGCGGCCGTCGAGGAGGGCATCGTCGCCGGTGGTGGCGTGGCCCTGCTGCAGGCCTCCCAGGTCTTCGAGAAGCTGGAGCTGCAGGGCGACGAGGCCACCGGTGCCGCCGCTGTGAAGCTGGCGCTGGAGGCCCCGCTGAAGCAGATCGCCATCAACGCCGGCCTCGAGGGCGGCGTCGTGGTGGAGAAGGTCCGCAACCTCACCCCGGGTCACGGCCTGAACGCCGCGACCGGTGAGTACGTCGACCTGGTCGCCGAGGGCATCATCGACCCGGCCAAGGTGACGCGCTCCGCGCTGCAGAACGCCGCGTCGATCGCCGCGCTGTTCCTCACCACCGAGGCCGTCATCGCCGACAAGCCGGAGAAGGCCTCGGCCCCGGCCGGCGGCGGCATGCCGGGCGGTGACATGGACTTCTGATCGTCCTCGGGGCTCCGGCTCCGGTCGATCCACGTCCTACGCGGAGGGCGGCACTTCCTGTTCGCAGGAGGTGTCGCCCTCCGGCGTGTCCGGGGTCACAGCGGGTGGGAGGGCGAGCGGGATGCGCCGGGCGCCGGGAAGTGCTTAATGTGGTGCAACAATGCACGTGCACATACTGCCCGGTCAGTCGACCGGAACCCCTTCCGAGGAGCACCCCATATGACCCTCGCCCAGCCCACCGCCTCCCGAGCGGCCGAGATCCTGTCCCGGCCGGCCGTGATCAACGGCCTCACCGTCCCGAACCGCATCGTGATGGCGCCGATGACCCGGATGTTCTCGCCCGGCGGTGTCCCCGGTGAGGACGTCCTGTCGTACTACGCGCGCCGGGCCGCGGCAGGCGTCGGCATGATCGTCACCGAGGGTACCTATGTGGGGCATCCGTCGGCCGGGCAGAGCGACCGGGTGCCCCGGTTCCACGGCGAGGAGCAGCTCGCCGGGTGGGCGAAGGTCGCCGAGGCGGTGCACGCGGCGGGCGGGACGATCGTGCCGCAGCTGTGGCACATCGGCATGGTCCGCGAGCAGGGCCAGCCGCCCTTCGCTGACGCCCCCGCCGTCGGGCCCTCGGGGCTGCGCATCGGCGCCGACGAGCCCACCGGCCGGGCGATGACCCGGCAGGACCTGGACGACGTGATCGGCGCCTTCGCCGACGCCGCCGCGGCCGCCGAGCGCATCGGCTTCGACGGCGTGGAGATCCACGGCGCCCACGGCTACCTCGTCGACCAGTTCCTGTGGGCGGGCACCAACCGCCGCACCGACGCCTACGGCGGCGACCCGGTCGCCCGCACCCTCTTCGCGGCGGAGATCGTGGCCGCCGTGCGCGAGCGGGTGTCCGCCTCCTTCCCCGTCGTCTTCCGCTACTCGCAGTGGAAGCAGGAGGCGTACGACGCCCGCCTCGCCGAGACCCCGCAGGAGCTGGAGGCCATCCTCGCCCCGCTCGCCGCGGCCGGTGTCGACGCCTTCCACGCCTCCACCCGCCGCTACTGGATCCCGGAGTTCGACGGCTCCGACCTGAACCTCGCGGGCTGGACGAAGAAGCTGACCGGCAGGCCCACCATCACGGTCGGCTCGGTCGGCCTCGACGGCGACTTCATCAAGGCGTTCGCCGGCGAGGGCTCCGTCCTCAAGGGCTTCGACGACCTGCTGGACGCGCTGGAGCGCGAGGAGTACGACATGGTGGCCGTCGGCCGCGCCCTCCTGCAGGACCCGCACTGGGCGGCGAAGGTCCTCGAAGGCCGCTTCGACGAGCTGAAGCCGTACGACGCCGCGTCGCTGAAGACCCTGAGCTGACCCCGGCCCCCAGGGCCCCCCGGCCGAGCAGCGCCTACAGATTGCCCAGCGGCTCGATGTCGACCTTCACCGGGGTGCCCCAGCTCCGCAGCACCTCGTAGTCGGTGAACTCGTGCACGAGCCGGTAGGCCATCGCCGGGCGCGGTCCGCGCCGCTGGGCGGCGAGATACAGCTCGGCCTCCCGGCGGTCGCGGCGCGGGGTGCCGCACAACTGCCACTCCTGACCGTTCCACAGCTCCGGCAGCCAGCGCTGCTGGGGCTGTGGGCGGTCGCCCCGCACCCCGTACCGGGAGGGCGCCGTGCGCTCGGGGGAGCGGGGCAGGTCGGGGCCGTTGAACTCCGAACGCCGCGCGGCCCGGCGCCGGGTCTCGCAGAGCAGGCACAGGTCGTGCGCGTTCTCGTCGACCGGTCCGTTCGGATGCTCCGGGCAGCGCGTCGCGGGCGCGGCGCCGGTGACGCTCTCGTCCAGCAGCTCCAGCGCGCGGCGCAGATCCGCCTTCATCTCGTGCAGCCTGGCGTCGGGCGTGTCCGCGGTGAGGGCGTCGCCGTGCTCACCGAGGACACGGAGAGCACGGCCCAGGGCGGTCATCTGGGCGTGGTTCATGGACCCCAGTCTGGGGCACTCCCCAACCCCTTCGCGCCCTCGCTCAGCCCATCGTCCTCGCACCGTCCAGGGACTCCCGGATGATGTCGGCGTGACCGGCGTGCTGCGCGGTCTCGGCGATGATGTGCAGCAGCACCCTGCGGGCCGACCACCGCGTGTCCGCGTCGAACCACGGGGCCTGCGGCAACGGATGGGAGGCGTTCAGGTCCGGGAGCTTCGCGACCAGCTCGTCGGTGTTCCGGGCGACCTCGTCGTACTCCGCCAGCACACCGGCCAGCGTCTCGCCCGGCAGCATCGTGAACTCGTCGGCCCGCTTCGCGAAGTCCGCCTCGGTCATCGCCGAGAAGTCGGGCATCGCCTTCGGCCCCTCCACGATGAAGGCGGCCCAGCTCCGCTCCACCGACGCGACGTGCTTGATCAGCCCGCCCAGACACAGCGCGCTGGCGGTGCTCCGGGTGCCCGCCTGCTCGTCGGTGAGATCACGGGTGGTGAAGCGCAGGAAGTGCCGGTGCTTGGCGAGCGTCTCCAGGAGGTCGGCGCGCTCGTCCGTGGCGGTGGTGTTCGTGGTGTCGGTCATGAGCCCACCGTAGAAGCCGATTAGGTCAGATCCTGACCGCTTGGACGAAGGCCACCCGGTCAGATTCTGACCGCTTCGGCGAAGGCCACCCGGACGGTGCCGGAGAAGACGGGCGCCGGGCCGTGCGGGGTGACCGCCGAGCGGCTGGTGGCGGTGCTCGGGGAGGCGGCGGAGGTCAGGCGCCCGCCTCTCGGAGCGCCACCCGCAGATGCCCCTGCGCCGCGCTGAGCAGATCCGTGGCCGTGGGGCCGTCGACGTCCGCCAGCAGGACCAGGATCGCCGTCTTCACCTCGCCGTCCGCCTCCGTCAGGGCGCGTTCCACGGCGGCGTCGTCCGCGCCCGTGG
This sequence comes from Streptomyces sp. NPDC046859, assembly GCF_040645135.1. NCBI lineage: Bacteria > Bacillati > Actinomycetota > Actinomycetes > Kitasatosporales > Streptomycetaceae > Streptomyces > Streptomyces sp. NPDC046859. Next base: position 141,390 of record NZ_JBEYXR010000018.1, read on the forward strand.
CGAGGGCGACGATCCGGCGGGAGCGGGCGCGCAGCTTCTCGTTGGAGGCGCGGACGTCGACCATCAGGTTCCCGTACGTCTTGCCGAGCCGGATCATCGTGATCGTCGACAGCATGTTGAGGACCAGCTTCTGGGCGGTGCCCGCCTTCAGCCGGGTCGAGCCGGTCAGCAGCTCCGGGCCGACGACGACCTCGATGCCGTGCTCGGCGGCGGCCGCCAGCGCGCTGTCCGCGTTGCAGGACAGGCCGATCGTCAGCGCGCCCAGCCGCCGGGCGTGTTCGACGGCGCCGACGGCGTACGGGGTGCGTCCGGAGGCCGAGACGCCGACCACCGTGTCGTCGGGGGTGAGCGCGAGGGCGTCGAGGTCGGCGCCGGCCAGCTCGGCGGAGTCCTCGGCCCCCTCGACGGAGGTGACCACCGCCTGCGGGCCACCCGCGATGACGCCGACGACCTGCCCCGGCTCGGTGTTGAAGGTGGGCGGGCACTCGGAGGCGTCGAGCACCCCGAGCCGGCCCGCCGTGCCCGCGCCCGCGTAGACGAGGCGCCCGCCGCGGGCCATCCGCTCCGCCACGGCGTCCACGGCGGCGGCGATCTCCGGCAGGTGCCGGGCGACGGCGGCGGGCACCGAGCCGTCCTCGCCGTTCATGAGCCGGGCGATGTCCAGGGTCGGCAGCCGGTCGATCTCGGCCAGCTCGGGCCGGAACGCCTCGGTGGTCAGGGTCTCCAGTTCGGCGCGGAGGTCACGAGGAGTGGAAGCGGAGGTCATGCGCGGGCGGCTCTCTTCGTTTCTCGACGATGGTGCTGCGAAGGCGCCAGGGGGTGTCTTGTCGATCAGGCCGGATCAGCGAGCGGCGTCTGGCGCCGTGCGTCGCAAGGCGGAGGAGGGAGTCGATGCGGCGCATCGGCGACCGACGACAACGCGGCGAGGCGCGGTGCCAGGCGCCGGGAGCCCGGCATGATCGACGAGACACCCCCTAGCGGCGGTGCCGGTGGGCCAGTGCCTCGTAGGAGGCGGCCAGCGCCGGCGCCGCGGTGTCGTACGTCCGCTGTGCCACCCCGACGAACAGGCAGTCCACGACGAGGAGTTGACTCGTCCGGGACGACATCGCGGCGGGGCGCAGCTCGCTCTCGCGCGCCGTCGACGTGGTGAGGACGTGGTCGGCGTACTGGGTGACCGCGCCGTCGGGCCGGCCGGTGATGGCGACCGTGGTGGCCCCGTGCTCGAAGGCGACCCGCAGCGGCTCGATGACGTCCCCGGTGGAGCCGGAGTGCGTGATCGCGATGGCCACGTCCCCGGCGCGCAGCTGGACGGCGTTCGTCACGGCGAGGTGCGGATCGCTGTGCGCGTGCGCTATCAGCCCTATTCGCAGCAGCTTCTGGGTGAGGTCCTGGGCGACCAGGCCGCTCGCCCCGATGCCGTACACGTCGATCCGGCGGGCCGCCGCGGCGGCGGTGACCGCCGCCCCCAGCTGGACGGTGTCGAGGCCGGCCGCCGTGTCGGCGAGGGTCTGCTGCTCGTCGTAGGCCAGCTTGGCGACGACGTCGGCGATCGGGTCGTCCACGGCGATGTCCGTGGTGATCGCGGGGGCGCGGCCCGACTCCTGCTGGGCGGCCAGGCCGGCCAGGGCGAGCCGCAGGTCGCGGTAGCCGGGGTAGCCGAGAAGGCGGGCGGTGCGCACGACGGTGGCCTCGCTGGTGCCGGTGAGCTCGGCGAGTCCGGTGACCGTGAGGGCCGCACAGCCCGCAGGGTCGTTCGCCACCGCTTCGGCGACGCGCTGCATGGAGCGGGTCATCGACGGGGCGAGCGTGCGCACCTTGGCCGCGAGGGCGGCGGGCGCGGGCGCGCGGCCGAAAGTTTCCTTCACGTCATTGGTCACATATGAAACGTATTTTCAATGCCGGGTCGTGGTCAAGAGTGCGCACAATAGACGCATGGACCCCGTCACCCCGATCGAACAGGCCTTGCACACGGCCCGCGCCCTGGTGATCGCCGACCTGGCCGCCGGCGAGGTCGCCGAGGCGGACGTCGTCTCCCTGGTGGAGGAGTCCGTCGTCGGGCGGCGCTGGTGGGTGGAGCAGTGGCCGGACGGCGCGCCGTACGTGGCGGGGCTGGTCGCCCAGGACGTGCAGGACGCGCTCCTGGACCGGCACGGCCGCTGGCCGCTGTGCCCGGTGTGCGCCGCCGGCGAGCCGCACGCGCTGGACGTCGAGCCCGAACTGGGGCCCGACCCGCACTGGGTGTGCCACAAGGCGGGGGTGAAGGTCGCGCCGGTCGGCTCGCTCGGGCCCGCGCTCGGCGGGAAACCGCCCGCGTGACGATCTACATCGACCCGCCCACCTGGCCGGGCCACGGCCGCCTCTGGTCCCACGTCGTCAGCGACGTCTCCTACGACGAACTGCACCGCTTCGCCGACGGCATCGGCATCCCGCGCCGGGCGTTCGAACGGGACCACTACGACCTCCCCGCGCACCGGTACGCCGACGCGGTCCGCGCCGGCGCGGTGGAGGTCAGCAGCCGCGAGGTGGTGCGGCTGCTGTACGGCGCCGGGCTGCGCAGGCGCAAGAAGGACATGCGTCACTGACCGGACGGTGTGCCCGGGTCCTGGCGGACGTACAGCAGGAGCGCGCCCTGCGACTCGTGCCGGTCCTGGACGGCGCGCTCCTCCTCGGCGCCGGCGCGGACGTATCCGGCGCGCTGGACGACACGCTGCGAGGGGACGTTGTCCTCCTCGACCGTCGCGCACAGGCTGTGGACGTCGTCGCGGGCCAGCGCCCACCGGGACAGGGCGTCCAGCGCCTCCGACGCGTAGCCGCGGCCGCGGGCGCCCTCCACCAGGTCGTAGCCGATCTCCGCGCGGCCCTCCTCGTCCGGGGCGCCGTGGAAGCCGATCCCGCCGACCGCGAGGCCGTCCTCCCGCCGCACGAGGACGAACACGCCGAACTCGGGGCGGTGCAGGCCCGCCTCGTACGCCTGCGTCAGGATCCCGGCGGCTTCCCGCGTCCCCTCGTAGGGGCCGCCGACGACCCAGTCGAACCCGCCGTCGCCGCCCTGGGCGAGATCGGCGGCGGTGGCCGGGGTGAGCCCCTGGAGGGTGAGCCGGTCCGAGGTGAGGACGAGGTCGTTCTTCCAGCGCCAGGTGTCGACCGGCGCGCGGCCGGGCAGGTCGCCTCGGCCGGTGGCCCACAGCAGGGTGCGCCAGGGGTCCGGGTCCGGCCGGACCTCCGGGAAGATCGTCGTCAGCACGAACTGGGCGAGCCCGGCCGGGGGTTCGTAGGTCAGCCCCAGCCCGGTGGCGATGTCGTGGGTGTGCAGCAGCACCTCGGCGACGCCCATCGCGGCGAACCCCTCGCGGTTCGCACTGCGGAACGGGTACGGGTGGAAGGCGCGCACCTCGGGCGGCGTGGTGCGGACGGCCGCCGTGAGCAGGACGCCGGTCGTCTCGATCACGTCGAGCAGCCCGTCGTTGCCGGTGCCCTCGTCGAGGGTGATCTCGAAGGGGACGTACGCGCCCTGCGCCCGCCCCGCGAGCTGTCCCGCGTAGGCGATGAGGTCACCGGCGACGTGCTCGGCCGTGGCCCGGCAACTCCAGTCCAGCCGCCCGGCCTTCACCCCGTCCCAGTCCCGGTCCGCCACCGTGCGCAGCAGCGCCACGGCATCGGCCACGGCCTCGGTCACACGTTCCCCGCCCCTGTGTCGCATGCCGTGCAGGCTACGGGGCCCCACGGCTCAGAGCGACAGCATTTCCAGCTCCGAGGAGAGGTTGTAGCGGGCGGTCGCCTCCCACTTCTCCCGGCCGTACGGAGTGCGGAACAGGCTGGGCAGGGCGAGGAGTTGGCGCAGCACGTCGGCGCGGCCGGAGCGGAAGGCGTCGTTCGGGACGAAGTGGTACTCCTCGCGGACGGCGGCCGTGTAGGCGGCGTACGCCGACGGCGCCGCGGCGAGGATCGCGAGGTCGGCGTCGCACAGCACCTCGCCGTCCGGGTCGTCGGGCGCCGGATCGTGCGTGACGGTGAGCCGGACCAGCCGGGCCACCTCGGCGGTCCGCTCCGCGGGCACCCCGGCCTCGGGGAGCGCCCGCTCGGCGAGCCGGGCGGACCGCTCCTCGTTCTCGGACCGGTCGGGCAGGTACACGGCGTCGTGGAACCAGGCGGCGAGCCGTACGGCCTCGACGTCCCGCGCGTACTTCGCCAGCACGTCGACGTGGTCGAGCACCGCCGCGAGGTGGTCCACGGTGTGATAGCGCCGCTGCGGCTCGGACCAGCGTTCCAGCAGCGCCTCCCCGTAGCGCTCGGGTGCGGGGGCGGGGGTGTCGTCGCCGCGTGCGGCGAGCAGCGTGCGCAGCCAGCGGGCGCGGAGGTCATCGAGGTCGGCCATGACGTCATTCTCCGCCGAGGAGGGCCCTGGGCGCCGCGGTCGTCGGACGCGGGCGAGAACACGCCCTCCTCCAGTTCCTCCAGCCGGTTGTCCACGACCCACGTCACCGTGGCCGAGCAGGGTGCCGGGGCGTCGTACGAGCCGGCGGGCGCGGACGCGGGGGAGCTGGACATCTTCATGTGACCCCGTTCCCGGCCCTGGGTTGAGCGGGACCCCGGATGGGCAGGCGTAGGCTTTGATTGGACTAGACCTGTAGTCGCCTGTAGCCGCCGTCGAATGCCGAGGAATGGGGTCCCATGAGCGAGCGTGCAGTCCTGGAGGTGATCGCCCTCGGCGTCGAGGACGCGGTCGCCGCCCAGGCCGGGGGTGCGGACCGGCTCGAACTGGTCACCGACATGGCGGCGGACGGGCTCACTCCGCCGGTCGGGACGTTCAAAGGGATCCGCGCCGCCGTCGACATCGATCTGCGCGTGATGCTGCGGCTGGCCGACGGGTTCGCGGCCGGGGACGTCGAGCGGGTCGTGCGGGCGGCGCGCGAGCTGCGGGCGGCCGGGGCCGAGGAGTTCGTGCTCGGCTTCCTCGAGACCGACGGCTCCGTGGACCTCGCCGCCATGGAGCGGGTGGTCGCGGAGCTGGACGGGTGCCGGTGGACGTTCCACCGGGCGATCGACCGCGCCGCCGACCGGGACGCCCTGCGCAAGCAGCTCGACGGGATGCCGGGCCTGGACACGTACCTCACGGCGGGGGCGGCCGGCGGCGTGGACGACGGCCTGCCCACCCTGCTCGCGGAAGCGGCACGGGACGGCGAGCCCGGCTACGAACAGCGCGTCCTGGTCGGCGGCGGCCTGCGCCTCGACCACGTCCCGGACCTCCTGGCAGCGGGTATCGACGCCTTCCACATCGGCGGCGCGGCCCGCCCCGAGGGCTGGGCGGGCCCGGTCTCCGCAGCGGCGGTATCCCGATGGCGCACGGCCCTGGACGCCCCGGCGCGGTTCTGAGGCGCGCGACCGGCCGCACCGCACCCGCACCCGGCACACGGCGCCGCCCCCTCACCCCAACCGCGCGGGCAGCGCCTCCGTGTGGGTCACGGTCAACCCAGACACCGCCCGCGTCAGCGCCACGTACAGCCGCCGCAACCCCGTCCGTTCGTCCGGCTCCCCGTCCACCACGGCCGCCGGTTCGTCCAGGACCACGTAGTCGTACTCCAGGCCCTTCGCCAGCGACGCCGGCACCAGCGTCAGCCGGCTCTGCCGGGTCGTCTCCTCGCCGGGCGCCAGGTACTCCAGGCCCGCCGCCTTCAGCGCCTCCGCCAGCACCGGCACCCGCGCGTCCGCGGCGATGAGCCCGACCGACCCCTCGTGCCGCAGCGACTCCGCGCACGCCGCCGCCACCTCCGCCGCCTGCGCGACCGTCCGGATCTCGAAGAACCCGGGGTTGTCACGGATCGACGCCACCGGCGTCAGCCCCGGCGCGATCGACGGCAGCAGCCGCGACGCGTACGTGATGACGTCCGTCGGGACACGGAAACCGGCCGTCAGCTCCTCGATCACCCCGTCCGGCTTGCCGAGGTGCGCCAGCGCCTCCTCCCAGCTGCGGGTCGCCCACGGCGTCGTGCCCTGCGCCAGGTCGCCGAGGACCGTCGCCGAACCGGTGGTGCAGCGCCGCCCCACCGCCCGGTACTGCATCGGCGACAGGTCCTGCGCCTCGTCCAGCACGACATGCCCCAGCGACGGCGTCCGCGTCACAAGGTCGTGCGCCTCGTCGATCAGCACCGCGTCCGCCGCCGACCACTTCGCCGACTTCACCGACCGCGCCGGCTTCGCCCACCGGATCGCCCGCTGCTCGGCCTCGTCGAGGACGCCGTCCGCGTGCGCGGCCAGGAAGTCCGCGTCCGACAGCAGCCGCAGCACCAGCTTCGCCGGGTCCACCGGCGGCCAGACCGCCTTGACGGCCGCCTTCACGGCGGCGTTGCGGGCCACCGCGTCCTGCACCCGGTCGTCCGGCGCCTCGCCCGACCGCTCCATCTGCACCAGGACCGCGTGCGCGATCCGCTGCGGCAGGGCCTCGCGGGCGGCGCCGTACCGGATGTCGCGGTCCAGCAGCTCCCGGACGATCTCCTCGACCTCGTACGCCGGGACGCGCCACCGCCGTGATCCGCGCACCACGACCACCGCCTCGGCCGGCATGGCCACATGCGAGTACACCGCGCGCCGCAGCACCTCGGCCATCCGCGCGTCACCCTTGATCACCGCGGCCGCGGCGTCGTCGGTGCCGCGCACCTCGACCCGGGCCACGAGGTCGTCGACCGTGGCCTGGCGGACCGTCAGCTCGCCGAGCGCGGGCAGCACCTGCTCGATGTAGTGCAGGAAGGACCGGTTCGGCCCGATCACCAGCGTGCCGGTGCGGGCCAGCCGCTCCCGGTGCGCGTACAGCAGATACGCCACCCGGTGCAGGCCGACGGCCGTCTTCCCGGTGCCCGGGCCGCCCTGCACGCACACGGTCCCGCCGAGCCCGGACCGCACGATCTCGTCCTGCTCGGGCTGGATCGTCGCCACGATGTCCCGCATCGGGCCGACGCGGGGCCGTTCGATCTCCTGCTGGAGGAGCCTGCTGGTCCGCGCCGCCTCCGACGGGTCGGAGAGGTGCTCGTCCTCGTACGCCGTCAGGTCGCCGCCGGTGTAACCGAAGCGGCGGCGCAGCGCGATGTCCATCGGGTCCTTCTTGGAGGCCCGGTAGAACGGCTGGGACACCGGCGCACGCCAGTCGATGACCATGGGGTCGCCGTCCGCGTCGTGCACATGCCGGCGCCCGATGTAGAAGCGCTCGCCCTCGGCGCCCTCCGCCCCCTCGGCGCCGGGCGCGCGCAGATAGTCGAGGCGGCCGAAGAACAGCGGGGTGTCGCTGAGGTCGGCCAGCGCCTTGATGCGTTCGTCGATCTGCCGGGTCAGGACCTCCGCGTTGACCCAGTTCGCGGTGACGTCGCGGATGTCGAGGGCCTCGACGTCCTCACGCATGGCGCGCAGCGCGGCACGGGAGGAGGCCAGATGGGAGCGCTCTCGCTGGAGCGGGTCGAGGCTGTCGCCGACGGGGCTGGACAAGGGGGTGCCTCCGGGTGACCTATGAGCAGGTGGACGAGAGAGAGCCGGCCGGTTTCCGTCCGGGCGGCGGCACCCCGCGAGGGGAGGCGGGCAAGAGCGGAGATTTTAGGGGAGCGCCCTCCACAGGCGCCAACCGATTTCGGGCGCCCCCTATAGGGCCTTTCGTTTGGATCATCCCGGCGTCGCGGGGTCTGGCGCGCGCATCCGCGGCGTTGTCGTCACTCGCCGACGCTCCGCGTCGACTCCCTCCTCCGCCTTGCAGCTGCACGCACCGGACCCCGCTCGGGCACGTCACCATGTCCCGTCGGCCACAGCCGGGCTGATCCAAACGAAAGGCCCTAGGGGACCCCGTCCTCCTTCGGGGCGGCCCGTCCGCCCCGAGGTGTACGCGGCCGGCACCCGGCTTCGGCCCGCAGACCGATGCGTTCTTCACGGACACGAACGCATCATGGAGACATGAGCGCAGCAACCATCCACCCGGCCCCTGCGGCCCCCCGCGGAGCGACCGCGCTCCAGGGGAGCCACCGTCATCGACTCGGTGAAGCCCTGCGTGCCGTCAAGGTGTTCGCGGGCGCCGCCTTCGGCGTGATCGTCCTCGGCGAGTACCGGGAGGAGGCGGGCGTCCGCCACAGGTGACGGTCCCGCACCGCCTAGGTGACGTACCGTCAGTAGCCGTGACCGTACGGAACCGCCCGTCCCTCCCGCGTCCTCAGCTCTCGGCGCCCTCGGCGCCTTCCGCCAGGATCTCGTCGGCGTCCATGATCCGGTACGCGTAGCCCTGCTCCGCCAGGAAGCGCTGGCGGTGGGCGGCGAAGTCCTGATCGATCGTGTCCCGGGCGACCACCGAGTAGAAGTGCGCCTGGTGCCCGTCCGACTTGGGCCGCAGCACCCGGCCGAGCCGCTGGGCCTCCTCCTGGCGCGAGCCGAACGTGCCCGACACCTGGATGGCGACCGTCGCCTCCGGCAGGTCGATGGAGAAGTTCGCGACCTTGGACACCACCAGCACGTTGATCTCGCCCTGCCGGAACGCCTCGAACAGCTTCTCCCGCTGCGCGTTGGACGTCTCGCCCTTGATCACCGGCGCGTCCAGATGCTCGCCCAGCTCGTCGAGCTGGTCGATGTACTGGCCGATCACGAGGATCTGCTGCCCGGCGAACCGGCGCACCAGGGCCTCGGTGACCTTCCGCTTGGTGTCGGTCGTCGCGCAGAAGCGGTACTTCTCCTCCTGCTCGGCGGTGGCGTACGCGAGCCGCTCGGAGTCCGTGAGGTTCACCCGGACCTCCACGCAGTCCGCGGGCGCGATGTAGCCCTGCGCCTCGATCTCCTTCCACGGCGCGTCGAACCGCTTCGGGCCGATCAGGGAGAACACGTCGGACTCCCGGCCGTCCTCACGGACGAGGGTCGCGGTCAGCCCGAGCCGCCGCCGCGCCTGGAGGTCGGCGGTGAACTTGAAGACCGGCGCGGGCAGCAGGTGCACCTCGTCGTAGACGATCAGGCCCCAGTCCCGGGAGTCGAACAGCTCCAGATGCGGGTAGACGCCCTTCCGCCGGGTCGTGAGCACCTGGTACGTGGCGATGGTGACCGGACGGATCTCCTTGCGCGTCCCGCTGTACTCGCCGATCTCCTCCTCGGTCAGCGAGGTCCGCTTCACCAGCTCGTGCTTCCACTGCCGGGCCGAGACGGTGTTCGTGACGAGGATCAGCGTGGTCGACTTCGCCTGCGCCATGGACCCGGCGCCGACCAGGGTCTTCCCGGCGCCGCACGGGAGCACGACGACACCGCTGCCGCCGTGCCAGAAGTTCTCCACGGCCTGCCGCTGGTACGGCCGCAGCGCCCAGCCGTCCTCGTGCAGCTCGATCGGGTGGGCCTCGCCGTCCACGTACCCGGCGAGGTCCTCGGCGGGCCAGCCCAGCTTCAGCAGCGTCTGCTTGATCTGCCCGCGCTCGGAGGGGTGCACGGCGACCGTGTCCGGGTCGATGCGGCTGCCCACCAGCGGCGCGACGCGCTTGGAGCGCAGCACCTCCTCCAGGACGGGCCGGTCCGTGGTGGTCAGGACGAGGCCGTGCGTGGGGTGCTTGGACAGCGTCAGCCGGCCGTAGCGGTCCATCGTCTCGGCGATGTCGACCAGCAGGGCGTGCGGCACGGGGTAGCGGCTGTACGTCACCAGCGCGTCCACGACCTGCTCGGCGTCGTGCCCGGCCGCGCGCGCGTTCCACAGGCCGAGTGGCGTCACCCGGTAGGTGTGGATGTGCTCGGGCGCCCGCTCCAGCTCCGCGAAGGCCGCGATCGCCCGACGGCACGCGTCGGCCTGCTCGTGATCCACTTCCAGGAGCAGGGTCTTGTCCGACTGGACGATCAGTGGTCCGTTCACGTGGGTCCGTCCTTCCGCTCACCACTCGGCCAAACGTCCAGTGTGCCTGATCGCTTCCCGGCCGCTCTCAGATCTGGTCGTCGGCCAGCTCGGCGACCCCGGTGATCCGGTGCAGCGGATACGTCCGCACCTCGTCCGCGGTGTGGTCGTACGCCGTCACGAACCCGCCCTCGACCCGGACCGGCGCGATCACCCGCTGGCTGGCGGCGCCCTCGGCGTTGACGTACCCGATCCACAGCGCCTCGCCGGTCAGCACGGCCGCCTGCATGGTGGCCAGCGTCTCGGCCGAGGTCGTGCGGGGCAGCTCGCCCCCACTCACGGCGGGGCCGGTACCGCTCGGCCTGCGCGGCGCCGTCGAGGCCAGGTCGCCCGCGCGGATGGCGCGGATCGCCGCGCCCAGCAGCGTGGCGTCCGGCGCGGGCGGGCCGTCCGGCACCGGCTCGGGGGCCGTGCGCGGCGGGGTGCGGTGGGCGTCGGCCCGGCTGATCAGGACGTCCCCCTCGGCCGACTCGGCGGCCGGCGCGAACCCCATCGCGCGCAACCCCTCCAGCAGCGTCGCCGGGTCGCTCTGCGCGGCGAGCACGGTCGGCGCGAGACGGCGCAGCCGCAGCCCGGCGGAGCGCTTGTCGGCGAGGATCTCGTTCAGCATGGCGTCGTCGTCGCAGCGGACGTACGCCGACGCCGCGCCCACCCGGAGCTGCCCGTGCCGCCGGGCCACGTCGTCGATCAGATACGCCAGCGGCTGCGGTACCGGGGTGCGGGAGTGCTCGGCCAGGAAGGCGTGCAGGTCGGAGGCGCTGCGCCCGGCGTCCAGGGCCCGGCGCACCGACCCCGGCGTGAACCGGTACACGGTCGCGCCGCCCTTGGACTCGACGTCCGCGAGCACGTCCAGCATGTCCGCGAGCGGCCGCCGCAGCGGGCCGGGGGCCACGGCCGTCAGGTCGGCCTGGAGCAGGACGTGGTCCAGGGGCTCCGGCAGCAGGGGGGCGAGGAGCCGGGCGGCCGCGGCCGCGGCGGCGGTCTGCTCGGCCGGCGGCAGCGGATCGGGGGGTGCGGCGGGGCGCCGGTGCCCGTGGTGCACGGGCAGTTTGTCGCCGGGTCCGGTGGGCTCGCCGGCCGGGGCGCCGTGCGGGGCCCCGGCGGGCGGAGCCGGGGGCGCGCCCAGCAGGGCCCGGCCGTGCGAGGACAGGGCGCCGCGGCCCGTCACGCCCAGCCGCTCGGCCTCGTCCAGGGTCCACCGGGCCAGCCGGCCGCGCAGGTCGTCGTCGCGCTGCGGCCCGCGCAGGGGCCGCTCCCAGCGCAGCCGGGACAGCACCGAGTCGGGTGACGGGGCCGTCCCCTCCGGGAGCGCGGCGAGCAGCGTCAGCACCCGGTGCCGTACCTCCGGCGCCGCGGAGCGGTCCAGCCCCGGGCCCAGCGCCGACAACGTACGGTCCTTCGCGTCCCGTCCGCCGACCACGCCCGCCGTCCGGGTCGCCGTCAGCCAGGCGCGGGCGAGTGTGGCCCAGCGGTCGGCGGCCGGCTGCTCCAGCCACTCGTCGTAGGCGGGGGTCGCCGCGTACCGCTCGTCGGCCTCGCCGTCGGAGGCCACGAGTCCGGCGGCGTAGGCGAGCTCCACCCAGAACGCGGCGACCGGCTCCGGCACGTCCAGGGCGACGGCGGTCCGCTTCAGGTCGCGCACGCTCAGGCCGCCCGCCCGCAGCACCGGGGGCCCGCCCTCGTGCCAGTCCTTCAGCAGTTCCTCGACGGTGGCGAGCGCGGTGTACGCCTGCCCGGCCGCCGTCGCGTCCACGACCTGCGGGGGGTGTGTGGCGGCCGGCTCCACCGACGGCGGCAGCGGCTCGGTGGCGCGGTGCGCGCGCCCGCCGCGCAGATGCAGCGCCGCCTCGCGGGGCAGCACGACCGTGCCGGGCGCGGTCGGCAGCAGCAGACCGCGGTCCATCAGCCAGCGCAGCCGGGGCGCCGGGTCCGCGGTGACCTGCCCGTACGGCGGCCCCCACACCAGCCGGGACAGCACCTCCAGGGAGTCCGCCGGAGCCTGGTCGAGCAGCGCCGCCATGCGCCGCCGGTCGGTGAACAGCGCGGTGAGCGCGTCCAGCGCGGACACCGCGTCGTGCGTGGACGGCAGCCCCGCCGCCGTCACGATCTCCTGGATCCGGCCCGGCGACATCCCGGCCGCCGCCTCCCGCACGGCCGGCCCCAGCCCGGTCGGCGACGGATGCTGCGGCGAGGGGGCCAGCAGCTCGCGGGCCGTGCGGACGAGCCGCAGCCGGTCGTCGCCGCCCCACACCAGCGCCTGGTCGCGCAGCGTCCCCAGGGCCTGCGGCAGCGCGCCCGCGACCGCCGGGTCGCCGTCGTCGCCGGCCATCAGCGCGAGCAGCTCCGCGTACGTCGCCGGGTCCGGTGCCACGGCCAGCGCCTCCGCCGTCTGCAGCGCGAACCGGTCCAGCCGCTCCAGGGCGCGCACCACGGACGCCCGGGTGCCGGCCCGGGTCGCGAGCTGCGTCAGATCGGTGGGGACGGGCGTGATGAGGTCGGGCCGGCTGCGCAGGAGCACGGCCAGCGAGGCGTCGTCCCGCGCGCGGAGCGCCTCCGCGAGGGAACGGGGCGGTGTAGCCGGTTCGCTCATCCGACCCAATCTAGCGGGTGCGCGGCCGGGGCAGGGGAGGCGGCGAACCCCCGGATCGCGCGCGGCGACCGGGGCCGGCGGCACCGGCGGCACCGCCCCCGCGTCCCGTGCGCCACGCGCACCCTGCGCTAACGTCGTCCCACGGGGTATCACAACGCGTCCACCCCGGAGGGGACTTCGTGGGGATCGAGAGCGACCAGGTCGTCTACGAGTATCTGAGCCGCGTCGGGGACGTGGCCCAGCAGCGGCAGTTGCCGTCGGCCACCCGGATGCGCCTGGTGAACGAGCTGCGCGGCGAGATCGACCGGCGCCGCGCCAAGGCACCCGTCGACAGCCCCGCCGCCGTCCGGCGCATCATCGACCGCCTCGGCAGCCCCGACGACGTCGTCACGGCCGCCGGGGGCGCCCCCGCCGCGGCCTCCGCACCCCCGCAGGGCCCCGTCACCGCCGTGCCCGCCCAGCCGTCCGGCGACGACACCGCGTCCACCCGGCGCCCGAAGGGCCTGCGCCGGATGGTGCCGCGCCCGCGTCCCGCCGAGCCCGCCGCCCCGCGCCCCGACGTGCCCCCGCCGCCCCACCTGGCGACCGCGGCCGACCTGGGCGGCAGCGCGCTGCGGCCCGACTGGTGGCAGGTGGACAGCACCCCGCTCGGGCCGGGCGAGGACATCCCGGGGTTCGTCGGCGGCGTCGAGATCCCCGAGATGCTCCGCCGCCCGCCCGCGAAGGCGGCGCCCGAGACGAAGGACCCCGAACCGGCCGCCGTGGAGCGGGCCGAGGACACCGTGGTGGACGCGCCCCGGCGCCGCCGCCTGCTGCGCCGCCCGGCCCTCCCCGAGAGCCGCTGGAACAACCCGCTGCTGCTGGCGTCCGCCGCCCTGCTCGTCGCCGGCGCGGTCCTCGGCAACGTCCTCGTCCTGCTCGTGGGCTGGCTCATCGCCTGGGGCTCCCGGCGCCTGAGCGACACCGAGACGAAGTGGGCGGTCGTGATCCTGCCCGGCCTCTCGCTCACGGCCGGGGTCGTCTGGCTCTGGGGCCGCGCCAGCGGCCGCTGGGGCGAGGCGCTCCTGCCGGGCGAGACCAACGCGGCGGTCGCCGAGACCTGGCCCTGGGTGGTGCGCGGCGCGGCCGTGGCGTCGGCCCTGTTCATCGTCTGGCGCTCCCAGCGACGCACCTAGGGCCTTTCGTTTGGATCATCCCGGCGTCGCGGGGTCTGGCACGCGCATCTGCGGCGTTGTCGTCACTCGCCGACGCTCCGCGTCGACTCCCTCCTCCGCCTTGCAGCCGCACGC
>NZ_JBEYXR010000019.1:0-130768 GCF_040645135.1 Streptomyces sp. NPDC046859
CGCACCGGCGAGCACCGCCGCCTGCCCGCACGAAGCCTGTTCGTCTTCACCGGCGCCGACCCCCACACCGAATGGCTCACCGGCACCCTCGCCCTGGACTCCCGCGGCTTCGTCCTCACCGGACCCGAAGCCCAGGAAGCCTGCACCACCCCCGACATCTGGCAGAGCCGCGGACGCACCTGCATGAGCCTGGAAACCAGCCTCCCCGGCGTCTTCGCCGTCGGCGACGTCCGCAGCGGCTCCGTCAAACGCGTAGCCTCCGCAGCCGGCGAAGGCTCCATGAGCATCCACTACATCCACCGACACCTGGGACACTCAGCCGTCCCCGGCACCACGGGCACATCAGCCGTCGCGGGCCACACCGACGCCTCCCCCCACACACGCCACAAAGAGTCCGCATGGCTCGCATGACCCCGAAGAGAGACGAGATCACAAGAAGGAGAAAGAGGCGATGGGAATGGCTACGCCTGTCCGGCACCAGCGGGGTGCCGCAATGCAAGCCAGGCCGGTTGGCTGGTCACGCAATCCGCTGACGGAGTACGACCAACTGCTCAACGAGTTGAGCGGGCTGATCGAATCCACGGTGGGAGCCGCGGCGCCCGCAGTCGCGTGGACACCCCTGGCGGACGTCACGGAGTCCGACGACAGTTTCCGCATCGAGATCGAACTCCCCGGTGTCAAGGGCAAGGACATAGACATCGAGGCGAACGGCCAGGAGCTGGTGGTCACCGGAGAAATCAAGGAGAAGGAACGCAAAGGCGTCCTGCGGCGGAGCACCCGCCGCGTTGGAGCCTTCGAATATCGGCTGCGGCTGCCGGGAGAGGTCGACACCGAAAAGATCAACGCGCAGATATCGGACGGGGTGCTCACCATCACCGTCCCGAAGGCCGATGTCGCAAAGCCCCGCCACGTCGAGATCAGCGAGTCGAGTGAAAGCACCGGGAGCAGCGGCTGAGACGCGAACGCCGCGGTTCCGGACGCCCGTCCGGAACCGCGGCCGGGCCGGCGAGGCGCGAGATCCGGGGTGGTTCGCGGTCCTGACCACCGTTGCCGTCGCTGTCACCGGCGGAGAACTGAATCAAATCCTCAGTCAACTTCCCTCTAGTCACGCGGTCTTATTCACGCAAGGCCGAACTCGCGGACTGAGCCCGTGAGGCGCCCAGACGATAGGCGCACCCCGGGGAGGAGGGTCGTGCACCCGACGGGTGGTCCCGGCGAGACTGCAGGCCCAGGCCCGGAGGAAGCTCAGGTGGCCCACGTGCCCCGTGACCGCCTGCACCTGCGAGTGGGGGCCGGCCTGTCACACGGCCTCGACGTTATCTCGGCGGCGTCTGTGGGCACTTGGGGCGCGGCAGGGCAGCCGACGAGGAGGTCCAGTCATGCAGGTCTCGTCGCAGGGCGTTACAGTCGTGGCTCTCCTGGCGGATCCGGACGCGCCGACGGAGATCGCTCAGCGCATGGCCCGGACTCTTTCCACTCGGCTCGCCGACAAGTCGGGCCAGGGGCGGCGGTTCGACGTCGAGGTGGTCAGTGAGCCCTTCACCGCCGGGGTGGAAGACCCGCCCACTCTGATGCGCCGCATCATGGACCGTGGGAGTGCGGAGAACTGGGACATCGTCGTGGCCCTCACCGACCTTCCGCTGCACTCGAACGGGCGCAGGCTCGCTGTGAACCTGAATCACGAACACGGCCTGGCGCTGCTCTCTCTGCCTTCACTGGGAGGCCTGCGACTGCAGACGAGGGCCCGGCAGGCCGTGGAAGAAGTCGTGCTCGGCATGGCGGGTCCGGACATGACCGGGGCTGACGGACCTCCACGGAGTCAGCCGCTTCCGGGGCTCTCCGTCGATCGTCCCGCGCCTGTTCATCCTGACCAATCCGGTGAAAAGGAGACCGAGGATCTTCGGTACGTCGCCGACGGGCCGCGCGGTTACCTGAGGGTGCTCGCCGGTATGGTCCGCGCCAACCGACCGTGGCGGTTGGTGCCGGGCTTGTCGAAAGCTCTGGCGGCCGCGCTCGCCACGGGGGCGGCCGCCACCGTGAACTCCACCATCTGGACCCTGGCCTCTTCCCTCGGGACGCCACGCCTTGTGATCGCCACGGTCGGATCGGTCGCGATCATGGTCGGATGGCTGATCATAGACGCGGAGCTGTGGCATCGATCGGCAGAGAAGTCGCCGGAGGCGAGGCAGAGGACGCGGTTGTACAACGCCTCGACGGTCGCGACCGTGGGCATCGGGGTGCTCGTCTGCTATGTGGGATTGCTGGTCATCAACTGGGTGTGGGCGCTGTTCATTCTCAACGACCGTGTGTTCGCTTCCACGACGCGAACCCCGCTGCACGCCGAGGACTACGTGACGCTGGCCTGTTTCGTCGCTGCGGTCGCCACGGTGGGCGGCGCGCTGGGATCAGGGTTGGAGAGCGACGAGGCGATCCGGGCGGCCGCCTACTCCAAGCGCGAACAGGAGCGTCGCCGCCAGCTTCAGGAGAACCACGATGACTAGCGCGGCGGGTCGTCACCGGAGTGGTTCGGCCACGGACCTCGCCTTCGGTCTGCGGGAGGAACCGCGCCCCCGCCCCCCCGGGGCACCACTGGCAGACGGACGCCGACGGCGCCCTCGGCGGCGAACGGCCAGGACGACGTGGCCGAGGCATGGGTACCCGCTCTGGAGGAGGGCGACGGGGACATCGGCGTCCTTCCCGACCGACCTGCCGAGTCGGGCGGGGCACAACCCGATCGCCACCGAGGCCACCCCTGAGCAAAGGACGCACTTCGTGGCGGGCCCACCGTGCCGGAGGACGACCGTGCGGGAAGACGCAGGCGCACTGGAGGTGTGTGATGAGTGCTGACCGCTCCGACGAGAGCCGTGAGGGTCAGGTACTGGTCCTCGCCGCCGGCTCCTCGAGCCTTCGCACAGTTCTGTTCGCGGCGGACGGTGAACGGGTGGCGGATCGACACTCCTCGGAGCCCCCGGGGCCTGCTGCGGCGGCGGAACTGCGGAACGTCCTCAGCGAGGTGCCCGCCCCTGTGGCGGTTGGTCACCGCATCGTCCACAGCGGTCCCCACCTGACGGGACATACGCCGATCGACGCACGCGTACGGTCCCTGCTGGCGGACGTCGCGGATCTCGCGCCGCTGCACGTGACGCCGGCCCTGTGCATGGTCGACGCCGCACGAGAACTCCTGCCCGACGTTCCTCATGTCGCCTGCTTCGACACGGTCTTTCACAAGGATCTGCCGGCACCAGCGCGCACGTACGCCGTGCCGGAGCAGTGGCGAGCCGAATACGGGCTGCGCCGGTACGGCTTCCACGGACTTTCCTACGCGTGGGCCCTGCAGAGGACTGCGCAGGCCCTGGGCCGACCCGTCGACGACCTCCAGGTCGTGCTCGTGCACCTGGGCGGGGGCTGCTCGGCCTGTGCCGTCCGGAACGGACGCAGCGTGGACACCACCATGGGCCTCACTCCGCTGGAGGGCCTGGTGATGAGCCGGCGCAGTGGCAGCCTCGACCCCGGTGCGCTGCTGTGGCTGCAGCGGCGGCATGGTCTGAGTACGGACGAACTGGAAAACACGCTCCATCGGCATTCCGGTCTGCTCGGCCTCTCCGCCACCTCCGGGGACACCCGGGACCTGGTGCGTGCCCGCGCGGAGGGTGATGCAGCGGCCGCGTTGGCGCTGGCGACGTTCACACTCAGTTGCCGTAGGGGCATCGCCGCGATGGCCGCCTCGCTGGACCGGCTGGACGCACTGGTCTTCACCGGGGAGATCGGCGAGGACCAACCCGAGGTACGTGAGGAGATCTGCTCGGCTCTGGCTGTTCTCGGTGTACGAGGCGGGCTGCTCGTCCCGCCACTGGAAGATCTGATGCGGGAGGGCCACCGACGCATCGATCAGGCGGCGAGAGGGGTCCCGGTCCTCGTGGTAGCCACCGGCGAGATACGGCAGATCGCAGCCGAGACACGCCGGGTACTCGGCATCGCTGACGGGACGCGGTAGCTGTCCGACGCGGTCCTGGGTTTCGCCTTCCCCGCCGCCGAGCTGCGCCGGGCAAAACCGCGCGCTGTACACGCACTCCGCCAGCTCGCGCTCCGCCTCCGCTGTGCGCCGGGGCACGTGCCTCTGCCTCGGCACAACCGTGGGGGGGACGGTACCCGCCAGCTCAGCCGCCGGAGCGTGGTGCGAGTGATGAAGCCAGCAGGGACCGTGCCGCGGGCGACACCGGAGCGGGTGGCCTGATCGATGGTCAGGCGGTGGAGCCGCGCCGCTTGTGCCGGTTCGGGACCGAGGTGGGAACCGGCATGTACAGGGCGAGCTGCCCCTCCGTCATCACGTCGAACTGAACGGTCCTGAACGGCTTCAGTGAGCGCAGGTCGTCCGGCATACGGCCCTGACCGACCTGGAGGGTGAGGTCACGCGGCAGGCGCGCGGTCTCGGCGTTCAGCACGTTGGTCTGACTCAGGATGGCGTGCCATGCGCCGTCGACCGCGGCGTAGAGGTGAGCGAGCTGACGCGTTCACCGCTCGGGCGGGAAGTCTGCCGAGGCGTGGCCGCCCGGAGCCGGACTCGACCTTGGTCTTGGGCAGTTGACGGAAGAAGTCCACGCCGCTGACGCGCGGGTCGCGGGCGACCTCGTCGAGGCCGGGATCCACGCGGTACCGGTCATAGAGGCCGCGCTTGGGGACCGTGACCCAACGGCCGCCCAGGTCGACCTTCAGGATCTCAAGCTGCGAAGACAGCCGGCCGATTGGCGGCGCTCGGCGGAGCTGGTCTATACCAAGGGCGGCCGTCCCAGTATCCTCACCCGTATCCGGCCGGTAGCACAGGGTTCCCTCCCCACACCCCCACAGGTTGCACGCTGTCACAGACGACCCCGCACGACCGGCCCGGGCAGTCACGCGACCTGCCGATTCACCGCCTCCAGGAGGAACACGGTGAGAGTTCGCACCAGAAGCTCGGCGATCATCGGCACCATCTGTCTCGTCGCATCCTTCGCTCTGACCACGGCATCCGCCGACGAGCCCGCTGCCCCACGGCAGACGGCGCACATCACCCTCAAGAACGTGGCCACGGCCAAGAACCCCACGGCCGGCGCCGCCGGCCCCGGAGGGAAGCTCTGGATCGCCGAACGCGCGGGCACGGTCCGGGTCCTCGGCGACCAGGGCCTCGGCAGACCCGTCCTGGACATCTCAGCGGAGACCACCGTCGACGGCGAACGCGGGCTTCTCGGCATCGCGTTCGACAGGCGGTTCGCGCACTTCTACATCTCGTACACGAACCTCGAAGGCACCAGCACGGTGGACGAGTTCGCCGTACGCAAGGGCAAGATCCAGCGCCACACCCGCCGCACCGTCCTCACCCAGACACAGCCCTACGCGAACCACAACGGCGGCGACATCAAGATCGGCCCCGACGGCTACCTGTACGTCGCCCTCGGCGACGGGGGCTCCGGCGGCGACCCGCACGGCAACGGCCAGAACCTGGGCACACTGCTCGGCAAGCTCCTGCGGATCGACCCCAGGGGCGGCACGCCCTACGCGATCCCGGCGGACAACCCGTTCGTGAACACCCCGGGCGCCAAGGGTGAGATCTGGTCGTACGGACTGCGCAACCCCTGGCGGTTCTCCTTCGACGCGGGCACGGGCGACCTGCTGATCGGCGACGTCGGCCAGAACGACTGGGAGGAGATCGACTGGGCCCCCGCGAGCAGCAAGGGCGGAGAGAACTACGGCTGGGGTCAGATGGAGGGCACCCATCCCTTCCGCGGCGGCACGGAGCCCGCGAACCACGTACCGCCGGTCCATGAATACGACCGCACCAACTTCGGCTGCTCGGTGACCGGCGGTTACGTCTACCGGGGCAGGGCGATACCAGCTCTCAAGGGCCAGTACGTCTTCAGCGACTACTGCGACGGCACCATCCGCTCGCTGCGGCTGAAGAACGGCAAGGTGACGGCCGTGAACGACCTCGGGGTCAACGGCGGCGAAGTCATCTCCTTCGCGCAGGGCGCCAGCGGCGAACTGTACGTCTTCGCGATCGGCGGCAGCGTCTTCCGTATCGATCCGGCGTAACGACCCGCAGCCGGCAGCCGGGCGACCAAGCCCCACCCCGGCACGCCTGAGCACCTCCGCAGGACTCCCGTCCGCCCCGGCGTCCTCGTCCCGCGTCGCAAGGATGCGGGCACGAGGACGCCAAGTCCTGCTCCTTTTTTCAACGGGTGGCGATCGTCCACCGCGTGCGTGGCCCCGGGCGGCCAGTCACGGCTGCGTGTCCCCGGCGTCTTCGGCATCGAGCGCCGCGTCCAGAGTGTCTCCGAGCTGGATGAGATCTTCCGCAGAGAGTTCGGGTGGAGTCCAGTGGTGTGCGCGTGCGTGATCGACGAAGGTTTCGTCCAGCAGGACGTGGTAGCGCTCGACGTAGTGAGGTAGGTCTGAGTACCAGAACCACTCGCCGTCAGTGTGCAGCTCCAACGCGCCGATGAGTTCGTTGCTCAGCGCGTCGTGGACTGGTGATCCGGTGACGGCAAGGGCAGATCCTGAACGGAGATAACGCACCAGCTTCTCCTCGCCCGGGGCGGCGTGGTCGCGGACCGAGTCGCGAAGTGCGGGGCCGTCGGGGCGACCATGTGCCAGTTCCTGAAACTCACCTATGAACCGGTTGCAGGGAAGAGATTCACTGGCCACGCGCGGAAGCCTATGCACGTCCTGCAGCTTGGTCACGCCGCCTCCAGCCCGACGCGTTCAGAAGGTGCTCCAGCCAGTTGCGGCGTGCCGCGACAGCGGCCTTGCTGATCCGCGCCTCGGGGGCTTTCCGGTCGAAACCGTGGATTCCGCCGGGCCACACGTGCAGCTCGGCTTCGCCGCCGGCCTGCCAGATCCGGTCGGCGTACGCGAGGATCTCATCGCGCAGGCACTCGGCGGAGCCGACGTCGAGGTATGTGGGCGGCAGGCTGGCCAGGTCGGTGGCGCGGGCGGGCGCAGCGTACTGCGGCACGTCAGCTCCGCCCTGGGCGTCGCCGAGCACCGAGCTCCAGGCGAACCCGTTGCGGCTGCGGTCGAAGAGTTCGACGTCGTCCATCTGCAGGGCTGAGGCGCTGTCGTTGCGGTCGTCGAGCAGCGGGGCAATCAGCAGCTGGCCGAGCAGGCGGGGACCGCCCTTGTCGCGCACGGTCAGAGCGAGCGCGGCGCTGAGGGTGCCGCCTGCGCTGAAGCCCGTGACGACGATGCGTTCCGAGTCGATGCCGAGCTCGTCCGCGTGGTCGGCGACCCACAACAGACCGGCGTAGGCGTCGTTGATCTGGGCGGGGTAGGGGTGCTCGGGCGCGAGCCGGTAGCCGACCGAGATCAGCGTGGCCCCGAACCGCTCGGCCGTCTCGAGTATCTGGTCGAGCCCGGTGCGGTGATCACTACCGTAGAAGCCGCCGCCGTGGATGAAGTAGAGCGCCGGCCGCGATGCGGGCGCGCCGGAGGGTGTGCACACCAGCAGCGGGATCTCGGGGGCGCCGTCCAGGCCGGGCACCGAAGGCTGGACGACGGTGAAGCGCCCGCCATGGCTGAGGTCCTCGAGCGCCGCCACCGCGGCGTCGACCTCCGCGCGGACCACCGACAGCTTCTCGAGGCTCATCGGCGCCAAGTCCGGTTCTTCCGCTAGGTAGGCGTCATAAGCGACTTGGAGTTCGGCATCGAGAGGAACGGGAACGGCGGGCACGTTCTTTCCGGGTTCAAGATCCATACGCGCACGCTAGCTTCCCTGTTCCTTTCGCATCATCCGGATTTCAGCACCTTGCCGAGAGCGCAGCAGGGCCGGGCGGATCAGCGGCGCGGGTCAGGCGTGGGCCTGCTCGATCTCGACCAGTCTAGTAGGTCCGGATCTTGATACCGGAACGCAGAAGGGCCCCTGAGCTGCGATGATCCGACGTTTCGGAGCAGGCGACACCAACTTGCAAGGCTCAGCGCATCCCTGCGGACAAGGCTTACCGCGTGCCTCACCTGCGGACATGGTTGCGGGGCAAAGGTCGATGAGGACCTGGGAGAAGCCGAGGCCCGGCTGAGGGAGCTCGGTGCGGGCAAGCCTGATCATCAGCCGCACGGCGACAAAGCTCGAGTTCTCACCGATCCAGCCGGACATCCCTTCTGCGTCATCGCACGCTGATCGCCGGACAATGCCTGCTGCGACGGAGTGAAACGACGACCCCCGCGGGGTTCTTCGGCCGGTTGACGGTGTCGAGCGTCAGGTTCGGGTGAGTCTTCGCGTCTTCGCCCAGCCGCTCCCTCCAGCCGGCCAGTGGCGCAGCGCCCGCTCGGACGGCGCACTGGGGCTGGCGTGGTAGGTGCTCACGTGAAGTCCTCCAGCGGTGCCTCGTCTTCCTCCCGCTCCCGGAGGTCGCTCCGATGCGGGCGAGTCGGTGGTGGTCGATTCGATCGGCTCGACGTCAGACGGACTCCAGTGCCGTCCGCAGGGCCAGGGGTGTGGCCGCTGCCCAGGCCTGCGGGGAGCAGGAGTGGGGGTAGGGGACGGGTCGGCTGGTCGCGGTGCGGTCGTAGCCGGCCAGTACCTCCGGGAGGCGGTCGCCGTGACAGGCGGCGGCCGCGAGCAGGCCCTGAGCGAGTCGGCGGACCTCGTCGGCGAGGCCGTGGCGGGCCAGTCCGAGAGCGATCACGGCGTTGTCGTGCGGCCAGGCGCTGCCGCGGTGGTAGGACAGCGGGTGGTAGGGCTTCTGCCCGGCGGCGAGGGTGCGGACGGCCCAGCCGGAGAAGAAGTCCGGTTCCATCAGCCGCCGTCCGACGCGCCGGGCGGCCTCGGGTTCGAGAATGCCGGACCACAGCAGGTGTCCGGCGTCGGAGGCGAGGGCGTCGACCTGGCGGCCGTGGCCGTCGAGGGCGAGCGCGGGGAAGTCGGCGCCCGTCATCCAGAAGTCCGCCGTGAAGCGACGGCGCAGGTCCGCGGCGCTTTCCCGGAGGCGCTGTGCGTAGGGTCCGTCCTGCCAGAGGTTCTCGGCCAGTTCCGCGGTGCGCAGGAGGGCGTCGTAGGCGTAGCCCTGGGCTTCGGAGACGGCGATGGGGCCGTCGGCCTGGGTGCCGTCGGTGAAGCAGACGGCGCCGGCGGAGTCCTTCCAGTTCTGGTTGACCAGGCCGCCGGGGTCGGGTTCGTAGACGAGGTAGCCGTGGCGGGTGAGGCCTCCGTCGGTGAACATCCAGTCGACGGCGCGGCGGGCGTGCTGTTCCAGATGCCTGGCCACGGAGGGGTCGCCGGTCTGCTGGTAGTGGGCGTGCAGGAGGACCAGGAAGAGGGGGGTGGCGTCGACGGCGCCGTAGTAGCGGCCGTAGGGAACCTGGCGGAAGTGGGCGAGTTCGCCGTGGCGGGTCTCATGGACGATGCGTCCGGGCTGCTCGCGGCTGACGGGGCCGTGGCGGGTGCCCTGGGTGGCGGCGAGAGCGCTGAGGGTGGCGGCGGCCGTCCAGGGGCGGTGGGGCAGGAGGAAGTAGGAGGTGAGCAGGGAGTCGCGTCCGAAGAGGGTGAGGAACCAGGGGATGCCGGCGGCCGGGACGTGCACCTCTTCGCCGTCGACGCCGGTGGCGGTGATGGTGAGCAGGTCCAGGTCGGCGAGCCCGCGTTCACAGGTGCGGGTCAGGTCGTCGGTGGCCGTGGCCGCCGGGCGGGCCGGCCGGGACGGCGCCGGGGGCTCGGGCAGTCCGTGCGGCCGCGCGTGCACGGTGAGGTGGAGGTCCGCTTCGCCGTGGGCGTCGAGCGGGAGGTGCCAGGTGAGGGTGCGGGCGGTGGAGTGCGGAGTGTCGTCGGCGGGTGTGACGTCATGGGGAACGGGCCGTGACGTCAGGGTGGTTGAGGAGTGCCAGTCGGCGCGGCGGTAGTCGAGGAGCACTCCCTCCGAGGTGACGTGGGTGGTGTGCTGGGCGCCGGGTTTGTCGTAGTGGCGGTCGTCGGCGCGGAGTTCGAAGAGGTCGGCGAAGTCGGCGTCCACGGTGAGGGCGACGTGGGCGGTGACCGGTTCGGGACGGTTGCTGACCAGGCGCAGGTGTTCGCTCAACGACCCGGCGGCGACGGTCTGTTCGCGGAAGACGGTGTAGGCGGGCGGGTCGTCGCGGGTGCCGGCCGGGGTCAGTACGCAGGTGGCGGTGTCGTCGCTGCCGGCGTCGGCCGGTGCCAGGGCGAGCGGTGTTGTGCCGTCGACGGTGAGCTGCCAGCGGCTGAGGTGGCGGGCGTCGCGCAGGAACAGGCCGTCGGGTGTGCGGCCGCGGGTTCCGGTGATGGCGCCCGCGGCGTCGAGGCGGACGAAGGTGGCGTCGCGTACGAGCTGGATGTGGTCGTCGGCCGGGCTCATGCGGTGGGCTCCTCGCGGTCGGCGCACAGCAGGTCGAGGGTGAGCGCGGCGGTCCAGGAGAAGTGCCGGGCGCCGCGTGCGTCGCCGGTGGCGGGATCGACGTACTCGGCGAAGTCGGAGGCTCCCGCTTCGGTGACGATGCCTTGGCGCAGGTTTTCGGCCTGTTCGCGCAGGCCGTGGGTGCGCAGGCCGCGGTGGATGAGCCAGGCGGTGTTGAACCAGGCGGGGCCGCGCCAGTAGCGCTGGGCGTCGAAGGCCGGGCCGGTGAGGTCGTGGCTGGGGACCAGCCGGGTGGCCGGGGCGCTGAAACGCGGTCCGGTGAGGGTGGCGACGAGCCGGGTCGTGATGTGTGCGGGGAGGCCGGGGACGAGGAGGGGGATCAGGCCGCTCACGCCGTCCTGGGCGACCAGGGTGTCGTCGGTGAGGTCGCGTGCCCGGAAGATGCCCGCGTCCTCGTCCCACAGGCGGCCGACCAGGTGGCGGGTGAGGGTGTCGGCGCGCTCGGTGTGACCGGTGCCGTCCCCGCCCAGTTCGCGGACGATGGCGGCCAGGGCGTGTTCGCCCGCGACGAGCAGGGCGTTGAAGCAGGGGTCCTCGACCGCGAAGGCGAAGGGGGTGGCCCGGTCGTCGTAGCCGGCGTCGCGGTAGTCGGTCGCCAGGCGGACGTAGCGGCCGTAGTCGAGGTCGGTGGGCCGGTCGGCGGGGTGTCCGTGGTCGAGGTCGGCGCGCCGGAAGGTGTCCGGTGCGGTGGGTTCGACACGGGTGAGGGCGCGATCCCAGCTGGGACTGTTGTCCATGCCGGGCTCCCAGGGGTGGGCCACGGCGGCCAGGCCCGCGCCACCGAGGTCGCGGCGTGTGAGGAGGTAGTCGTGCCAGGCGGCCAGGCGAGGTGCCACGCGGGCGAGGAAGCCGCGGCGCGCCGACTCGACGGGGTCAGCGCGGTGCACGAGCCAGGCGGCCAGGGCGTGGACCGGAGGCTGGACGATGCCGGAGGTCTCGGGGGCGGCGGGTGCGCCCGCCGCCCGGCCCGCGCTGGAGGAACGCCAGAAGTCGGGGCTGGGGAAGTAGGCGTCGTGGGGCAGGGCGGGGTTGAAGACGATGTGCGGGATGCGGCCGTCGGCCCACTGGGCGGTCAGGAGGGATTCCAGTTCCTGCTGGGCGCGGCGCACGGACAGGTGCCGCAGGCCGATGGCGATGAACGCGGAGTCCCAGCTCCACTGGTGGGGGTAGAGGGTGCGGGAGGGGACGGTGGAGGTGCCGGTCCAGTTGTCGATGAGGACCCGCGCCGCACCGCGCCGCAGTGTCAGGGCCGCGGTCGCGGTGGGCACGGGCCGTTCCAGGAGGGACTTCACGCGCCGGACCTCTTGAGGAAGGCGGGGACGGAGCGGACGGCCTCGACGGGGTCGCCGGTCAGCCGGCATTCGAGGGCGAGGTGGCCGTCGTAGCCGATGGTGTGCAGGGCGCCGAGCCAGGCGGGCCAGTCGAGGTGTCCGGCGCCGGGCTGGAAGCGGTTGGAGTCGGAGACCTGGGCGTGGCCGATGAGGTCGGCGTGGGCGAGGATCGCGGCGGCGGGGTCGGTTTCCTCGATGTTCATGTGGTAGCTGTCGATGCCGATGCGGACGGAGTCCAGGCCGACGGTGCGTATGAGGTCGGCGGCCTGCTCCAGCCGGTTGACCATGTGGTCCTCGTAGCGGTTGAGCGGCTCCAGGAAGAGGGTGACGCCCTCCTTACGGGCGTGCTCGCCCAGCTCGGTCAGCCCGGTGAGGAGGATCTCGCGGTCCTCCTCCTCGCTGCGCGGGGGTTCGAAGGGGGGCAGCCGGCGGGAGAACATGCCGTAGCTGGCGGGGGTCTGGGCGCCCAGGCCGCCTATCTCCGCGATCACGGTGAGCTGGGACTTCATCTGGTCGAGGGCGTCGCGGCGCCGGTCGGCGTCGAAGGCGCCGAAGAAGTGCAGCATGTCGACGCACACGGTGGGCATGACCACGCCGTCCTTGCGGGCCTGGCGCAGTTCCTCCAGGCGGGAGGCGAAGTGCAGTTCGCCCTTGCCGCGCAGTTCGATGGCGTCGTAGCCGGCCTGCTGGGCGAATTCCCACTTGGCCTGCAGGGTGTCTCCGGGCAGGAGTTGCTCCTGTGCCGCGGTCTTGAGCATGAGGGGGCCTTTCGAAACGTTCAGAATTCCAGCACGACCTGCAGCGCCTCGGCGGGGCGCTCGTCCAGCAGGACGTAGGCGTCGGCGGCGTCGGCGGCGGGCACGACATGGCTGACGAGGGAGGTGACGTCGATCTGTCCCTCGGCGACCAGGCGCAGGAAGGTCTGCTGGAGGCGCTCGACGGTCCAGCGGTGGGACAGCTGCGGGGGGACGCCGCCGATCTGGGAGCAGACGAGCTGGACGCGGTTGTGGTGGAACTCGTCGCCCAGGCGCAGTCCGATGCCGTCGCCCTGGTAGAAGCCGGAGGCCACGACGCGTCCGCCGGCCGTGACGGAGCGCAGGGCCTGGTGCAGGGCCGGGTAGGCGCCGCTGATCTCGATGGCGAGGTCGGCGCCGAGGCCGCCGGTGGCTTCGCGGATGCGTTCGGCGACGGCTTCGGTGCGGGCGTTGAGGGTGGTGTGGGCGCCGTAGCGCTTCGCGGTCTCCAGGCGGCCGTCGAGGGCGTCGACGGCGGTGACACGGGCGCCGTTGAGCTGGGCGAGGCGGGTGGTGAGCAGACCGATGACGCCCTGGCCGAAGACGGCGGCGTCCTCGCCGAGGTGGATGTCGGCGGCCAGGACGGCGTTGTAGGCGATGGCGCCGACGCGGGCGAAGGCGCCGGCGAGGGGTTCGAGGCCGGCGGGCAGGGTGTGGCCGATCATGCGTTCGGCGGGGACGATGCCTTCGCTGCGGTGTCCCCAGATGCCCCAGACCAGGTCGCCGGGGCGGGGCAGGCCGGGGACGCCGTCGAGGTCGGGGGCGGTCTCGACGACCTCGCCGACCTCGGAGTAGCCCCAGCCGGCCACGGGGTACTCGATGCCGGCGGCGCCCTCGCGGAACAGGCGGGCCTCGGGATCCCAGGTGCGCGTCAGGTAAGGGTTCGTGCCGCGGTACGCGGTGAGTTCGGTGCCGGCCGATATGCCCGAGTAGCGGGTGCGGACCCTCAGATGGCCTGGGGGCAGATCGGCGGTGACCTGCTCGGCGACCTCCACCTGACGGGGGCCGGTGAATTGGACGACACGTTCCACGGATGTCTCCGGAAGGGTGTTGCGAGTGCGGTTGC
Organism: Streptomyces sp. NPDC046859; assembly: GCF_040645135.1. NCBI lineage: Bacteria > Bacillati > Actinomycetota > Actinomycetes > Kitasatosporales > Streptomycetaceae > Streptomyces > Streptomyces sp. NPDC046859. The sequence continues at coordinate 13,586 of NZ_JBEYXR010000019.1, forward strand.
GTCGACAATAGCCCCCACTTATGTCTTGTCAACACGCATAAGTGATGCTGAGATGCGTGAGCAGTAGACGTAAGTCGGAACGAGGACACGCAATGCGCACCAAGAGCCGGCGATCCAACGCGATCGCGGTGGGCATCACCGCAGCCCTGACACTCGGGCTGCTCACGGGCTGCGCCGGCAGCACCGGGCCCGGGAAACCCGACCGGGAGATCACCGTCTGGACGCAGGAGAACCTGCCGGACCGGGTCGCGGTCACCCAGAAGATCATCAAGGGGTTCGAGGAGGAGACCGGGATCAAGGTCCACCTGGTCGGCGTCGACGAGGGCCAGATGCCGCAGCTGATCATGTCGGCCGCGGCCTCCGGCACGCTGCCCGACGTCATCGGCGCCGCCCCCATGGGCCAGGTCTGGCAGATGTACAGCAACGGCCTGCTCAACACCGACATCCCCCGGCGGATCGTCGGTGAACTGGGCCGCGGTACCTTCAACGCCAACGCCCTCCAGCTCACCTCCGACGGCGCCACCAGCCTCGGCGTCCCCTCCGACGCCTGGCTCCAGCTGCTGGTCTACCGCAAGGACCAGCTCGCCCGGAAGAACCTGGCCGCCCCCGGCACCTACGACCAGGCGCTGGCCGCCGCCAAGGCCCTCACCACCAAGGGCTCCTACGGCATCTCCGCGGCCACCGACCCCAGCGACGCCTTCACCTCGCAGAGCTTCGAGAGCCTCGCCCTCGCCAACGACTGCCAGCTCGTCGACGACCAGCACGCGGTCGCCCTCGAGTCCCCGCAGTGCGAGACGGCGTTCACGACCTACGACGCGCTCGCCCGCGCCTACGGGGCCCCCGGCACCCAGACCGTGGACTCCACCCGCGCCACCTACTTCGCCGGCCGGTCCTCGATGATCATCTGGTCCTCGTTCCTGCTCGACGAGCTCGCCGGCCTGCGCAAGGACGCCCTGCCCAGCTGCTCTCAGTGCAAGGAAGACCCCCGCTACCTCGCCCGGAACAGCGGCATCGTGACCGCCATGAAGGGCCCCGACGCCGCCGAGGCCGCCCAGTTCGGTGAGATCACCTCCTGGGTCACCACGAAGACCGCCGAGACGGCGGCCTCCCAGGAGTTCATCGAGTACATGATGGGCACCGGCTACGAGTCCTGGTTCGGCATGGCTCCCGAGGGCAAGATCCCCGTCCGCAACGGCACCGCCGCGGAGCCCCGCCGCTACCTCGACGCCTGGCGGCACAGCGAGATCGGCGTCGACACCAAGAAGCCGTTCGACCAGGTCTACCCCGCGAGCCTGCTCAACCAGCTCGCCGCGGGCGTCAGCGACATGCGCCGCTGGGGCATCACTCAGGGCGAAGGAGCCCTCGTCGGCGCCACCAACGGCGAACTGCCCGTCCCCAAGGCCATCGGCGCCATGACCAGCGGGCAGATCTCCCCTTCCGAGGCGGCACAGGAAACCGACGACGACGTCTCCGCCCTGCAGAAGTCCCTCCAGTAGCCGCCCGCATGCACGTCACGAAGGTCCGCTCATGACAACAGCCCCCGCCGGCGCACCGCAGCGCCGCGACACCCACACCGCGCCGGCCGAGCGCCCCGCAGAACGCCGCCGGCCCATGACCGCCAGCCGCCGCGCCAACCGCGCCGGCCTGGCGTTCGTCTCCCCCACCTTCATCGTCGTCCTCGTCGTGGTGATCCTCCCCATCGCCTGGACGATCCTGCTCGCCTTCCAGCACGCCAAGCTCGTCGACATCCAGGGCATGGGCCTGTTCGGCAACTGGACCCTCGACAACTTCGACCAGGTCTTCGCGTCCGCCGGCTTCTGGTCCAGCCTCACCACCACCCTGCTCTACACCGCGGGCTCCACCTTCGGCTCGGTCGCCCTCGGCCTGATCGCAGCTCTCGCCCTGCGCAAGCCCTTCCGCGGCCGCGGACTGCTGCGCGCCGCCATGCTGCTGCCCTACGTCGCCCCCGTCGTCGCCGTCGCGTTCGTCTGGGAAGTCGCGCTCAGCCCGCAGTACGGCGTGGTCAACGACTGGGGACGGCGGCTGTTCGGCTGGGAGGACCCCGTCGCCTTCCTCTCCACCCGCGCCTACGAAGTCGACGTGCTGGGCTGGCACTTCGACATCCCGCTCGCCCTGCTGACCGTCATCGCCTTCGAGTGCTGGCGCTACTTCCCCTTCGCCTTCCTCTTCATCCTGGCCCGTCTCCAGGCCGTCCCCGACGCCCTGGAGGAAGCCGCCCTCGTCGACGGCGCCACCCCCACCCAACGCTTCCGCCACATCCTGCTGCCGCAGCTCATGCCGGTCATCGCCCTGCTGTGCGTCCTGCGCTTCATCATGACGTTCAACAAGTTCGACGACGTCTACCTGCTCACCGGCGGCGGCGCGGGCACCGACGTGGCGGCCGTGCGGGTGTACGACTTCCTCACCGCCCGCTACGACGTCGGAGCCGCCGCGGCCCAGGCCCTGGTCCTGGCCGCCTCGCTCATGATCCTGCTCGGCTTCTACTTCAAGTTCTTCGGCAACAAGGTCCAGGAGGAGTCGTGATGACGCGCGCCCGGTTCGAGGAGAGGTTCTTCGGCGTCCTGCGCTGGTTCGTCATCGCCTTCCTCGCAGTGATCACCCTGCTGCCCTTCTACTACATGCTGCTGCTGTCGCTGAAGCCCATCGACGCACTGCTGCTCGACCCCGGATCCCTGTGGATCTCCGCCAAGGACTTCACCCTCACCACCTACCGCGACGTGCTGCGCTCCACCGACGCCGGCGGCCAGGGCTTCCTGAAGTTCCTGCTCAACTCCGCCCTGGTCTCCCTCGGCACCGTCGCCCTGACCCTGCTGGCCGCCGTCCCCGGCGCCTACGCCATCAGCCGCCTGAAGTTCTTCGGCCACCGCCAGGTCAGCGCGCTGTTCCTGGCCGTCTACCTCTTCCCCGCCACCCTGCTGGCCGTGCCGCTGTTCGTCATCTTCGCGAAGCTGCACCTGTCCTCCAGCCTGACCGGACTCGCCATCGTCTACGTCGCCCAGACCGTGCCGGTGTCGATCTACATGCTGAAGAACTACCTCGTCACGGTCCCCTACTCGATCGAGGAGGCCGCGGCCCTGGACGGCGCCAGCCGCCTGCAGACCGTCCGCAAGGTGATCCTGCCCGTCGCTCTGCCCTCCCTCATGGCGACCGGCCTGTACGTCTTCATGATCGCCTGGAACGAGTTCCTCTTCGCGCTGCTCTTCCTGGCCGCCGACCCCGGCGAGTGGACCGTCTCCCTGGGCCTGGCACAGCTCTCCAACGGTGTGGAGGTGCCCAAGACCGTCCTGATGGCCGGGTCCGTGGTGCTGACGATCCCCGTGGTACTTCTGTTCTTCGCCGCCGAACGCCTGCTGACCGAAGGTCTGACCAGCGGTGCCGACAAGAGCTGACCACATGAGGGGCCAGATGCTGACGACGAATCAGGTCACCGCCGGGGAGCTGCTGGAACTCATCCGCAGCGGTCGGGCCAACACCCGCTCCGATCTGCAACAGGTCACCGGACTGTCGCGGTCGACCGTCGGCCAGCGTCTGGACCTGCTCAACCGCGCCGGTTGGCTCAAGCACACCGTCGGACCCTCCACCGGCGGGCGTCCCATCCAGCAGATCGTCTTCGACCCCTCGCACGCCGCAGTGATCGCCGTCGACCTGGAGACCCGCCACGCACGGGCCGCCGTACTCGACCTCGCCGGCACGATCCTCGCCGAGCAGACCGGGCCGATGCGTATCGGCGACGGCCCCGACCACGTGCTGGACGCACTGGCGGGCTGGTTCCCCGAGCTGATCACCGCGGCCGGCGTCGACGCCGAACGCGTCTGCGGCATCGGCCTGTCCGTCCCCGGACCCGTCGACTGGAACACCGGACGCGTCGTCCAGCCCCCGATCATGCCCGGGTGGGACCAGTTCCCCATCCGGGAACGCCTGCAAAGGGCCTACGCCGAGCATGTCGGCCCCAGCATGGAGAACGGGCCCGTCCCCGTCTTCGTCGACAACGACGCCAACCTCATGGCGCTGGCCGAGCACCAGGCCAACCACCGCGACTGCACGGCCTTCGTCCTGGTCAAGGTCTCCACCGGCATCGGGGCCGGCGTCGTCGTCGGTGACGAGGTCTACCGCGGTATCGACGGCGGCGCCGGCGACATCGGACACATCCGCCTGCACGACCGGCCCGACGCGCTGTGCATGTGCGGCTCCCACGGCTGCCTGGCCGCCGTCGCCAGTGGCCGCGCGCTCGCCGGTCAGCTGTCCGCCCTGCACACCGAAGCCGCCTCGGCCTCCGACGTCAAGCGCCTGCTGGCCGAGGGCAACCCCGACGCCATCCGGCTCGCCCGCGAGGCCGGCCGCCGGGCCGGAGAGGTCCTGGTGACCGTCGTCAGCCTCCTCAACCCCGGAGTCCTCATGATCGCCGGGGAGTTGTCCGGGGCCCCGTTCATGACCGGCGTCCGCGAACTGCTCTACCAACGCGCCTTCCCCCGCGCCACCGCCAACCTCCAGGTCGTCACCTCGCGCCTGGGAGACCACGCCGGCGTCATAGGTGCGGCCTCCATGGTCGTGCAGTTCCTCTACTCCCCCGCCCGCGCCGACACCCGACTGGCCGCCCTCACCTCGTGAAAGACGCGATGCCCGCAGCGAGAGCCGGCACACCCCCACCGTTGAACGGGCCGTGCCCGACCGAGGGCCCGAGCACAGACAGGACCACCGCCGTGACCACCCCTTCCGGCCCCTTCACCCACCCGCCCGTCGAGGTCGGCCTCGTCGGCGCGGGGCCATGGGCGCGCGCCATGCACGCCCGGATGCTCGCCGCCGGGCCCGAGACCCGCCTGACCGCCGTATGGGCCCGTCGCCCCGCGGCAGCGCACGAGACCGCAGCACCCTACGGCGCCCACGTCGCCTCCTCCTTCGACGAACTCCTCGACCGCTGCGAGGCGATCGCCTTCGCCGTACCGCCCGCCGTCCAGGCCGAGCTGGCCCCCCGCGCGGCCCGCAGGGGGAAGGCCCTGCTCCTGGAGAAGCCCCTCGGTCCCGATCTCGCCGCCGCCGAACGCGTCGCCGACGCCGTCCAGGCCGCCGGCGTCGTCTCCCAACTCGTGCTGACCAAGCGCTACCACCCGGCCACCGACACCTTCCTGGAGGCCGCCCGCGCCCGGGAGATCACCGGCGCCCGCTCCTGCTACCTTCACGGCGCCTTCCTGGGCGGGGAGTTCGCCACCGGCTGGCGACTGGAACACGGCGCGCTGCTCGATCTCGGCCCGCACCTCCTCGACCTGCTCGACACCGCCATCGGACCCATCAAGGCCATCCGCAGCAGTGGCGACTCGCGCCGCTGGGTCGAGCTGACCTGCGAACACGAGAGTGGCGCGGTCAGCCAGGCGTCCCTGTCCGGCGCCGTCGCCGTCCCCCGCACGCTCACCCGCATCGACCTCTTCGGACCTCAGCGGCCTCTGTCCTACGACACGGCCGACATCGACCACGAGGAGTGCTGGCCGATCCTGCGCCGCGCCTTCGCCACCGCGGTGCGCACCGGCCGACCCACCGCGCTCGACGCGACACGCGGGCTGTATCTGCAGCGCCTCATCGAACAGGCGACCCGCTCCCTGGCGGATCGCCCAGCGGCCTGACCCACCGGCGCTCCGACACCACCCGCGTCCGCTCGCGATACCGCTGACCGGCGGCAACCGCCTCGCCCGCACGCCCGCGCGCGCTCCGGGCCGGGTGGTTCACGGGGTCAACTCCCGCTGGTCAGCGCCGCGCCATTCGGTGAGCAGGACGGTGGCGTCGTCGTCGAGGTTGCCGTCGTGGTGCTCCATGATCGCCGTCATCAGCCGGCGGAGGGTCTCGTGCAAGGTGTGTCGGCCTGAGTGGTGGCGGCGGATGAAGTCGACGAACCGGTCCCGGCCGAACTCCCGTCCCCAGACGTCACGGGCTTCGACGACGCCGTCGGTGTACAGCAGGAGGCGGTCGCCGGGTTGAAGCTGCTCCTCAGCCGTGACGACGGGCAGGCCCAGGTCGGCTCCCATGGGCCCGGCCGGCGGGCAGGACAGGTCAGTGGTCCATCGGTTGTCGCGGATCAGGATCGGCAGATGGTGGCCACGGTTGACCCACGTCAACGTACCGCTGCTCATGTCCAGTTCCGCCAGGATCGCCGTCACATAGCGGCGCGCGTCGAACTGCTCGATCAGGACGCGTTCCACTTCCCGGCTGGTCTCGGCCAGTGCGGCCCCCTGTCGGCGGGCGTTACGGCAGGCGGACACGGCCACGTTGGCCGTGATGCCGGCGGTCGTGTCGTGTCCCATCGCGTCGAAGACGCCGAGGTGGAGGGTATGGCCGGCCACGGCAAAGTCGAAGGCGTCCCCGCCCACCTGGTAGGCGGGTTCCATCACCGCCCCCACGGTCGCGTCGTGCCCGGCATAGGCGGGCGGCGGCGTCAGGTTCCACTGCATCTCCGCGGCCACGTTCATCGGCTCGGTCCGCACCAGACGCGCGTGGGAGTCGCTGAAAGCACGTTTGCTCAGAATCAGCAGGGCAGCCACCGAGGCCAGATCGCTCAGGGCCTGGCGGACGGCATCTGTGTCGCCGTCGGTGTCGGCCCGCAGGACCCCTAGCCGCTCCACACCGTCGGTGACAGCCGCCCACCAGCGCCGCCGCGCGGCATCGCCGGCCCGAACCGGTGCGGCTTCCGGGATCACTTCCACGCGCTGGTACGCCTGCCCGGGCAGACTGCCCGACACAGTGAACGACTGCCCGCCCTCCCCCGCATCCGGACCGTGGCCGGTGAGCTGGCGCAGCACTGTCTCCCGCATGTCCACCACAAAGAGCACCACGTCGTGCAGGCCCACGTCGGCGGCGTGATCGGCGATCAGACGCGGCAGCTGCTCGAACGTGGCCGTATGGCTGACCTGCATCAACCGCATCAGCGACGCCGCACTGCTCTCGCTCACGGTCAGGTCCCCTCGTCGGCCGGACGCACGGGCCCTGCACCGCGTGCCACGCCACGGCTGAGGCCGTTCCTCCACTCCAGTGTCCGGAGTACCCGCTTTCCGGCGGCATCCTCGATCCGATCAACCTCGGCTTCGAGGAGCAGCGCCGCCTCGTCGGCATCGGATGCCCGCGGCCGGTTCATCGACGGAGCCGTTCACCGGGGCCTGAGGTCAGGAAAGGTAGTCCTCCACCTGCGAGGCCGGGCGCACATGTGCCTCCGCGGGGTCCTGCCCGGCCGCGGCCCGGGCACGGCGCTGACGCAACAGGTCCCAGCACTGGTCGAGCTCCGTCTCCAGCCGGCCCAGTCGCTCGTGCCCGGTCGGCTGGTCGATGGTGTTCTCGGCCAGCCGGTCGCGCAGGTCCTTCTCCTGGCTGATCATCTCTTGGATACGACCGAGGATCTGCCTCTCGGCGTCCGCTTCGGAGTTCGACATGGATCCCTCCCTCGCGATGTGGTGGGTATCGGGCGTCGCGCTGCTCCGCCCGGATGCCTCCGGAGGCCGCGCGTGTCCCGGAGTGCGCGGGCTCGCGGAACGGACGCCGACCTGCTCCGCCCGGCTCAGGCTGTCGAGAAGCCTGGCGCTGGTGACCAGACTCCTCGTCGGGACGCACGCCACGTTGAGGCCCGTGCCGCCGATCACGCCTCGCTCCACCATGGCCACGCGGCTGCCCGCGCGGGCGATGTCCATGGCGAGGGTCTTGCCGCCTTTGCCACCCTCACGACGAGCAGATCGACCTCCTCCACGCCGGTGGCCGCCTGCGCCTTGCCCCAATCCTTCACCGAGAACCCGCACCCGTCCATCCTCATGCGGCCACCCGTCCGCCGCATCCGGCACGACCGTTCCGGGAACCGCGGCGCCAGGCGAAACGCCCTGGCGCATTCCGACGGGAGCGTGACCACTCCCCCACCGACCACCCCAGGTCCGCCCGCTGGCGCTCGGACAGCCACACCCGCGGTGACCACGCCGGCCATCCCGGCCTCCCGCCCGACCCGGCCCGCCGCCGCGCCGCGGTACGCCCTGTCTCGGCATCGACGCCGGGGGGCTTCACGCCCCCGGGGCGCACGTCTCAGGTCTTCCGGGCCATGCCGGCGACGATGAGGCGTTCCCAGACCGTGAGCTCCCCTTCGCTTCGGGCCCGGCCGGACTCGTCCGGCCGCCACAGGGACGCGGGGACGATCCCCGGGTCGAGGATCTCCAGACCGTCCAGCAGGGAGGCGATCTCCGCGTCCGTGCGCCATCGTCCGCGGCCGAAGGTCTGCTGGAGCACCTTTTCGGCCTCCACGGTCTCGGGGTTGTCGCCGGAGCGGAAGTGACTGATGAAGAAGCAACTGCCGGACGGAACCTGGTCGCGCCAGTAGCGGACGATGCCGGCCGGGTCCTCGTCGTCGTTCACGTGGTGGAGGATGGCGCTGAGGATGACCGCGACAGGACGAGAGAAGTCGATGATCTCGAGCGTGGTGGGGTGGCGGCGGATGCCTTCGGGGTTGCGCACGTCGACCGCGACGACGCGGGTCAGGTCGTTGTTCTCCAGAAGCGCGCGGCCGTGGACCAGCACCTGGGCGTCGGTGTCGACGTAGACGACCCGGGACTCGGGAGCGTGCCGTTGCGCGACCTGGTGGACGTTGTCCGCGGTGGGCAGGCCACTGCCCAGGTCGATGAACTGCCGGATGCCAGTGGTCTTCGCGATCTCTCCGACCGCCCGGATCAGGGCCGCGCGGTTGGCGAAGGCGATCGCCACCGAACCTGGCAGGTCCCGCTTGAACATGTCGCCGATCTCGCGGTCCGCGGCGTAGTTGTCCTTGCCGCCGAGCAGGTAGTCGTAGACACGGGCGATGCTGGGTCTGGTCGGGTCGATGGCGGAGCCTTCGTGCGTCATGGCGGCCATTCTTCCCGGCAACACGGCCTGCGCACCCCGCTTTCGGCACACCCGTCGACCGGTCGGACGGCTGCCACCGGGGCCGACAGGGCACCGCGTGCGTGAACGGAGATCACCTCATGCCCTGGGTACGACGGTGCGGAGAGCACCGCAGCCGGCTGAGGGCGACGGGACGCCTTCGGCGACGCGGCGGCGAGAGCCTCTGTTCCGGCCCTGGCGTCTCCCCGGTCCGGGCGCCGGTGTCAGGCGCCGTCGCTTCCGGGTGCCACGTCGTCCGCCGGCCGGCGCTCCCGCCCGCCCGGGTGGCGGTGCCGCCAGATCAGGAATACCGCGCAGGACACCACCGCCCAGCCGGCCAGCACCAGGAACGGGAAGGCGTGCTGGTGCCCGCGGAAGTACACCGCCGTGTGCTGGGCATTGACCGAGGCGCCCGGCGGCAACCACCGTCCGATGACGCCCAGCGCCGACGGCAGCAGCGGCCACGACACCGCGCCGCCCGACGACGGGTTGCCCAGCACGACCATCACGCCCCAGGTCGGGATCATCGCCCATCGGCCCATCCATGTGTTGAACATGGTGAAGGTCATGCCGCTGGTGAACATGGTGAGCGCCAGGATCAGCCACGACTCCACGAACGGCAGCTCGAGCGCGCCGAGCAGCCAGTCCACGGCCGCTGCGATGGCGAATCCGCCGAGCAGGGCGTAGGCGGCCGTGAAGGCGATCCGCTCCAGGGCGGTGAGCCCCCGGGCATGCACGCTGAGCTGGATCGCGCCGACGAAGCCGATGATCACCGCGGCGAGCGAGATGTAGAAGATCGCCAGGCCCCGCGGATCGCCCTTCTGCAGCGGATTGACGTCCCGGACGGTCACCGACATCCCGGTCGCCCGTCCCACCTTCGGCGCCGCCTGCCCCAACAGCTCCGCCACCGAGGCACCGGAGGCCGACGTCACGTCCAGCAGCACGTGCCGCCCGTCGCCACGTACTTCGAAGATCGCGAAGACACGCTGCTCCTCGACGGCTTCCAGCGCCGTCTCCCGCGAGTCGTAGACGCGCACGTGCAGCGAGGAGTTGAGCGCCTTGCCCATCCCCGCCAGGAAGACCTGGGCCCGCGCGTCCTCGTACGACCCGACGACGGCCGTCGGGATCCGGCGAGGGGTCGGATTGGCCATGGCGTACGTGTACGACCAGGCGAACAACCCGGCCGCCGCGGCCAGGATGAGCGTGAGCACGGTCGCCGGCCACAGGGGCGTCCCGCGGAAGCGGGCCCAGCGGCCCTCGGGCTCTTCCGGACTGTCTTGCACGTTGCCCGTCCTTGGTCCTTGCGGCTCCTGCTGCCGACTCGCACGCAGGCGGGCCGGACTGCGTCGGGGCCGCACCGGCACGCGTACGAAGCGCCCCACGACGGACCGCGCCGGCAAGCGGGGAAACCCGACCGCCTCCCCGCAGCACACGGCGGCACGACGTCGTGAGGTGCGGCTCCATCGTCACGCGGCGGGCACGGCCATCCGGTCATCGACACCCTGCTCGGTCGGGTGAAGACCGCCACGACGGGAACGGCGGACGTTCACCGCCCCCTCCCCCCTGACAGTGCCCCTGCCCGGCGGCCCGGCCTCACTCGACACCGCGGCCGGCAGCCCGCTCCCCGCCCCACCACGCACACGGGAGCCCACCGATGACCAAGCGCACCGTGGCCAGGCAGGCCCCCGCACCCCAGCCCTCCGCTTCCGACCTGGCCCGGCCGGCCCGCCCATCGAGGCTCCCCCGGCCACTACGCACCCGTGCACACCGCCGGACCACCGTCGTGATCAGCACCCTCGTCGCCGCCCCCCTGACCGGCACGGCGGAACTGATCGCCCGCTCACTGATCCATCACCGCACAGAGACCTCCGCGGCGAGGCACCTGTGCTCGGGCGTGGACCTCGACATCAGCGGGCCGGCACCGGTTGGGCCGGGTCGAGATCAGCGGCGGCGACATCGCGCTCGGCCGGGTGCGGGGCGCCTCCATGGAGACACAACTCGACGGTGTGCGCTTCGGCGGCGGATCGGCCGGCGGCAGTGTGGCCAGCAGCCACGTCAAGGTCCGCGTGTCCTCGGACGCCATCCCGAACACGGTCAAGTCCTCGGTCAGGCAGCTGCCGGTGACCTCGGTGGCACCTGACCAGGCGTCACGGGCGCGGAAATAGTGCGCCGCCCCGCCTCGGAGGTCAGGGTCGACAGGCTCAAAGACTCAGGGGGAACCGGACCGGAACGTACGTCCGCTCCCGCCGGACCCGGGCACGCCCGGCACCGGGCCGTCCCTCCGATTCCCCGTGTCGAAGGGACGGCCCCGGTCACCGTCGCGGTGGCCGCCCGGTCAGTACAGCTTGTTCACAGCCGTGGTCGTGGTCTTCTTGAAGGCCGCGACCGGCGCGTCGTCGAAGTCGCCCATCTGTCCCCACTTGACGACGGTGACCGTGTTGCCGTCCCGCCCGACCGACAGCAGGGCGACGTCGTTGGCCCCCCACGACGTCTCCGTGTGCAGGCCGCGCACACGAGCGCCCTCCTCGACGGGCAGCTTGCCGTAGTCACGGACCTCGGCCTCGACGTCAGGCGAGGATGCCTCGATGCGCTCGGCGCAGGTGCGGATCAGGTCGTCGTAGTGCTTCGCCAAGGCCTTGGCGAGAGAGGCTGAGTCCGCCACGACGGTCAACTGCACGGCGCCGGTGTCCAGATCGGTCCAGAACTCCCGGTTCCGGTAGTCGTAGGAGGGCACGCCCTCCGTGCTCACGCAGAGACCGAGCCCCTCCGGGAACCCCTCGGTGACCGGCCCGGCGGTCCACGACGACGTCGGGTGCGGCGGCAGTTGGGTGGCTGACAGGAACTTGGGCACGGCGGCCTTCGGCGCGGCGCCGGCCGACGGCGCTGTGAGGACCGCGCCTGCCGTCAGGGCGGCGACGGCGAGCGCGGTCAGAGCGCTCGTGCGGATACGCATGGACATGGGTGTTCCCCCGTGGATGAGTGCGTGGACGTGAAGGCCGCGGCAAGGCCGGCTGGTCAGCCCGGGCCTCATCGCCGCGACACCAAAAGCATCAACGGTCACAACGGCCGAACGCAACAACCAACGGGCGATCAGCCACCATGGAACCATCCCATGCCTTCTGACCTGCGGGAACGTGGGGTGTCTGGGACACCTTTCCGAGTCGCCTTCCAGCGAATGAATGCCACCGGTTCCCCGCGGCATGCCTCTCGACGTCCAGCGTGCACGACCGGACGCCGCGTGCTCTTGGTCGGCCCGCTGGCGCAACCCGCCCACGCTGCCGCGCGGTTGACGGCGATCCGCCGACCACTGTCAGACCCCCGGGGCCGCCGTCCTGGCGCCCACCTCCTCCGTCAGAGGGCCGGTGGCGCAGGCCGCGCCCCGCAGCGCCTTCAGCAGGGCGCGCAGCGCGGGCTGTTCCAAGGCGATCTCCCGTACGGCCGCCGAGATCACCCGGAACGGTTCGGGGCCCCGGACCCGGCGTACGACGACCCCCGGGTGCCGGGCGCGCAGTCCCAGCATCGGCATCAGGCCGACGCCGAGCCCTGCCGCGACGAAGCCCTGGGCGGTGGCGTAGTCCTCGCTCTGGACGACGAAATCAGGGCTGAACCCCGCGGCCGCGCAGGAGTCGAGCACCGGTTCCAGACACGGTCCGGGAGGCTCGCTGCCGACCCACTGCTCGCCGGCCAGTTCGTGCAGGTCGACGACCTCCTCGCCGGCGAGGGGATGGCCGAGGGGCAGTACGGCGGCATAGGGGTCATCTAGCAGCCGGACGAGTCGGAAGCCGTCGCCGGCGTGGTCGGGCGACCGGACCACCACGGCCAGATCCGCCCGGCCTCGCGCCACCTCCTCGAAGGGATCGTCCGGATCGCTGAGTCGAAGGTCGACACGGACGCCGGGGTGCTCGACGCGGAGGCGGGCCAGGGCTGGGGCCACCAACGTAGATCCCGCGGTGGCGAAGTAGCGCACGGACAGGCGGCCGGTGCGTCCGGCGCGGAGGTCGGCGAGGGCGCTCTCCGCCCGGGCGACCGCCGCGCTGATCAGAGCCGCGTGTTCGGTCAGCAGCAGGCCGGCGGCCGTGGGCCGCACACCCCGGCCGACTCGCTCGAACAGTGCCGTACCGGCTTGTCTCTCCAGGGCCGCGATCTGCTGACTGACGGCGGACGGTGTGTAGCCCAGATGCGTAGCGGCGGCGGTGACCGTGCCGCTCGTGACCACCGCGCGCAGGACCTGGAGTCGCCTCACATCAAGCATGTAGTGCAGCTTAACGTTCCGGGTAGAACTATTTGCTTGTCCTCATGTCCGGGCTGAGGCAGGTTCGTAGGGCCGAGATCGAACGAGCCGTCGGACCTGGTGGGGGAACGCAATATGAGCATGCGGAATGTGAAGGGCGTCGTGCGGGTGGTGGTGCTGGCCTTGCTGTGGGGCTCGACCTTCCTCTGGATCGAGCTTGCGCTCCGGGGGCTCTCCCCGCTCCAGGTCACGTTCGCCCGCTGCGTCCTCGGCGCGCTCGTCCTCGCCGTCGCCTGCCGTGTGTCGGGCCGGCGCTTTCCGCGAGGTGCCGCCGTCTGGCGGCACATCATCGTCGCGGCCTTCTTCTGCAACGCGCTGCCGTTCGCGCTGTTCAGCCTGGGGCAGCAGACCGTCGACTCGGGTCTCGCCGGCGTCCTCAACGCCACGACGCCGCTCTGGTCGATGATCCTCGGGCTCGCCCTGGGCTCGGAACGAGGTCTCCGCCCGGTCCGCCTCACGGGCCTCGTACTCGGCTTCGCCGGTGTGCTCCTCATCTTCGCGCCCTGGCAGACGACGGGGCGGATCGGCTGGGGCGCCCTCGCCATCCTCGGAGCGGCCGCCAGCTACGCCGTCGCCTTCGCGTACATGGGCCGCACCCTCGTCGGGAAGGGAACGGCCACCCTCTCCCTCTCCGCCGGCCAACTCGTCGCGGCGAGCGGGCTGACCGGTCTCGCCATGCCCTTCGGCGGTCTGGAGCCGGTCGGCGCGGGGCCCACGGTCGTGATCGCGGCCGTCGCCCTCGGCGTCCTGTGCACCGCGATCACATTCCACCTCACCTACCGCATCATCAACGACGAGGGGGCCACCAACGCGGCCGTCGTCGGGTACCTGCTGCCGGTGGTCTCCGTCCTGCTGGGCGCGGTCGTCCTGGGTGAGGAGCTGAGCATCAGGGTGGTGCTGGGCATGGCGGTCGTCCTCGCCGGTGTCGGGATGGCCCGGGCCACGCGGGGGAAGGCCGCCGCCCCGGCTCCGGCCGGCGGAAAGGCAGGGGAAGGACCGTTCGCAACCGCCGGCGTGGTGACCACCGCGGAGGACGCGGCCGGCGACACCCCGTCCGCCCGGCATGTGGCTGCGGAGAGCGCACGCTGAGCGGCGCGCACCTGGTTCTCGCGGCCGGCGCTGCTCCGACCCCGTGTCGTTTTCGTCCAAGACGCCGCCGCGGCCTGGACCTAGCCTGAGGTCAGGAGCTCAGCCCGTGATGAGGAGACGCAGATGCGTAAGCTGGTCTACACCGGATTCATGTCGCTCGACGGCGTTCTGGACTCGCCCGGTGGACCCGAGGAAGGGCACCGCAGCGGTGGCTGGGTGGTGAAGGACTTGGAGTTCGTCCCGGAAGCCTGGTCGCTGAAGGCCGAGGAACTCGCCGATACGACGGCGCTGATGTTCGGCCGTCACAGTTACGAGGCCTTCGCACCGGTCTGGCCCGCCTCCGAGGACCACGCCTCCTACAAGGAACTGCCCAAGTACGTGGTGTCGAGCTCCTTGCCGGACGACGCCCTCGTCGACGGATGGGGGCCGTTGACGATCCTTCGCACGACAGAGGACGTCGCCGAGCTCAAGGAGAGCGAGGGCGGCTCCATCTACATCCATGGCAGCGCCGACCTGGCGCGGCGGCTGTCGGAGGCCGGTCTGATCGACCAGTACAACCTGCTCGTCTTCCCCGTCCTCCTCGGCGCCGGCAAGAGCCTGTTCCACCGGGCCGACCGTGACAAGCAGATGCTGTCCCTGCGGGAGTCGGAGAGCTACTCCAACGGGATCCTGAAGCTGGTCTACGACGTCGAGCGCTGAGCCAGGTCGAGTGCGATCGCGCCACCCGTACCCTCGCGCAGTTGTCCGACGGTACGCCCCACGTAGGTGCGCAGCGCCCGGGCGAGGTGAGCTTCGTCGAAGTACTCGAACTTGGCGACGACGTCGGCGGCCGTGTCACCGGCCGCCAGCAATTCCGCCGCCGTACGGGCCCGCTCGATCTGCCGCACGGCCCCCCGCGTCAGACCGGTGGCGGCCCGGAAACGGCGCTCCACGGTCCGGCCCGAGACCGCCGGTTCGTGCCCTCGCAGGACCTCGGTGACGAGCGGGTCACGCACCACGATCCCAGCTCTGACCAGCCGCTCCACCAGGGCCTCTGCGTCATCGGCACCCGGTGTCCGCCAGCGGGCGCCGTCCAGTCGGAACGTCCGGCGTGTGGTGTCGGGGAGCTCCAGGCCGCCGTCGACCAGCTCGGGTGTGGGCAGGACCCGCAGCGAGGTGCCGACGGCGAACTCGATGCCGGTGAAGGCGGCGCCTTCCGGGACGGGTGCCGTGCTCGTACGGGTCTCCGGGCCGGTGACGGCCGCGTAGTGCCTGCCGTCCTGCTCCCAGAACACCAGGCCCCAGCGCACACCCGCCACGGATGTCATCGCGGTGACCCGCTCGCTGGTGCAGGTCCATACGCTGTCGACCCACGGTGAGTCAGACCGCCGTATCTCGAAGCGCAGCTCCACGCTCGCAGGATACGACGGACCGACCGCAGGAACGGGCCGAGTGCACGCGACGGACTGGATGTGGTCGACACAGGTGAGTGACGTCACCGCGAGCACACCTGCCACTGCCACCATCAGAGCCATTCGGCACGCCGCTCACGAAGCCATGAGCCGCGGCTTCCGCCATGAAGTGCGGTGACACGTCTGTCGCTTCCGGTGCCGCGGATTCGGTCGGCGGGTGGAGGCCGGTGGGACGAGGAGCCCGGCAGGGGTGGCGGCGGAGTGGCCCGCCCGCGCCGTCTCGCGTGCACGCCATCGCGTCATGGGCCGCGTTCGTCTTCAGGCGCGGGCGAGTTCGGCCGCTCCGAAGGAGACGTCGAAGCGGTCGCACCAGATGGTGACGCTGGTGTAGCGGGCGGGGTCGACGTCCTCGGGCAGGACGTAGTTCTGGTTTCCCTTGTTGCCCTTGAGCTTGCCCAGGCTGACGTACTTCCCGTCGTCGAAGACGTGCCAGCCGGCCTTCCCCTCCTTCACGGGTGCGTCGGTCAGCCACACGCGAAGATCCGGCCCGTTGCTGGTGTCGAGGTTCTCCAGCCGGACGACGTGGGAGCCGTCTGCCAGCTTCACGAGCTTCACGCTGCCCGATGTGGCGTGCTCATGGCTGATCAGCTCACCGCCGGCGACCGCCCGCGGTGCTGCCGGCGGGGACGGCGTCCCGGCCGGCGCCGTGGTTGCGGCGGACGTGACCGCGGCCTCGGGCGGTGCCTCCTGGACGGTCTGGTCCTGCCAGAGTTTCCACGGCTGGAACCAGTACAGTCCGAAACCGACCCCGGCAACCGCCACCACCAGCGCCGAAATGATCAACGGTCTGGTCAGGAATGCCTTCCGCCCGCGTCCCATTGCTACCCCGCCCTTCTTCGAGTCCGCCTGTCGCCATCCATTCAACGCGGCCGGACCTGCCTACTGCGGCTCACGGGGGATGACGGAATCCTTACGGCGTCGCCACGCACTCTCCGACGCCAAGAAGCAGCTGGGCTTCCAGCGCCGGAACCGGGCACCGGGCTGGCAGACTGTGCGCCACCTGGGGGGAGATCGCCATGCCGGACGAACTGAACGTCCACCGCGTACTCGGCGACCAGCCGTTCGCCGAGATCGGTCGGCCGGTGTGGGCGGTGACGGACGCGCCTCACGGTTGCGTCATCGCCGCCGGTGACCTCGGGCATGTCATGTGGCGCGGTGCGGGCCAGTGGCTCGGCCACCGGATCGGCGTGTACGAGGCCGGCACCCTCCGTCCGCGTCACATCGTCGCCTCCCGCTACCCCGTATGTGCCGTCGAACCCCACCCCGAGCTGCCGCTCGTCGCCGTCGGTACCGGTCGCTACGACGGCTCGTGGGACTTCCAGGGAGAGCTGCTCCTGCTGCACCTGGAGACCGGGCGCGTGACCAACCTGCTGAGCAGGAGCCGCCAAGTACGGCATCTGCGCTGGCTGGAGGACGGCAGGCTCGCGATGCTCCTCTCCCCCGAGGACAAGGACGGCGGCTTCCGCAAGGGCTTCGAACTGGCCGTCGCGGCGGACGACTGGCTGTCCGCTCCGCCCGGTCTGGTCGACCCCGATCGCGCACGCCGTCCCATGATCGAGAGCGGTCTCCTGCACGACCCCGGGGTCGAGGACACGCTCGCGCGTCTGACGCGGGGCCGTTGGCGGCGGCGAGCGGAGGTGCGGGACCTCGCGGTGCTCGCGGACGGCCGAGTGCTCGCCACCGGCCGGTACACGGACCTCGAGTGCTGGGATCCGTCGGGCGCGTCGACGTGGGCGCTCCCCGCAACCGGAGAGGGCAGCGTCCGCGTCGAGGCGGCCCCGGACGGCCGGTCGGCGTGGGTGACCTACCGGGGCTACCGGCGCGACGAGGTGACGGGCCGACAGGTCGACCGCGGCACCACCGTGCGGCGGATAGCGACGGTGGTCGGCCGTGTGATGGACAGCGTGGACATGCCGTCGGCCCCGGCACCGTCCGCCACGGACGAGGGCTGGCTCGCCCTGTGCCCGCGGGGCCGCGAGGCACGCGCGGCACTCCTTCTCGCCCCCACACACCAGGAAGCGGCACGTCTCGGCCTGGCCCCCAACCGCTCCAACTCCCCCGCGCTGCGGGTCAGACACAGCGCCCGTCTGCTGTACGTGGACGGTCCGGGCCCGGACGACGACACACCGTGGATCAACGTGATCGAGCCTGCGGGCGAGCAGGGTCAGGCCGTTCCGCGCGCCCTGTTCCCCTTGCGCTGGGACGCGGCGTCGCCGCTCCAGCCCTGGTACGGGCCCGCCGTCGAGTTGACGGACGCCCTCGTCCACGCGGGCCGGTCCTACCGGCAGGGCGCCACCTACGCGGAGGCCCGCGAGGGCACGTACGTCGTGAGCCGGGGGCTGCCGGACGGGGCGGCACGCTGGGTGCACGAGACCGACAAGCCGCTCGCCGACCTCGACGGCGACGAGCGGAGGGTCTATGTCGCCTACCTCACGGGTGAGGTGGAGACCCTGGACGCGGCGACCGGCGAGGTGCGAGCCCGGCACACCTTGAGCGCCCACGGCCACCCGGTCACACCGATGTCCATGGCGTACCGGGCGGACCGGCGGCGGTTGGTCGTCGGGACGGTGGACGGGCGGATCCTGGACTGTTCGGTCCCGGAGTGACCGGGCCGGCAGGAGCCACCCCCCACAACAGGAGTCCAGCCGTCCGCCGAGTCGTCAGACGAACGCGCTCTCCCCGGTGATCGCCTTGCCGACGATCAGCGTGTTCATCTCCCTGGTGCCCTCGAACGAGTAGATCGCCTCCGCGTCCGCGAAGAAGCGTGCGACGTCGTAGTCCAGGACGATGCCATTGCCTCCGAAGATCTCCCGCGCCCAGGCCACGACCTCCCGCATACGGGCCGTCACATGGGCCTTCGCCAGTGAGGAGTGCTCGTCGCGGAACACGCCGGAGTCCTGCAGCCGCGCCAGTTGCAGGAGCATGCCCCAACTCGACGTGATGTTCCCCAGGCTCTTCACCAAGAGGTCCTGGACGAGCTGGAAACCCGCGACCGGCCGCCCGAACTGCTGCCGTTCGGTGGCGTAGCGCAGCGCCAGTTCATAGGCGCCGATCATGACGCCGAGCGCCTGCCAGGCGACGCCGCTGCGCGTGGCACGCAGGATCTCGGCGACGTCACGGAAGGAGGACGCGTTCTGCAGACGGTCGTCCTCCGGTACGCGCACGTCCTGCAGGGCGATGTCCGCGTTCTCGACCATGCGCAGCGAGGTCTTGTTCGCGATCCTCTCCGCCGTGAAGCCCGGGGTGCCCTTGCCGACGACGAAACCCTTCACCTGATCGTCCTCGACGTCGCGCGCCCAGACCACCACGTGGTCGGCGAAGGTCGCGTTGCCTATCCAGCGCTTGGCGCCGTTGAGGACCCACGTGTCGCCTTCGCGCCGGGCCGTGGTGCGCATGCCGGCCGCGATGTCGGAGCCGTCCAGCGGCTCGGTGAGCGCGAAGGCGCCGATGGTGTCCATCCTGGCCATCTCGGGCAGCCAGCGGTCGCGCTGAGCCTGGTCACCTCCGGCCTGGATGGCGTACATCGCGAGCCCGTTGTGGACGCCGAAGAAGGTGGCGACGGAAGCGTCGACCCGGCTCATCTCCATCGCCATCATCCCGGTCAGCAGATGGCTGGCGGCGGGGCCGTGGTCGCCGTAGCCCTCGTAAGCCAGTCCGACCAGCCCGCTCTCCCGGAACCTGCCGATCAGCTCCCTGGGGAAGACGCCCTCGGCCCAGTGCTCGGCCACCAGCGGCGCGACCTGGTCCCGCATGAACTCCCGCGTCCTGACGAGGGTCTTGCGCTCCTCCGGCGACAGGGCGGCCTCGAAGTCGTAGAAGTCGGCGGCGTTCTGCGGATCCGTATGCGTAGTCATGGATGCCGTCTTCCACGCTTCCGCCGCGTGATGCGTGAGCCCGGACCGTCCTGCTCGAACGGGCCGCGTCGGGTCCCAGGCGGGGGCGGGCGCTACGGCCGGTGGTGCTTCCCGAGGGCCCGGACCGCCGTCGCGACGGCTTCGTCGGCACTGGTCGAGCGGTCGTCCCCGTCGGCTGCCACCCGTGCCCGCCCGTCTTGCACCGCGCGGGCCACGTCGCGTCCACCGGCGCGGTGCGTCGATCGTCGAGTGCAGCAGCAGCGGGGCGTCGGCGCGGGGGTGAATGCGGGGCGAGGGCGGCGTCGCCCCGCAGCCGTCGGTGTGAGGCCCCG
This sequence comes from Streptomyces sp. NPDC046859, assembly GCF_040645135.1. Taxonomy (NCBI): domain Bacteria; kingdom Bacillati; phylum Actinomycetota; class Actinomycetes; order Kitasatosporales; family Streptomycetaceae; genus Streptomyces; species Streptomyces sp. NPDC046859. The sequence goes on from NZ_JBEYXR010000019.1 coordinate 33,495, forward strand.
CTGAGGCTGGTTCCGGGCGCCCGTCGCCGGCCCGGAACCACACGGCCGTGGGCCGGCACCGACGTGCGGGTCAGGCCCGGAAGCCGAACCCCGGGGACTGGTCACGCGGCCGCGCAGGGGTCATCGAGGGCGGCGGGACCGCCGGGCGTCCGAGTTGTAGGCGTCCCAGTCGGCTCGCCCGCCCGCGCCCATCACCCCGACGTCGACCGCGAGCTCTTCGGCGGTCGATCGTCGCAGCTCGCGACGGGCCACGCGGGTGACCAGGGCGGGAAACAGCGGGCGCAGTGGCTGGCACCAGCGCAGCCAGGGCGGGGCGTAGATGTGCAGGGCGCGGCGGTGGACTCCGGCGGTGAGCCACCCGGCGACCTGGTCGGGGCTGTGCACACGGCGGGCGAACCACGGCTGGTGTGCCCGCAGAGCCCGGAGGACCGGGTGATCGTCCAGTCCGCTGATCATGTCGGTCCCGGTCCAGTGCACGTAGGCGATGCCGACGGCGACACCGTCGGGCTCGACCTCGCCGCGCAGGGCCCGTGCGAAGGATTCCGCACCGGCCTTGGAGGCGCAGTAGGCGCTCATCATGGGTGCCGAGCCGAAAGCGGCGGTCGAGGCGATCTGCAGGAAGTATCCGCGCGTGCGGGTCAGGTGCGGCAGGAAGGCGCGGGCGGTGTTGGCCGCACCGATCAGGTTGACGTCGATGACACGCCGCCACAGGTCGGCGTCCGTCTGGCGGAACGGGCCGCCCGCCGCCACGCCGGCGTTGGCGACGACCACGGACGCCTCCCCCAGCTCCCGCGTGACCCGCTCCGCCGCGCGGTCGAGTGCGTCCTGGTCGGTGACGTCCGCCTCGACACACAGGCTCGGGCCGGGAAGTGCCGACGCCGCCTGATGGAGGGACTGCGCCTCGCGTCCCAGCAGGGCGACGTGCATGCCGGCGCCGGACAACTGCCGCGCGAGGGCCGAGCCGATTCCGCGGGCGGCCCCGGTGACGACCGCGACCCGCCCCCGGAGAGGGTCGTGGACGGCGTCGTTGCGCATACGGTTCTCGCTCTCCACTGCTATGACGTGTCGGCGCATTCTGCGTGTGCCCTCCCTGGCACCAAGGCGGCTGAAACCCTGCGCGGCGCCCTCTCATTCCTTCGGACCCCTTCAGCTGCGCGTCAGGCTCCGTCGGTCGAGGGCTCGCCACCTATTCGCCGAGCGAGCACTGTATGGATGCAGACCCGCGCCCGGCGGCCCGTGGTGCGCACGGGTTTCCTGAAGGCCGTCATGCGCCGTCCGGCGGTGATCGCGGCTCGAATGCTCCGGGGCGGCAGGTGACAGCCGGCCGTGGGGGTCCGACTCGGTGTCGTCACCGGGTCCGCGGTCGAGCTGGCGAGCAGGCGCAGCTTCTCTTCCGACGGCGAGCCGGTGTCGGCGCTGTAGATGAGGAGCGTCTGACCGTTGCTGTCGGGCAGGTGGAGTGTCTGCCAGTTCAGCCGCATCTCGCCGACTGCCTCGTGGAAGGACCGCTTCACCCCCGTGCTGGTGCTCGGACAGGCGGTAGTCGGCCTACATGGTTGCAGGAGGGTGATCCGGCACGGGCCGCGGCCGCTGTCCTGACACTCGCCGACCTTCCGTAGATGCCCGCCCACCTGCTCCTGGGCACCTCCACACTGGCCGGCATTCGTACAAAGCTGACCGCCGTGGGCGCCGAGCTGGAGACGTGGCAGGACCTTGCCCGCTCCTCCGACGTCGCCCGTGCCTGACCCCGATCGAGGCCGAGCGCGTGCGCGTGGGCATGGGCCCACACCCGGCGAGCCCGTGGCGTGGGCCCCGCTCGATGACGTGTGCGGGTGTACGCTGCCGCGACGACCCCAACACCCCTTATGAGGACCGTTCGATGAGCCGAGCACTGGTGAACGGCGCCATGCTCCACTACGACGACATCGGCCCGTCGACGGGGCCGCCGGTGCTGCTGATCCACGGGCACCCGTTCAACCGCACCCTGTGGGCTCCGCAGAGCAAGCAACTGGCCGCGGCCGGCTACCGCGTCGTCACCCCGGACCTGCGGGGGTACGGCGACAGCGACGTCTCTCCCGGGCGGGTGTACCTGTCCGACTTCGCAGACGACCTCGTCGGTCTCCTGGACTCGCTCGGCATCGAACAGGCAGTGGTCGGCGGTGTCTCGATGGGCGGTCAGATCGCCATGGAAGTACACCACCGCTACGCCCGTCGCGTGCGCGCACTCGTCCTGTCGGACACCTCGGCGCCTGCCGAGAGCGCCGAGGGCAGGGCGTTCCGCAATCGCCTGGCCGACCGGTTGCTCGCCGACGGCATGGCCGGCTACGCGGACGAGGTCATCGACAAGATGCTGGCCGCCTACAACGTCACCGCTCTACCGGACGTCGCCGCACGTGTCCTGGCGATGATGCGGGCCACCGACCCCCGCGGCGCCGCGGCCGCCCTGCGCGGGCGGGCCGAACGGCCCGACTACCGCGAGACGCTCGCCGGCGCGCGGTGCCCGGTGCTGATCGTCGTCGGTGCCGACGACGTCTACACCCCGGTGTCCGACGCCGAAGCCATCAGCCGCCTGGTGCCGCACGCCGTACTGTGCGTCATCGACGGTGCCGGACACCTTCCAGGCGCAGAGCAGCCAGAACGCTTCAACAAGGCCCTGCTGCACTTCCTGCAGACACAAGTCGCCGACCTGGCCTGACGGGCGGGACACCACCGTCCCGGCGGACGTGGCACCACGAACGAGAGCGGTATTCGACGGACGTCGCCGGACAGAGGGCGCACGCTCAGCGGCAGCTGGATCTTCGACACGAACCTGCGGCCCTTCTGCGAAGCCGTCGCGGAGTTCGCCGGATATGCGTTCAGCGACTCGGGCTGGCTGGCCGTCGAAACCGCTCTGCCCGCGCCGGACGTCGACCAGGACACCTGGTACGACTACCCCCTCCACGGCACCGTCCCTGTGACACTGCGCCCCTCTTGCTGCGGGGCCCGCGCTGTGGCTGACTGGCAGCGGCGCGGAGGGGGGAGCCGATGGGCGACTGGGTCGTGATCGCGGAGTACTACAGCGATGTGTACAGAACCGAGTTCATCCGCCGTGGGCTCGAGACGAAGGACCAGGCCCTGGAGGCACTCCGTAAGGCCCTCCACACGTACGCACCGAGCAAGAGGATCATCGAGAAGCGGCGTCAGGTGTATCGCTTCGCCGACCAGGAGACGTACCTCGTCGTGATCAAAGGCAGGCTCACGGAGTGGGAGTGCACCCTGCGCATCGCGGAGTTGGTCTCGGACTCGAAGGACCCGTCCGTGGCCGAGCGGGCGCAGAGGGGTCACGAGGCGGCAGAGGCGGCCGACGGGCCGCAGGACCAGATCCCACCCGGCCCCTGAGGGGCGCGACGCCCTCCGGCGGCCCGTCGGGGCCGCCCTCGCGGCGGCGCCGCCGGCGGTTACGGTGCCTCGCCCTCCGGAACGGTCATCTGCTGGGTCCCGATGACCGACAGCAGTTCCAGTTGTTCGGCCCCCTCGCTTCCGGGCGGAGCGGTGAACCACAGCAGGCGTTGCCGCCCGTCCTCGCTGAGCAGGTTGAAGCAGTCGAGTTCGATGACGCCCAGCATGGGGTGGACGATCCGCTTGTGATCCATGCGGCGCACCGCCACGTCGTGGGTGTCCCACAGCGCTGCGAACTCCTCGCTGCGGCGGCGCAACACGGCGATCATCTTGGTGACCTCGATGTCCCCGCCGCGCCGGGCAGCGGCTGCCTGGAGATCGGCGACGAACACCCGCGAGTGGTGGGCGTGGTCCTCGGGCGGGTAGATCTCGCGCGTCTGCGGATCGGTGAACCAGCGGTACACCAAGCTCGCCGCGGGGCCGCGCCGCGCGGGGGAATCACCGAGCAGGGCCCTGGCCAGGTCGTTCTCCACGAGGGTCTCGTGCAGATCGGTGATGACGCGGACGGGGGTGTTGGACAGGCGGTCCACCAGGCCGAGAAGCGCGGGCTGCACATGTGCCGACGCCCCGTGCGCCGACGGCGGGACCGGCCGTTCGGCAAGGTGGAACAGGTGGTCCCGCTCGTCACGGTTCAGGCGCAGAGCCCGGGCGAGGGCGCCCAGCGTCTGGGCCGAGGGCTGCACCCCGCTCTTCGCGCTGCCTCGTTCCAGCTCGGTGTAGTAGTCCACCGACAGCCCGGCCAGCTGCGCCACCTCTTCACGGCGCAGCCCGGGGACACGTCGGCGCGGACCGTGCGGCAGGCCTACGTCGGCGGGGCGGATGCGGTCGCGGCGAGTCCTGAGGAAGGCACCGAGCTCTGGAAGGTTCACCCCTCCATGGTTGCCCGCGGGTCATGACGCAGCCAGGGGGTGACAACCCCCGGGTAGACGCAACCCTGGCTGGCGAGAGGCCGCCCACGGACGATGGTCAGGACATCGGGGCGACGGCAGGACCGCGACCCATTCCCATCCCCATCCCCAACGGAGTCAGTCATGTCAGTCCCCACTTCCCCCGAAGGAACCACCGCCGCACCCCCTTCCTCCGTCCCACGCCGCGTCGCCGTCGTCACCGGCGGCTCACGCGGCATCGGTCGGCGGGCCGTCGGCCGGCTGGCCGCCGACGGATACGCCGTCGTGGTCGGCTACGCCGGCAGTCAGGACAAGGCGGAAGAGGCCGTCAAGGAAGCCGTCGCCGCCGGAGGCCAGGCCGTCGCCGTACGCGCGGACATCGCCGACGAACACGCCGTCGCGACCCTGTTCGACACGGCCGAGGAACACTTCGGCGGCGTCGACGTCGTCGTCCACGCCGCCGGCCGTATGGACCTCGCCCCCATCGCCGAACTCGACCTGACCGTCCTGGACGAACTGCACCGCACGAACATCCGCGGCACCTTCGTCGTCGCCCAGCAGGCCGCCCGACGCATCCGCGCCGGCGGCGCGATCATCACCTTCTCCACCTCCGTGGTGGCACTCTCCTTCCCCGGGTACGGCGCCTACGCCGCCAGCAAGGGCGCTGTCGAAGCCATGACACTCATCCTCGCCCGCGAACTGCGCGGCCGGGACGTCACCGTCAACGCCGTCGCACCCGGCCCCACCGCCACCGATCTCTTCCTCGACGGCAAGGACGAACAGGCCATCGCCCATCTCGCCTCCCAACCCCCGCTCGAACGCCTCGGCACCCCCACCGACATCGCCGAAGTCGTCGCCTTCCTCGCCTCCCCCGCCGGCCACTGGATCAACGGACAGGTCATCCGCGCCAACGGCGGAATCATCTGAGAACACCCGCCCCGCGCACATTCCGTCGCGGACAGTTCGTACATCGCCTCACCGAGAACGGGAAACCAGTCATGCCTTTCGCCAACTTCAAGGTCCCCGCGAAGACCCTCACCACGAAGCAGAAGGAGGAGATCGTCACCCGCACCACCGAGCTGTACGTCGAGCTCTACGGCGAACGCGCCCGCGCCAACACCATGGTCCTCGTCGAGGAGGTCACCGACGGTGGCTGGGGCATCGGCGGCGATGTCCTGACGCTCGCCATGCTCGACGAAGGCACACCGACCGGCACCGAGGCCTGACGCGCTCGCCGCTCACTCGGTCGGGGGCAGCCCGTCCCGAGTGAGCGGCGACCCGGTCCGACCGGGCGGGGACACCGCGACGGCGTTCACAGGTTCGATTCCAGTCGCACGGACCACGCGCCGCAGGTCGCGTCGCCGTCACCGAGGGCCACCGGCGGCGTGGGACCATCCCCGAGTGGTCAGCCGTCGCGCGAACGGCTGCCTGGGCTGCCGGCCTCCCCGCGCCTACGACTATGTTCGAAGGAGGGAGCGAGGGGCATCACCGAGGCGCCACTGGACGCTTCCTTCCACACCGGTGGTGGGAGAAGGGAATGCCTCGATGAACCACCAGAAGGTGCGCGACCAGATGAGCGAGGCTGTCGTCCGTGTCCAGGCCGGTACGCCGTTCAAGGAGATCGCCCACCTGCTCCAGGAGTACGACATCACCGCCGTTCCCGTCGTGGACGACCAGAATCGTCCACTGGGTGTGGTGTCGGAGGCGGACCTCCTCCAGAAGATGCGGGGCGAACCGCAGGACGCCGAGGACGGGTCCGACGTCTCCGCAGGGCCGGGAAAGGCCCGCGCCATCGACGCGGCGGGGCTGATGACGTCGCCGGCGCTGTGTGCGCGGGAGGACTGGAGTGTGGTCGAAGCGGCCCGGGTGATGGCGCGGCACGGCGTGAAGCGGCTCCTCGTCGTCGACGCCGACGGCCGTCTGATCGGCGTGGTGAGCAGGAGCGACCTGCTGCGGGTGTATCTGCGCACGGATCAGGCGATCCGCAGGGAGATCGTCTAGGAGGTCCTCGTCAAGGCCCTCGGCGAGTCCCCTTCCGAACTGCAGGTGGACGTCACGCACGGCCATGTCGTGCTCAGTGGGCGCCTGTCCTCCCGGACGGCCGTCCCCGTGCTGGAGGACATGTGCCGGGAGGTCGACGGGGTCGTGGCCGTGGAGTTCAGGCCGCTGCGCGCAGCCGGCCCCGACGACCCGTCGGGGCCCCCGTCCCGCTCCGTCTGAGTGGCGGGCGGGGGCCCCGCCCCGTCGCACCGGCTCGGTCGGTCCGGGCGGGAGCCGGCCTCACAAACCCGTATCGAGGGTGGCCTCGTCGACCTTGCCGCTCCTCGGTCGTGACGGGGGACGACGAGTCCGTGCGCCGCACCGGGTGCCTCGTCGCGGGCGGAATCAGGCGTCGGCGAGCAGGGGGTCGTACGGGGTGTTCGGGCGGCGGCCCGACATGAAGGCGAGGAAGTCGCCCACGAAGGCGCTGCGCCCGTAGGTGCCGTCGGTGGTGGTGAGGTCGCGGTGGAAGGCGGTGCGGAAGAGGGCCCGGTACTCCTCCGCGTCGATGGTCCCGCTGCCGTCCTTGTCGGTGGCGTCGAAGAGCACCTCGGCGACCCGGATGAGCGCGGGGCCGGCGAGCGAGGGTACGGCGGCGGCGTACTCCTCGGCGCTGACACGGCCGTCGCCATCCGTGTCGAGGGCGGCCTGGAGCTCGCGCCACCAGGCGGCGAAGGCGTCGTAGAGGCGAGTCTCCTCGGGTTCGTCCAGGTCGAGGCGGGTGGCCAGTTCGCGTGCCAAGGCCGCGAGGTCGGGCCAGTCGAGGTGGCCGTCGCCCGTCTGGTCCAGCACCTCGCGGAAGAACTCCTCCGCCGAACGCCGGCCCTGACCCGAGGGGGCCGGCGCCGGGTCGGGTGCGGTGTCCGCGCCCAGCGGCGTGAGGAGGCGGAGCAGGGCCGACGCCTGCTTCATACGGGCGTGCAGTGCGGTCACGGTCCGGGCGCGGGGATCGTCGCTGTCGGGCGAGAGGGACAGGATCTCGATGATGGTCTCGGCGTCGAACCAGCCGGTGGGCAGGAAGCGGGTGAGCCCGGCGGCGAGGTAGGCGCCCTGCATGAGGGTCGGGGCACCGGGCATCTCCGGCAGCCCGGCCTTGCGCCGGTAGGCCTCGGGGAGCGAGGCGACGGTGATCGCGCCGAGGAGCGGACCGACGACGGCCCGGCCGGCCGCCCACAGCGTCGGCGCGCCGCCGAGCAGCGCCGGGGCGGGCAGATGGTCGAAGAGCCGGTAGAGGATGACGCGGGCGGCCTCGGTGTTCTCCAGCTCTTCCTCGACGACCCTGTCGAAGTACCGCCAGAAGTCGTTCAGGTCCTCCGGGAGCTCCCCGGCGTCGCCGTCGAGCGCGGCGAGGAACGCGCGGTACTCGGCGTACATGCGCTCCATGGTGTCCTGGTCGAGCGGCTGGCCGCTCAGCCGGCACATGGTGACGGCGCTCTCGAAGAGGGTGGCGACGACCCAGGCGCGGGTCGCGCGGTCCATGGCGTCGTAGGCGCGGCCGCGGGAGTCGGAACCGCTCATCCGGGCGTGCAGCCTGTTGAGCCGTGCGGCCTCCCGTTCGCGTACCGCCGGGTCGGCGTCGAACATGCGGCGCATACTGAGGAAGGTGTTGCGCAGCCGGCGCCATGGGTGGGCGACGAAGGTGGAGTTGTCGGCGAGGGCGGCGCCGATCTGCGGGTGGGCGGCCTCCAGCACGGTGGCTCGGATCATGGCCGGCGCCCAGCGCGGGTCGTCGAAGAAGGCGCGGAACTGGGACTCCGGGCCGAACAGGGGTGTCTCGTCGGTCGTTGTGGTGGTTCCGGTCGTCATGAGGGCTCTCCGTTCGTCTGGGATGGCACGCCGCCGAAGCGGCGGTCACGGCGCCGGTACGTCTGCAGGCAGGCGAGGAAGTCGGGGGCGCGGAAGTCCGGCCAGAGCGCCTCGGGGAAGACCCACTCGGCGTAGGCGACCTGCCAGAGCATGAAGTTGGAGATGCGCTGCTCGCCGGAGGTGCGGATCACGAGGTCCACGTCGGGGGTGTCGGGGAACGGAAGGTGGTCCGCGAAGACGTGCTCGGTCACCTCGTCGGCGGGTGTCCCGCGGCGGATCAGGGACCGGGCGGCCTCGACGATGTCCCGGCGTCCGCCGTGGTCGAAGGCGACGGTCAGCGTCATCCCGTGGTTGCCGGCGGTCAGGGTCGCGAGGTCGTCGAAGTCCTGGGCCAGTTCACGGGGGATGCGCGGGTCCGCGACCCCGAGGAAACGGCAGCGGATGCCACGGGCGAGCAGCAGCGGCGCGTGTCTGCGCACGACCCGGCGGACCAGGCGCATCAGGTAGTCGACCTCGGTGCCGGGACGGTTCCAGTTCTCGGTGGAGAAGGCGTACAGGCTGAGCCACTCGACGCCGGCCGTCCGGGCCGCCTCGATGATGTCGATGACGGTGGTCTCCGCGGCCCGGTGGCCCGCCGTTCGGGGCAGCGAACGCCGCTGCGCCCAGCGGCCGTTGCCGTCCATCACACAGGCCACGTGCCGCGGTACCGCACGCGCCGGGTCCTCGTCCCGCCGCTGATCGCCGCGCTCGGTCACACCCACCCCGTATCACCCCTGCGTACAGCCCCGAAGGGGCGTTCCCTCCCAGGAGTCTGACGGCGCGGGGAGATCTTGACGGGCCGAACGGGTGGGGCGTCACCCCCGGCTCATACGCCCGAATCCTTGCGGCATCGGCCGCTTTCTCCTGAAACCTCGATCGGGACGCTTCGCTCGGTCAGGTCAGGTCAGGTCGGTCTGCTGGATGCTGTCGCCGCGGTTGTTGATCGCGAGGTAGGTGCCGATGCGCCGGAAGTCGTTGATCACTCCGAACATGCTCTTGTCCGGCGGGACGAGTGCCCGCAGCGGGGAGTCGGCCGGCAACCGGGCGAGGAGCGCCTGCTTGTAGGCGTTGAAGACCTTCGCCGTGTAGCCGGGCTCCGTCGCCGCGCTCATCCGGTGGTCGTTGGTCACCGCGATCGAGGCGAGGTCCATCAGGTAGCAGTCGAGCAGGTCCGTCACGTCGCCGGACCGCGCGCCCTCCGCTCCGGCGACCGCGTCCTGCTCCAGGATCACGGCCATCGACACGACGATGTCCCGGTAGATCCCGTGGCGGGTGCTGCTGGGGAACGCCGCCATGATGTGGTCGGCCTGGCCCGCGCTCTCGGTGTTCATCGTGCGGGGGGTGCGCAGATCGGTCAGGCCGGGTACGGCGAGCGGGACTCCCGCGAACATCTCCTCCTCGTCGGGGATGCTCGTGTTCCGGGAGGCGAGCGGGTGCAGGCCGATCTCGTGGGCCAGCATCCCCATGATGTGGCCGATGCCGTACTTCTCGAAGTAGTAGCTCGCGAGGTTGATCTCGACCCCGGCCTCGCCGCGGTCGATCACATCGGCCGGCGTCTCGGTGGTGCGGACGCGGAGCGTGATGCGGCAGGGGCGGCCGCCGACGTAGTCCCGGATCGTGTCGTGCCTGCGCAGCAGGTCCATGATCCGGACGGCCTTGGCGAGGTACCTGTCGTCCGTGAACCTCAGGTTGGTGAACGCGAAGTTCCCCGAGGAGAACGGCACGTAGGCGGGCTCCGCCGAGGTGTTCGGATCCTGCTGCATCCGCGCCGGGACCCCGTCGGCCGCCGCGGAGTCGACGTCCCGCTCGGGCAGGGAGACCGGGTCCACCCAGACCGACGTGTGCGGCACGGGTACGGCCGCGGCACGGGCCGCGTCCCAGGTCGGCCGGGTGTCCGTCGCCGGGGCAGGGGTGACGTCCCCGATGAGGGCGCCGAGCAGGGCCAGGTGCCGGTCGCGGAGGCCGCCGACGGCGAGTGAGGAGTCCTCGGGGGGCTCGTTCGGAGCACCCAGCAGGCTGCCCGGGACGTGCGGGCGGTGCGGGGACGCCGCGTCGCGGTACTCGTCGCGCAGGCCCAGCTGGTGGGTGAGCTCGTGGACGAACTGGACCGGGTCGGCATCGGCCCACCAGGTGTTCTGGTCCATCGCCCGGTCCCGGCCCACCAGGTCCACGGTCAACTGCGGGCCCTCGGACGGGTCCACGTGCTCGACGGTCACGTGCAGGCGGTCACCGTTCGGCAGACGGTGGGCGGGGGCGTTCAGGAACTCGCGCACCCCTGCCGCGAGCCGTTCGCGCACCCGCGTGGCCTGGTCCTCCGATCCCCGGATCGCCAGGCGCACGGTGAGGTCGGTGACCATCTCGCCCTCGTACCGGAATCGCCGTGCGTCGAAGCCGGCCCGCACCACGAACCGCGGACGGCGGTCGCGCGAGCGGGGTGTGACCGCGCGGGTCCGCTGCGGAAGCGGGTCCGTGCCCTGCGGCAGCCGGGGGCGCGCCTCGTCCTCGGTCAAGGGCTGCTGGATGCTGTCGCCGCGGTTGTTCGTCGCCAGGCTGGTGGCGAGCTGGGCGAAGTCGCGTACGACGCCGAACAGTCCCTTGTCGGCGGGCAGCAAGGGGCGGGCGGGGCTGTCCTCCGGCATGTGCTGGGCGAGCAGGGCCTTGTACGCGTTGTAGACCTTGGCGGTGTTGCCGGGCTCCTTGGCGGCGTTCATGCGGTAGTCGCTGGTGATCGCGATGGACGCGACGTCCATGAGGTAGCAGTCGATGAGGTCCGTGACGTCCTTCGCCTTCGCACCCTCCACGCCCGCCCGCGCGGCCCGGGCCAGCATGTCGGCCATCGTCAGGACGATGTCCCGGTAGATCCCGTGGCGCGTGCTGCTGGGGAAAGCCGCCATGATGTGGTCCGCCTGGCCCGCGCCGTCCGTGTTCATCGTGCGCGGAGTCTTCAGATCGGCCAGCCCGGGCACCGGGAGCGGAACGCCGTGGAACATCGCTTCCTCGTCCGGGATGTCCCGGTTGCGGGAGGCGAGCGGGTGGAGACCGATCTCGTGGGCCAGCATCCCCATGACGTAGCCGATGCCGTACTTCTCGAAGTAGTAGCTGGCGAGATTGATCTGCACGCCGTCGTCGCCCAGGTCCCGTACGTCGGCAGGCGTTTGCGTGGTGCGCAGGTGCAGGGTGATGCGGCAGGGGCGCCCGCCGATGTAGTCCCTGATCGTCGGGTGGTCCCCGAGCAGTTCGATGATGCGCACGGCCTTGTCGCGGTACCGCTCGTTCGTGTGCTTCAGGTTGGTGAACTCGAAGTTGCCGGACTTGAAGGGCGTGAGCGTGCCGTCCTGCGGCACGCGGGCGGGGACGCCGGTGCCGGTGTCGGCCGGCCGGGTCCGGGGCAGGGAGACCGGGTCCACCCAGACCGACCGGCGGGGAACCGGTGCGGTGCCGGTACGGGCCGCGTCCCAGGTCCGCTCCTCGTCCTGGGGGTGTGGGCTCGGGGTCACGGGTCCGATGAGCGCGCCGAGCAGGGCCAGGTGCCGTCCTCGGAGGCTGGCAGGGGTGAGGGACGCGTCGTCGGGCCGCTCGTCCAGCGCGCCGAGGAGGCTGCCGGGGATGTGGGGGCGGTGCGGCGAGTCGGCGTCGCGGTACTCGTCGCGCAGGCCCAGCTGATGGGTGAGTTCGTGGACGAACTGGACCGGATCGGCATCCGCCCACCATGTGGTCTGGTCCATCACCCGGTCCCGTCCCGCGAGGTCCACGGTCAGGTGCGGGGAGTCCTCCGGCCGGACGAGTTCGACGGTGACGTGCAGCCGGTCGCCGTTGGGGAGCCGGTGCCCGGGGTTGTTCAGGAACTCGTGCACGCCCGCGGTGAGCCGGTCGTACACCTGGGCCGCCTGTGCGTCGGTGCCGCGCAGCGCGACGCGGACGGTGAGGTCGGTGACCGGTTCGCCGTCGTAGGAGAAGCGGCGGGCGTCGAAGCCGGAACGCACCACGAAGCGGGGGCGGTTGTCGCGCCGCGGCTGTGGTGTACCGGACGGCCGCAGGGCCGTGCCGGTGCCTGCCTGAGGAAGGCGCGGGCGGGCTTCGTCGGCGGTGGCGGTGGCCTCGGCGGTGGCGGTGGCGGTGGCGGTGGCGGTCTGGATGCTGTCGCCCTGGTTGTTGAACGTGAAGCTGGTGCCGAGACCGAGGAAGTTGCCGGTGACGTTGTACCAGCTCTTGTTCGCGGGCAGCAGCGGCCGGACGGGGCTGTCGTCGGGCAGCTGCGCGACGAACATCTCCTTGTAGGCGTTGTAGACCTTCGCCGTGTAGCGGGGCTCCCAGGCCGCGTCCTTGCGGCGGTCGTTGGTGACCGCGATGGTCGCCAGGTCCATGAGGTAGGTGTCGATCAGATCGGTGACGTCCTTGGCCTGCGCACCCTCCTCCCCCGCCTGGACGTCCTGGGCCAGCACGCCCGCCATCCTCACGACGATGTCGCGGTAGATGCGGTGGCGGGTGCTGCTGGGGAACGCCGCCATGATGTGGTCCGCCTGGCCGGCGCCCTCGGTGCTCATGGTGCGCGGTGTCTTCACATCGGTCAGGCCGGGTACGGCGAGCGGCACGCCCGCGAACATCTCCTCCTCGTCGGGGATGCTCGTGTTCCGGGAGGCGAGCGGGTGCAGGCCGATCTCGTGGGCCAGCATCCCCATGATGTGGCCGATGCCGTACTTCTCGAAGTAGTAGCTCGCGAGGCTGATGTCGACCCCGGCCTCGCCGCGGTCGATCACGTCGGCCGGGGTCTGCGTGGTGCGCAGATGCAGGGTGATGCGGCAGGGGCGGCCGCCGATGAAGTCCCTGATCGTGTCGTGCCTGCGCAGCAGGTCGATGATGCGGACGGCCTTGTCGCGGTAGGTCTCGTCGGTGTGCTTCAGGTTGGTGAACTCGTAGGTGCCCGACCGGAAGGGGGTGAGGGTCGCGTCCTGCGGCATGCGCGCCGGGACCTCCGCCGGACCGGTCCGGGGCAGGGAGACGGGGTCAACCCAGACCGACCGCCGGGTGACGGGCGTGGCGGCCGTTCGTGCCGCGTCCCACGTCCGGCTCTCCTGCTGCGGCTGGGGCGTCACCTCGCCGATGAGGGCACTCAGCAGCGCCAGGTGCCGGTCGCGGAGGCCGGCGGGGGTGAGCGAGGCGTCCTCCGGCGGTTCGTCCAGGGCACCGAGGAGGCTGCCCGGGACGTGCGGGCGGTGCGGCGCGTCGGCGTCCCGGTACTCGTCGCGCAGGCCGAGCTGATGGGTGAGCTCGTGGACGAGGTGAGCCGGCGACGCGTCCGCCCACCAGGTCGTCTGGTCCATCGCCCGGTCCCGGCCCGCGAGATCCACGGTGAGGTGGGGTGAGTCGTCGGGGTCCACGTGCTCGACGGTCACGTGCAGCCGGTCCCCGCCCGCCAGCCGGTGCGCGGGGTCGTTGAGCAACTGCCGTACGCCTTGGTCCAGTCGCCGGCGTACCTGCTCGGCCTGGTCCTCGGGGCCCCGGATGGCCAGACGCACCGTGAGGTCGGTGACCGGCTCCCCTCCGTACGAGAAGCGGCGGGCGTCGAAGCCGGACCGCACCACGAAGCGAGGGCGGTGGTCGCGCGGGCCGCGTGGGACCGGCGGGGTGGCGGTGGGCTCGTCCAAACCGGACGACGCGGTCCGCGGCAGCCGCGGGGATGTGCCCGGCGCCGGGGAGTCGGGCAGGTCGTCGGTGTCCATGGCCTCGTCGCCGGACTCGTACTCGGACGAGGACCCGGCGGGGTACTGCTCGTGCGTCCCCTCGGTCCGCTCGCCCTGGAGTACGCCGCCCTGGTCGAGGTAGGCGCCGATGTCCTCCGCGTTGTCCCTGATGTGCCGCACCAGGTGCGGCCGTTCCCGCATCCACTGGGGCATGCGCCAGCCGGGGAAGAAGATGCCGTGGGTCCCGGACGCCTGGACGCGGTGGCCGAGCGGGCGTCCGATGTGCTCGTTGACCGCCTGGTAGGCGAGGTCGCAGGCGGCGCAGGCCATCTTGAACCCGCCCAGCGGCAGGGTCCGGGGCGCGTTCGGGTCGCCGGGGTTGTTCTCCCAGTGGGCGACCCAGTGCCCGAGGAGGGTGAGTTCACCGTGCTCGGAGCCGTGTTCCCCGGGTGCCGGGGTCCCGTCCCGGCCCGCCACGTTGAGGATGCGCGGGTTCGCCAACGCCCGCTTGACGAGGTCGAGTTCGGGTGAGTCAGGATGGTAGAGGCGGTACCAGCCGGTGGCCAGTGCGCGCAGCTTCGTACGGTCCCGGACGTCCCGCGCGACACCGGGTCGCCGTCGCGCCAGCCACCGTTCGTCGCCCCGCCACTGCTGCCGCTCCGCCCTCAGACGCCGCTGCTCCTGCTCGGCGGCCGTCTCGTCCGCCAGGAGCGTGTTCCACTGCTGCTCCAGGGTGGCGTCCCACTCCCCCGTTTCGTACTGCTCCTCCAGCCGCGTCCGCAGGCCCGCCTGTGCGGCGGTCCGGTCGGCGAGGTCCCGCTCCTCCTGGTCGAGCCGGGCAGCCCACTGCCGGTGGGTCTCCTCGTCCCTGGACCATTGCTCGAGCTCCCGCACCCGCTGGGTGCCGCCCGGTTCCTGTCCGGTGACGAACCAGCTCAGTTCCTGTTCGACCAGGGCGGCCTCGTCGGCGGTGAGCGCCTTCGCACCGGTGTTGCCGGCGATGCCGAGCGAGCCGTCCGGCAGCACGGTGACGGCGATATGCGGGGTGACCTGGGCGTCGGCCTGGCGGTCCGGTTTGCGGAGCACGTCCTTCACCAGGCGGGCGACCCGGTCCAGCATCCGCAGCGTCACCTGGCGGTCCCGCTCGGACGTGCCGGGCGGCCTCGTCTGCGTGAAGGGAACCCCGATCCCGAGGCCGAGCGCCTCCCGCAGCTCCTCGTACTCCTCGGACGACAGCCTGCCGGCCTGCTCCACCTGGTCCAGGGCCTCGGGCACACCGATCCCCGTGTGCTCGGTGAACGCGCTGTCGAACGCCACGTCCGGGAGGCCGCCGAGTCGTGCGTTGCGCCGCCGGACCACGTCCAGCAGGGCGTCCGCCCGCAGTTCGGGCTCCTCCAGCAGGGTGGCGAACTCGAGCGCGAACGGGTGCTCCGGGTCCGTCTCGACGGCCTCCCGCTCGCTGTCGGAGCCGGAGTCGAGGTCCATCTCGACGTCCGAGTCCGCTTCCGCGTCGGTCGCCCCGCCCGCCCCCGACAGTGTGTGGAGCTCGTACGCCTCCTCCTCGCCGGGCAGGCCCGGGAGGTCACCGCCGGTCCGGGACGGGGACGACGGGACGGCGGCCGGGTCCCTGTCCGGGTCCGGTACCGCGGGGCTCGGCGCGGGTGCCGGGGTGCGCGGGAGCAGCGGGACGAAGTCGCCGCCGCGACGCCGGAGTCGAAGGTGCGGGCCTGCTTCGCCGGACGGGCCGGGGTAGGTGTGGGCGGTGCCGTTCTCCTCGACGAGGGTGACGGTGGTGCCCGTCGCCGCGGCGGCCCACTCGGCCACCGCGCGGTCGGCCCCCGGGCCCCAGGGAGCCTCGGCGAGATGGCGGCGCAGGTGGCCGTCGCGGGCGTGCCGGCTCGGCGCGGGCGCGCCCGGGCGGACGACGAGGGGCGGCGGTGCGAAGAGCGTGTCGCGCTCGGCGCGGGGGCCGGGCAGGCCGTTCAGGCGCATCAGCTGGGCGGGCGGCATGTCGGCGCGCCGGCGCAGTCGTCCCGCTTCGTGGTGGTCCAGGCCGGGCTGTCGGGACGCGTGGTGCAGGGCGGTGGAGAGCGCGGCGAAGAAGCCGTTGCCACGGCCGGTGGGTGTGCCCTGGGCGTAGGTGGCGCCGTCCGGTGCGGTGAGGACGCCGTCGCGGTCGAGACGGTAGCGCGGGCCGGTGCTGTCGGCCGGCGGGTGCCAGGGCGGGGTGGCGTGGCTGCGGTGCGCCGGGGCGGGGTCCGGGGTTCCGTCGTCCGGGGCGGTGCCCGAGGTGGTCGCCGTCGCCGGCAGCGCGGTGGCGACCGGGGCCGGGGTTCCGGGCGGGAGGGCGGCGTGGAAGTAGCCGCCGGCGGCGAGGAGGACGGGATCGGTGGCGGGGTCGACGGCTGCCGGGTCGGTGCCGTGCGGGAGGAAGCGCTGTTCGCGGCCTTCGCCGGTCACGACGGTCAGCGGGGTGCCGAGGAGCCGGGCGGCGAGGGCGGGCAGCAGGTCGGCGCCGCCGTGGTCGCCGGCGCGGCGTTCGGGCGGGGCGGGGTGTGCGGTGTCCGCGGTACCGCCCTGCGGCGGCTCGCTGGTGAAGGGCCGGAGCAGGGCGGCGGTGGCGAGCGCCACCCGTTGCCCCGGGGTCGGCCAGAGTGTCTGCGGGAGGCGGCCGAACGCGTCGAACTCGGCCTGCTGGGCGGGGGTCAGCCGCACGCCCGCGAAGTCGAGTTCGTCCTGGGTGAAGGTGTCCGCGGCGTCGAGGGCGAGGGTGTCGAGCAGGTCCTCGTTGCGGCTCTCGCCCAGTTCCCAGGCGAGGCGGTTGCGGGCGGCCCGCACGGCTCGCTCGGTGATCGCCGGGTCTCCGGGAGCGGCGCTGAACCGGGCCGCGAGGCCGGTGCCCAGGAGGTGGGGCAGCCGGCCGCGGTCCTGGGCGACGGCGATCAGCGCGTGGAAGAACGAGGCGCCGTCGTGCGGCATGTCGTGCACCTCGCGCACCAGCGTGCCGTCCGGCGAGGTGAGGGTGCGCGGGGCGGAGTCGGTGGCGTCGGTGATGCGGTACGGCTCGGGCGCCTCGGAGCGCCACGCCGGCTCGGTGTGCTCCTGCGCCCGGTCCGGCACCGGAACGGACGCGCGGCCCTGGTGGTGGGCGGTGAGGCGGGAGGCCGCGAGGTGCAGGCGGTGGTGGTCCGCGGCGGCGGAGTCGGTGTGCGCCTGCCAGCGGCGGACCTCCTCACGGGCCGCCTGCCAGGCGGCGACGGCCGGCGACTGGGCCATGGCCTGCGGCAGGACGGTCGGCCGGTCGGGGTCGTCGTCGCCGAGTGCCGCCTGCTCCTGCGGGGTCAGGCCGAGCCAGGTCTCACGGGCCCGGGCCCGGGCGTCGTAGTAGCCCTTCTCCGCCGCGGCGAGGTCGCCGGCCGCCTTGGCCATGGCGTCCCAGGCCGCGCCGACCTCGTCGGGGAACGTGGTGTCGTCCAGGAGGCCGTAGTCGCGGGCGATGTCCTCGCGCAGCCAGACCAGGGCGGTGGTCTCGGCCTCGGCGGCGCGTGGGCCGCGCTTGGCCTTGCCGAGCGCTCGCAGCGGGCGGCTGTCGGTGAAGTGGTGGTCGACCTCGGCCACGGTCAGCCAGCTCACGGGAATCGCGAAGAGCATGCTGCGGTCGGTGACGACCTTCAAATGGGTGCCGAGGGTGGTGTCGACGGTGCCCTTCAGGGCGGTGCCGTCGTTCGCGCCGCCGACGGGGACCGAGGCGCCCGGGTTGGTGAGGCCCGCGTTGCTGTTGCCCGCGAGCGGCGAGGTGCCGACCATTCCCTCGACGTTGTCGGTGATGCCGGCCTCCAGTGCGTCGGAGGTCTTCGAGCGCTGCATGGCCTCCATGCGCGGCTTGTTCTCGACGGCGAGGAGCCGGGCGCCGGTGCGGTGCATCTTCGCGTAGAGGCGGGAGCCGGCGGTGTGGGACTGGCCGAAGAGGCGGGCGGACGCCTGGGCGGGGAGCTGTGAACCGTTCACGCCGAGGGCTTCCCGGAAGCCCGAGGTGAGGCCGACCTGGGTGGTGGCCTCCTGCTGGGCCTGCGCGGGGGCGGTGCCGAGGCCGGTGAGCGGGGTGAGGCGCGCCATGCGCACGCGTTCGGTGAGGACGTCGCCGGTGTGGCGGCGGCCGAGGTCGCCGTCGCCGAGGCCGTCGGCGCGGGCGGTGGCGAGGGTCAGGGCGTCCTGCACGTTGGCCGCGCCCCGGATGTCCACGGCGAGGATGCCGGAGCCTATGCGGTCGTCGAAGGGCAGCACGTCCGGGTCGGCCCGGCCGGTGCCGTCGTCGCCGGTGCGCCAGGCGGCGACGCCCTGCGGGCGGGCCTGTTCGGCGGTCAGCATGGTCACGGCGCGCTCGGGTTCGGGCACGTCCTCCTCGGTGAGCACGCCGTCGGTGCCGTCGTCGGTGGGGGTGAGCAGACCGGCCGGGACGATCTCGTTCAGGGTGCCGATCGATGCCACGGCGCGCGGGGACAGGCGCTCGCCGGTCGCGTCGGTCATGGTGACGGTCAGGATGTAGCTGGTGGCGATCTCGGCGTGCGCCTGGGTGGTGGCGATGTTCGGCATCGAGGTGCTGCCGGTGGTCTCGGTCCGGGTGCCGGCCCGCTGTTTGGCCGCGGTGCCCTGGAGCGAGGGGTTGGCGAGGAGGACTCCGCTCTCCGCCGCGCGCTGCCCCGTGGCGAGGGTGACGTCGGCGCCGCGATCCTGGGAGGAGCTGCCGGAGTTGTCGCGGCTGGTGGTGCGGTAGTCCTCCAACTCGAAGCCGGTGCGCAGCCGTTCGACGGTGGTGGTGCGCGGGGTCAGCGTGAACCGGACCTGTGCCGGGCTGCCGCCGACCGGCAGACGGCTGGGGTTGCGCCAGGTGCGGTGGCGCACCGGCAGGGTCATTCCGTCGGTCGTCAGCTCGTGCAGATGGGCGCGCAGGAAGTCCGGTGAGAGCCGCTGGAGGACCTGTTCCCGGTCGTGCGAGGGAACGCCGATCCTCGTCATCCGCTCCATGAGCTGCCGGGCGGCACGACTGGCGTCGAGCCGGCCGCTGGGGTGGCCGGGGAAGCGGCGGCCGCGCAGGAAGGGGGGCACGCGGTAGCCGCGGCCGAGGTTGCGCGGGGTGGTGGTGCCCAGGCCGTCCGGGGCGAGCCCGGCCTCGATGACGTCCTGCATGGGCAGATGGAACATCACCGCGTCGCGCACCCGTTGCAGTGCGGCGGCGGCGCGGCGCGGGGCGAGTGCGCGCCCGAGGCGCCCGGACAGGCGTCCGGCGGCGGAGCTGATCGCGGTGCCAGCGCGGGTGCCCACGGTGCCCATCGCCGCCGTCCAGCGGTCCCGTACGGCGATGGTCTCGGTGGCGTCGGCGACCACCAGGTACATCCGGCCCGCGTAGGTGAGGGTCGTGTTCCGTCCCCGGGTGAGGGTCTGCGCGACGCTGCGGCCCTTGCCCCAGGCGTACTGGAGTGCGGTCGAGTAGGAGCCGACGACGGCCGGTCCGCCGGGGGCCTGCTGGAGCGGCATGTCGGCGCCCTGGACGCCGAGAGTGGTGTGCGACACGGTGCTCGCGCTGCCGGCCACGCGGTGCTCGTTGCCGATGGTCGCTTCGAGGCTGGCCGCCTTGGGGTCGCTCTTGACCCGCAGGTTGTCCAGTTCGCCGCGGACGGCGGCCTTCAGGTAGTGCGTCTGGAGCGGTCCGGCGCCGTTGAGCCCGGTGATACGGGAGCCGAACGGGCCAAGATACTGGCCGAGTTGACCGGCCACGTGGAGGTCGGCCATGGCCCGCCGCAGTGCGCTGCGCACCGGCGCGCCGGGCGCGCTGACATGCCAGGAGGTGCCGGAGGCACGCTCGGCCGTGTCCTGCATCAACTGCTGGCGCCGCGCGCCGCCCTCGGTGCTGAGCACCACGTGCGGGGCGCGCAGCAGCCTGCGGACGAGCCGTTGCGCCGCCGTGTCCGTGCTCGGCAACGGGCGGGTGCCGTCGAGGAGTTCGTCGGCCTCGACGGCGGAGAGCCGTACGGGTGCGGCGGCCGGCGCCGGTCCGGCGGGTGGCGGGTCGGCGGGTGCGAAGCGGTCGGAGCCGTGCGCGGCGGGCACGGCGAGCTCCACGCGCCCCACGGTCTCGCTGCCCCGGTGGAACAGCGGGCGCTCCTCGACCTTGCTGACGAAGACACCGGCGCCGAGGAGGCCCAGCGAGACGAGTCGGGCCCAGCCGCGCGGGCGCCGGTGGCCTTCGAAGGAGGCGCCCAGTTCCACCTGGTAGCTGTAGAGGTCCGCGCCGTTCTGGAACGTCAGGTGGTCGTGGGTGACCGCGGCGGTGCTGCGGGTGCCCTTCTGTTCGGTCCTGGCGTAGCGGGCGCCCACGGACACGTTGCCGGTCCGGCGCGGCAGCCCCGCCTCGGGCACCTTGTCGTGGTCGCGCGGGGATACGCCCACCTCGAGGCCGGCGGACAGGGTGGTGGACGCCTGCTGCCCCTGCCCGGACACCTCGGTGCCGATCACCGCGCTGCGCAGCGAGCGTTCGCTCATGGTGGTCTCGAAGCGGCGGTCGGTGAGTCTCGCCCGCAGGATCAGCGTGTGGTGGCCGCGGCGCACCTTGCCGTCCTCGGTGAGGGTGACCGGCACGCCGGTGCTGGTCAGGTCGTCCAGACTCTGCGCCAGGGTGGGCCGGTTGAGCGCCTCGCGGACCTGCCGGTCGTTGTGCAGCGCGGTCCGCATCCTGCCGTCGCCGTACCAGAAGCGCGCCAGCCGCGGGTGCCGCAGCATCGACGGCGGGACGAAGAGGGACGGGTAGGAGCGGTGCAGCGTGTCGAGGACGGTGTCCGCGAAGACGCGCAGCGGGTGCTGGGCGGCAGAGGGCCCGGCGTGGTTCTGGGGCTGGTTCGCCGGCTGATTCCGTCCGCCGGTCGTCACGGCGTCGCCCGCGCGGTCGGGGCGGAAGCCCTCGGCGCGGACCTGACCGCCGAGGTGTACCGGGTCCTCCCGGGTGAGGTACCAGGGCACCGGCGGCTCGGCGTCCGGGTGGGGGCCGGTCCGTCCGGGCGTGCGGCTGTCCCAGCCGGCGAGCCGGCGTGCGTCCTGGGTGGAGATCCAGTCCAGGCTGACCACACGCACCGGACGCGCCGCGGACGGCGGCTCGCCGGCCGTGCGCACCAGGAGGGTGCGCTCCACCCGGTAGAGCGCGACCGGGTGGTTGCGCAGCCGTCCGGTCGTCTTGCGGGCCGCGTCGGTGCCGAGGTGGTGGCCGCGCCCGGAGCTGAGGTCCGCGCGGACCAGCGGCCCGCCCTGGAGGCGTACGTCGGTCTCCGGGCCGACGAGGGTGTGGTTGGGGCCCGCGGTGATCTGGATGCCGAAGCGGGTGTCGCGGACGTGACCGCGCTCGTTCTGGTACGTGGTCTGCGTGAGGTCGCGCAGCTCCGCCTTGACCGACTCGGCGACCAGGGTGGCACGGTGCGGGATCGACCGCTCGACGACGAGGTGCCCCAGCGGACGCAACGCGCTCCCCCGGGTCAGCTCGGGTCCGCTGACCGGCCCGGCGAACCGCCCGAACAGGGCGAGCAACCGTCCCGGACGGACGTACGAGACGAGGGTGCGGTGCGCCGAACTGCCGGGCCGGGCACCGGACAGGGCGAGCGCGACGTCCTCGGGCGGGTCCACCAGGTGCAGTCCGGTGGTGTCCGTCATCCGCGGCTCGGTCCCGTCCGGGAAGGTGAGCGTCCGCGGGGCCCGGCGGGGTCCGGTGAACGGCACGGTGAGGTCGTCGGGCAGGCGCCAGCTCAGACCGTCCCGCATGGCGAAGTGCGCGGTGTGCACCTGGCTGCGCCGCCAGTTCGGTCCCGTCGCGGGCGAGGTGGCCGGGCCCGGGGCCTTCGGTCCCTCGGTGACGCGCTCCACCCGTACCCGGTAGTGGACGTCGTCCAGGTGCAGGTGCGAGCCCTCGTGGGCGCGGTGCTCGGTCTGGTCGTACGCCTGGGTTCCCAGGGAGTAGTCGGTGCGGCGGGTCCAGCCCAGCGAGACGCCGATCTTCAGCAGCCAGTTGAGCGGCGGGCCCATGCTCAACGCGGCGGCGATCCGGCGTCCGTGGCCGACGCTGCGCCCGCCACCCGTACCGGCCTGGCCACGCCGCATGGTGTCCACGCGCGTGGTGCCGCCGTGCACGTCGGAGAAGCGCTCCCAGCGGTGGTACGGGATGGCCTCGACGGTCATCTCGTGGCCGACGCCGGACTTCTCCCGGCCCACGAGGCGTGCGCCGCGCGGGGCGGTGAAGGCGCCGGGCTGGTCGGTCAGCAGGCGCAGCAGTTCCGCCTCGTCGAACTGGTCGCGCAGGTTCTTCGGCAACTGCCCGAGGATCTCCTCGGCGACCTGCTCGGGCGAACGCAGGGTCAGCACGCCGGGGCCCGCGAAGAGACCGGTCGGCCGGCTCGGGCGGGTGGCGTCCGCACGGGACGCCGGGCCGCCACCGTCCGGGCCGGGGTCGGCGCCCGGGTCGATGAGGACGGTCGGCAGCCGGCTGCCGTCCTCGAAGGTGACGGTGCGGGGCGGCGGGCCCGGCGGGCGGGCGTCCGGGCCGGTGAGCAGGCGGGCCGGGCGGTGCCGTTCGAGCTGTGTCTCCAGCGGCACCGGGTCGCCCCGGTCGGGGGTCTCGGTGGCGGGGCTGTCGAGGTCGGTGACCCCGCCCATGCCGCGCAGCCACGCGGCGAAGGGGTCGTCGCCGTCCGTCTCGCCGGTGGCCGGGACCTCGGGCGTCGCGCCGGTGCCGGGCACGGGGCCGAGCGGCGCGGTGGCCGGGACCAGGGCGTCGTAGTGGTCGGTGCCGTTGTAGGCCAGGTGCAGGGTGCCGCCACGGCCGCCCGGATGGAGGGGGGTGACGAGGGTGGTGGCCGGTGCGTGCGGGTCGGCCTGGACGAGGCGCAGGTCGAGGTCGAGGGTGTGGGCCAGCGCCTGCGGGAGCACGTCGGCGAAGGGAGAGGCCCACAGCCCGGCGTGTTCGGCCGCCGCCGCGACGAGTCCTTCGGTGCCGAGCCGTCGTGCGTCGTCCGGGGTGGGCGCGATCTGGGCGAGTTGCGGGTAGCCGCTGTCCCTGAGGATGCGCCGCCACCGCCGGGCGTCGCCGTCCTCGACGACGGCCTGCGCGATGCCGTTCCAGCGCTGGGTGATCCTGCGCTGCGCGTCGGGGTCGCGTACCCCGGCGAGCGCGGTCATGCGCAGGTCGTCCACCACGGCGAGCACCGGGTCCGGGGTGGCCTCGGCCGCCGCGGCGGCCAGTTCGGAACCGGCGATCCGGTCACGCAGCAGGCCGCGCAGCCCGGCGACGTCGCGCGCCGCCCACGGGGGTGGGACGTCCTGGCTGCGCGCGCTGTCGAGCAGCGCCCGGAACAGGCAGTTCCCGCCGCCCGGTGTGTCAAGCCGCCTGAAGGCCCGGCCGTCCGCCCGCACGTGCTCCGCGCTCGTGGCGTCCTTGCTGAACAGGGTCAGGTCCTCGGCGAGGCTCTCCGGGCGGCTCGGCGCCGGAGCGAGGTCGGGCCTGCGCCGGGCGAGTTCGGCGGTGTCCTCGGCGCTCAGGGCCAGCTCGGACAGCGGCAGCGGAGTGCCGGAGAGCGACCAGGTGATCCGCGCGGACGGCGCGTAGGCCAGTCCGCGCACGTCGTCCGGGGAGACTTGGGTGTCCGGCGGCAGCGCGGGAGGCGGCGGGGGCAGCAGGGCGTCGAGGGTCGTTTCCGGTCCGGCGGTGCCGCGCAGCTCGGCCGCGGCGCGCAGGAAGTCCGTGTACTGGTCCGTCGTCGGTCCGGTCGCCGGGTCGACCGCGACGCCGGGCCGGTCGCCGACCATCCGGCGCAGCAGGTCCGGTGTCATCCGGCCGTCGCCGTAGCGGGCCGCGGTGTCGGGGTTCAGCCAGCGCAGACCGTCCACGTACGCCAGTGCCGCGAGCAACTCCCGGTTCTCCGGCCGCTGTTCGGCGTCCGGACCGAGGGCGTCGCGCAGGGTGCGGATCTGCTGGAGGGTACGGGCCCGGGCGAAGGCGTCGGCGGGACCGGGGCCCGAGTGCAGACCGGCGTCGCGGGCGAGAGCGTCCAGGTCGGCGCCGCCGGGCTCCGGGGTGAACAGGCGCCAGCGTCCCGGCCCGTCCGAGCCTTCGGTGAGCACCGCACGGACGGCGCCGTTCCCGTCCCGGGCCGTGCCCACCTCGGTGGTCGGCGCGTACACGGGCCGTCCGGTGCGGTTCGCCACGTGCTGGGCCACCGGCAGCCCCGCCACCTGCGGCTGCCGTCCGGTCTCGCAGGAGAACAGCACGAGGGGCCGCGACCGGTCACCGTCCCGCGCCCAGGACCGGAGCACCTCCCCGAGCTGCACACCGCTGACCTTCACGGCGGGGCGTGCGGCGTCGTCGGTGCCGAGTGTGACGGTACGCGGGGTGCCGTGCCCCACGAAGTAGTCGGCGCCCTCGTCGGTGCCCGCGCCGGGCAGGGCGGTCGGTGGGCCGGTGAACACCGTGCGGGTCGGACCGGACGGGGTCGGACCCGACGTGGTGCGCACCCCGCGGAAGGTGTCCAGGTCGAGCAGCGCCCGACGGCCCGTGCCGCGCGGCGTCCCGTCGTCGGCGGGGTCCTGCGAGACGGTCAGCGTCCGTACGGCACGTCCCGGTCGCGGTTTCGCGGCGGTCTCCGACACCCAGCGGCGCAGCTGGGCGAGCGGGACCGTGTGGCCGTCCAGGGTGGTGACCACGGCTTCACGGGCCGGGGTGCCGCCGTCGTCGGTGGCCTCCGCGTGTCCGGCGCCTTCCGCGGGCCGCACGATGACGCGTCCTCCCGGTGGCGGGGCCGCGGATGTGTCCGGTGTCGTGAGTGGAGGCGGGGGCGGGGTGCCTCCGGCGCCGGGGCCGCGTCCGCCACCGGGGCCGGGTGCGTCACCGCCGATTCCGTCGCTCTGCCCCGACTCCAGGTGCAGGTCGGTGACCGTGTCCGTCCAGGGGCGGGACAAGGTGGCGAACTTGGCCGCGGCGGGGACACCGGCAACGCCGCCGGGATCGAGGGTGGTTCCCGTGCCGCGCGGAGGCGTGGAGGACTCCGTGAGCACCTTCTCGGGGGGTGGAGCGGTGGTGGTGCTCACCGGGCCGCTGCTGTCGGTCGTGGCGGTCGTGGCGGTGCTCTGGGTGGCGGGGCGGGGTACCGGGCCGAGCGCGTCGGCGAGCGGCAGGAGGACGTCGGCTGCGGGAAAGGCCGTCTCCGTGGTGACCGCGCTCGCGGTGCGGCCGTCCGGCGTCGGCGGGGAGCTCGTGAGCGGACGGACGCGGACCGGAGCGCCCGGCCCCTCCCGCGTCAGCTCGACAGCGGTGCGGGTCGGCCGCCCCGCTCCGTCGGGCGTGACCGCCGGCCCCAGTACCACGGCGCGGTCGGCCCCGGCGCGGTTCAACAGACCGGCCGCCTCCGGCGAACCCGCCCCGGGCGGCGGCACCTCCGAGACGACGATCGTCACCGGCGGAGCCTGGGACACGTCGCCGGTGCCGGCGTAGGACCCGGTGGTGCTCACCTTCGGCGGGACGCCGGCGACGTCGGCGTCCGGGGTCAGGAGGTGATCGGAGGAAGAGGGCGGCCCGGCCGGGAACGCGACCTCAAGGGAGGAGGCGCTCTCCGGGGAGACGGTGCTGACCGGGACGGACGTCGTCTCCCCGGAGGCGGAGATATCCGAGGTCACGGCGGAGACGGAGGTTTCCGAGGTCACGGAGGGCCGTGCGGAGCCGTCCTGCGCGTGGTGCGGGCCGTCCTGCACCGCCGTGCTGTCCTGAGTGGCGCTTTGACCGTCCGACACCGTCGTTGTGTCCGAGGTGCGCGCGCCCTGGGACTGGGAGCCGGAGGGAGTCTGAGGGCCGGGGGCGGTCTGGGAGCCGGGGGCGGTCTGGGTGCCTCCTGCCGCGGGCGCACCACCGGGCCGGGCGCCACCGGTGCCTGGAGCGGGCGCCTGCTGGGAGCCGTTGGACGCGACGGGGCTGCCGCCGGCCCGGCCCGGCACCTCCTGCCCGGCCGGACCGTCGGCGTCACTCTGGACAGTCCCGTTCGAACCGCGGTTGACGTCGATGCCCGGCGACCCCGTCCCGCCGACCGCGTCCTCCACCGTCGTCGCCGTGCCGAAGCCGTCCAGGGCCCGCCGGACCTCGTCGGCGGCGACCTGGACCGCGGGCCCCTCCCCGAGGGGCACCACCCGGACCTCGGGCACCTGCGAGAGGGCACCGTGGAGGGTGTCGCGGACGTCGATCTCCGTGCTGCCGGGCGGTTGGGCGCCGCGCAGGGCGGCGATCTCGTGCAGGGCCTGTTCGCGGACGTCGGCGGGGCCGTTGTGGACCTGCTGCCACAGGGCGTTCTCGGCGGCCGTCGTGGGCAGCGGGCCCGGGGAGTACGCCGGGGGGTTCTGGGCGGCGTAGGGCGGAGGGTCCACGCTCGTGTACGGCGGCGGGCCGTCCGCGGTGCGGACCGGCGGGGGCGTGCGCGTGGAGCCGCTGTCGCCGGTGAGGTCCGTGTCCGGGGCGCCGCCGGCAGGGCCCGGCCCGTCACCGTCCCGGGTGCCGGAGGAGTCGGCGGTGCCCCGGGTGCCGGTGTCCCGGGTGTCGCCGTCGCCGGTGGAGACGGTGGGCGGCTGATGACGCAACTTGTCGATGACGTGGCGCAGTTCGGCACCGCTGTTGAGGGCGGTGTCGGTGAGCGTGGCCTCGACCTGGCTGCTGATGCCCGCGCCGACGAAGGTGGACCAGCTGGTGGACCAGTCGCCGTCGAAGGCGCCCTTGATCAGGATCTCCGCGAGCGCCTCACCGGCGCCGGCCGCCAGGAAGTCGGACGTGCCCTTGATGCCGTAGTGACCGGCCAGTGCGCCGGGACGGTCGGCGTTGTTGCGCAGGATCTGGCTGTTGCGCCACAGGTTCGGGTTGTTCCGGAAGGAGAGCGGGTCGTTGTTCCGGAAGGTCAGTGGTGGGGTGTGCGGGACGCCCGGGCCGTTCGCCTTCGGGCCGGGGTCCGGCCGGTCCTTCGGGGTGGGTCCGGGGCCGGGGTCCGGCTTGGGGCCGGGGCGGTGGTTCCCGAACTCGGGTTTCGGGGTGTTCCTGAGGTTGGGGTTGGGCTTGAAGTCGAGGTCGGACCCGTGCTTGAGGAAGGTGTTGTCGTAACTCTTGACGATCTTCTTCGCGATGTCGTCGAAGATGCTGGTGAGGAAGCCCGCGGCAGCACCGAACGCGGCGGACTTCAGGATGTCCTTCCAGTCGAAGCCGTCGGGGCGGCGGCCGTCCGGAGCGAAGTTCATCATCGCCAGCCGCACCGCGAAGGTGGTGAACGCCTCGGCGAACGCCTCTGTCAGCGAGGGCGCCAGGTGCAGCCGCTGGAGCAGGTGGCTAAGCGTGGTGAGGATGAGGAAGCGGCTGCGCAGCTTGGCCATCATGATCTGGCTGGCCGAGGCGCCGCCGGTGAAGAAGGACATCGCCAGGTAGATGGCGATCTCGATGAGCAGCCGGATGACCTCGGCGATGACCTGCCATTTGGACTCCATGATGTCCATGGAGGTCTTGCGCCGGCCCTCGGCGATCTTGTCGAGTTGTTCGGCGAACTCGCGCAGGTAGTTCTTGCCGCCGTCGTCGATGAGCATGCCCATCGCCTGGGCGTACGACTTGGACAGGTCGTCCGGCATCACCTCGGCGATGTCGTGGATGGACTTGTCGATCAGCGAGGACAGCCGGTCCACCTTGCGGCCCAGGCCGGAGTAGGGCCGCCGGCTCTCGTAGGCGAGGTCCTCGTCGGCGTCGATCAGCTTCTCCCCGGTGAGGATGAAGATCATCGCGTTGACCTCGGGCGATGCCTTGATGCTCATGGGCCGCCGTCCCGGAGGCAGGACGGAGCGGCCGCTCCCGGGGTGGTGCGGGGGCGGCCGGCGGTGCGCGGATCAGCGACGGCCATGCCCGCCCGGGCCGTCACCGTTCAGGCCGTCGGTCTCGATGCGCTTGTCGACCCGCTCGATGTCCTCGAGGTGGCGGTCGCGGGTGTCCTTCATCATCCGGACCTGGCTGACCGTGGCGTCGGTGATGCCCACGACCGCGTCGCGGATGGACATCATGGTCTCCTTGGTGGTCTGGCGCTCCTTCTGCTCCTGCGGCTTGGCCTTCTCCGCGAACTCGCCCTCCGTGCCGGGCCAGGTGACCGTGGGCGCCAGGTCGTCGAGGAATTCCTCGGTGATGTTCTTGGCCAGGGCGCCGATCTCCTCGAGCTGCCTGGCCAGGGCCTCGATGCGGTTCGGGTCGGCGTAGTACCGCTGTCCCATCAGTCCTCCCCGTCCTCGCCGAGCGCGTCGCGCCAGGCGGGGGCGGCCCCGCTGTCGCGGCTCGTGTCCCCGTCGTCGTCGCGGAGCACCTCGGGTCCGAAGATCCGCTCCCAGTCCAGCTCGAAGCCCTTCAGCTCCGGGATGCCGCTGCTGGGTTCGGTGAAGGGCGCCATCGCCTTCATCACATGGCGGTTCATCTTCAGGCGCGCCGCGTTCGCCGCCTCGAGAACGCTGGCCGCCAGCTCCTGGGGCGACATGTCTCGGTACTTGCTGTCCAGGAACTCGATTCCGGACAGCTCGCCCTGCGGACCCACCGTGGCGCGGACCGCGCGGTCGGAGGAGAGCACCGCGAACGACGCCTGGCGCAGCTCGCGTTCGGTGCGTGCCACCGCCTCCTGGGCGGCCTGGAGCTCTGCCATCGCCTTCTCGAGGCGCTTCTCCAGCGGTTCCGTCACGCCCGCTCCTTCCTTCCCCGGCCGCCGTGTGCGCCCGGTCGGGTCGCCGTGGGTGCCCGGTCGTGCTCGGTGGTCCGACAACTGCCTTGCTGATCTTGCCCGGTGAGTCCCCCGACGCGGAAGCGGGGGCAGGGTGTGATTCGTCTCCGTGCGGTGCCCGGGCCGCGCCCGTACGGGGTTCACCGTCCGATGACGGCGGGTGTGCCGCCCTCTTCGGTCCCCCACACGTCGGCGTCCTCCTCCAGGTAGTCGGAGCTGGTGACCCTGGTGCGGCCGGGCTGCGGCTCCTCCTCGGGGGAGTCTCCGCCGGTGGTCGCCACCCGGGAGGCGGGGGCGAGGAAGGTGTCGTCGTCCTCCTGACGGTTCCACGGGCTGCGCCGGCGGCGGTTGCGGCGTTCGCTCTCCTCGGCGGCGTCGACCAGTACGGCGCGCACCCGCTCGCCGTTGCCCTTGTCGCCGCCCCCTCCCATACCCCCGGCGCCCATGCCGCCCATCGGCATGCCGGGGCTGCCGGGCATACCGGGCGCTCCCGGGGCTCCCGCGGCCGGGGCGAGCGGTGTGCCCGCGCTGTCGGCGGCGCCGTCCGAGAGGGGTTCCGCCCCCGTTCCACCGGAGCCGTCCGCGGTGACGAGGCTGTCCCCGACACCGCCGCCGGACGCCCCGTCGCCCGCTCCGCCGCCGACGCCCAGATCGGAGAGCGACAGGTCCTGGACGGAGGTACCGCCCCCGGTGTCACCGAAGCCGCCGCTCTCCAGATCACCGAGACCGTCGAGGAGGTCCGAGGTGTCCCGCCCTCCGGGCGTGTTGAGGTCGTGCAGGTCGATCCGCTCGGTGTTGCCCTGCGGGTCGGTGACGGTGGCGATGCCGGTGTCCGGGTCGATGACCTGCTTGCTGCCGTCGGGGAACTCCGTGGTCAGCATGCCGTTGTCGAGGCTGGTCCTCGAGCCGTCCGGGTTGGTCACCGTCGCACCGTGGGTGAGATCGGTGGTGGTCGTGGTGCCGTCCGCGTCCGTGCTGGTGAGCAGACCGCTGTCCGGATCGAAGCTGATCCTGCTGCCGTCGCGGAAGTCGGTGGCGATGTCACCGTCGCTGAGCCGGGTGCTGCCGCCGGTCGGGGTCTCCAGACCGCCGCGGTCGCTGTTGAGGTTCCCCAGGTCGCCGAGGTCGGTCTCCGACTGGGTGGGCAGGTCGGAGTCGATGTCACTCAGGTCGCCCAGGTCCGCGTCGGTGTTGCGGCCGTTGAGGTCGCCCAGGTTGCCGAGGTCCTGCGTGGTCGTCGTTCCGTCGGGGTCGGTGGTGCTGACCTGCCCCGTCGAGGGGTCGACGGTCTGCACGCTGCCGTCGGGGAAGGTGGTCGTCAGCCTGCCGTCGTCGCCGAGGCTGGTGACCGAGCCGTCGGGGTTGGTCACCCTGGTGCCGTCGCCGAGGTCCTGCGTGGTGACGCTGCCGTCCGGGTGGGTGGTGGTGAGCACCCCGCTGTCCGGGTCGAAGCTGGTGCTGCTGCCGTCGGGGAAGTCGGTGGTGAGCTTGCCGCCGTCGAGCTGGGTCGTGCCACCGCCGGGCGTCTTGACCGGACCGCCGCCCGCGTTCAGGTCGCCGAGGTTCCCCAGGTTCTCGGTGATCGCGTCGTTGGCCGAGTTGTTCGAGTTGTTCGTGCCGCCCGGTCCCGTGTTCACCGCGCCGAGGTTGCCCAGGCTGGTGATGCCGGGGGGCGGGGTGGACGTGAAGGCCTCCTGGTCGCCACCCTGGCCGTTCACGTCACCCAGGTCGCCGAGGCTCTCGGTGACCGGGTTGTTCTGGTTCAGCAGGTCGTCGAGGCCGTCGAGGTTCTGCTGGGTGACGCCGTTGGGGTCGTTGATGCCCCCGAGGCTCTCCTCCATGGCCTTGGCCTGCTCCTCGGCCAGGCGCTTGGCCTCCTCCTGCTCGCGCCGCTGCTCCTCGCGCAGCTCGTCCTGGTACTTCTTGTCCTCTTCGCGCTGGCGGTTCTGCTCCTCGCGCAGCTCGTCCTGGTACTTCTTGTCCTCCTCCCGCTGGCGGTTCTGCTCCTCGCGGAGTTCGTCCTGGTACTTGCGGTCCTCCTCGCGCTGCCGCTCCTGCTCGGCGCGCAGCTCGTCCTGGTACCGGCGGTTCTCCTCGTTCTGCCGGTTGATCTCCTCCTGCTCCTCCTTGGCCTTCTTCTCCTGGTACTCCTCCGCGGCGGTGCTCGTCGACTTGGGCTCGGGCACGTTGCCGGAGAAGTCGCCGCCCAGGTCGAGGAAGTGGTTGTTCAGGCCGGCCTGCACCTCGGCGGCCGGCTTGCCCAGGTACTCGTTGACGCCCTGGCTCCAGATCTTGACGGCCGCTTCACCGACCTTCGCCCAGTTCGCGATGTCGGTGAGGTCGCCGTACTCGGGGTGCACCTGGGTGAAGCCGGCCTGCGGGCTGTGGCTGACGGTCGTGCGGGAGCGGCTGGAGTGCACCTTGATGTCCGTCTTGGCCACGTTGTTGGCGTCCACCCACTGGGCGAGGTCGTCCAGGACGTAGCGCAGGACCTGATGGGGGTCGTAGTACGGCGACTTGGCCCAGGCCAGCCATGCCTCCAGCAGCTTGTTCGCGGCGTCCTCGAGGTACTTGCGGCCGAGCGACAGGGCGCGGGAGTACACGGTGCCGCCGGTGCCGGTCCCGTCGCCGGCCGTGGGGCTCTCGTCGAAGGTCTCGATGTAACTGTCGTAGTTCTCGCGGATCTTCTTCAGCAGGCTGCGGAAGACCTCCGCTGCCTCGCCCTTCCAGCTCGCGTCGTCCCGGCCGAAGCGGTCCTCCCAGTCCTTCAGCACGACCGCGTGGTCCCTGAAGAACTTGGCGGCGAAGTCGAAGGACTCCCCGGTGGTGTTGAAGGAGTTCAGGTCCACGACGTCGGCCCCGGGCACGCCCAGGTTGCTGAACCGGGCGTCCGCGGTGTTGCCGCCCAGGAGGGCGAGGAGCGCCGCCCGCGGCCCGTTCATGTACCGGGCGAGCGGGATCGTGCTCATCTTGTCCTTGTTGTAGTCCGTGAACTCGTTGCCCTCACGGACCTGCGCGTCGTGGACGTTGTCCGATCCGGGACTGGCGAAGATGATCTCCTCGCCCGCCTTCACCCGGCCCTCGAAGACGATCCGGGCCTGCCTGATGGAGTACTTCTTGCCGCTGTCGAAGAACCAGATGTCGTAGTCCTCGCCCTTGTTCGTCAGGAACCCGGAGTCCTTGACGAGCAGGCTGAGGCTGCGCTCCTTGATGTCCATCCGGAACAGCTTGCCGCCGTGCTCGGAGCGGAGGGAGTCGAAGATCGTGTTGCGGTCGGGCACCGGATAGCCGGTGATGTGGGTGACCAGAGTGGCCCAGGTGTCGGTCGACGGGTCGCCGGCGTTGTCGAACTTGTCGAGATTGGCGACGGAGTTGGGATCGTACCGATCTGCCACCGGTGGCGCCCTTTCTGGTCGGTGGGGTCAGGACTCTTCGTCCGGGTCGCCGGTGCCGCCGGCGGTGAGGGTGTCGACCTCGTCGAAGGTCTGGAGGAGTGTCTGGGCGTCGATCGCGTCGAGGTTCTTGTCCTTGGTCTTGTTCGCCTCTTCGATCGTCTCGGTGAGGGCCTCCTTCAACTCCTTGAAGAGGTCCATCTGGTCGCCGAGCAGTTTGTCGATGGCCTCGGCCGCGGTGCGGATGTCCTCGATCAGCTTCGGTCCCGAGACCAGCGGCTCGGTCACCATCTTGCCGATGCGCAGGAGTTGATTGTCCTGGGCGAGGTTGTCCGGTGTGATGTAGCCGTCGATCAGGTGGCCGAGCGGACGGATGTGGGACCCGTCGCCCTGCTCCTTGTGCTTCTTCGCGGCGGTGTGGACCGGCTGTACCTCGTTGTCCCGGAAGTTCTCCATCTGCTTGAGGTCGAAATGCCTGACGTCGGCCTTCTCACCGGCCATGGGACGCACTCCTGACGCTTGGTGCCGGACGGGGACACGGGGGCCCGGCAGACGCCCCCTTCACGGACGACGGCCGGGCCGCGCCGCCGAACCCGCGACGAGGAGGAAGCTCCGGCGATGCCCTAACGGGCCCGCACGTTCCCCCAGTTGTCGGCGCTCCTGCGCTCGTCGCGGGAGTGGTTGTCGTGGATGGTCTGGATCAGCTCGCCGTTGTCGCCGAGGAGCTGGGCCATGTTCTTGGTGGCCTGGTCCCACTCCGCCTGGACCTGCCGGTAGGTCTCCTGGTCGGAGCCCTCCCAGGAGGTGACGAGCGGCTTGAGCTCGTCCTCCAGGTTGTTGAGGGTGGTGATGATCTGCTGGGTCTGCGCCATCAACTCCTCGATGGCGTTGCGGACCACGGGGTACTGCACGTCGATGATGCCGTCGGCCATGACGTCTCCTCTCGTACGGCCGGGCGCCGGCCCGGGAAGCTCAAGGGGGTCCGGCCTCACCGTGGCGGGGCCGGTGCTGCCGGTCGGGTCAGCGCAGCGCTTCGAAGACGCCCTGGCTGGTCTTGCTGTTGAGGACCTCGGTCAGGTCCTGGTTCTCCTGCGCCAGACGGTTGGCGGAGGTCACGTTCTCCTGGAGCGCGTCGACCATTTTGCTGATCTGGATGACGACCTTCTGCGCCTCGGCGTTCCAGCTGCGGAAGAGCTTCAGCAGGGCCTGGCCCTCGTCGCCGCCGACACCCGAACGCGCGGCGATCTCGGCGACGTTGTTCTGGATCTTCTCGACCTGGTTCCGGGCCGACTCCAGCGAGGAGACACCCCCCAAGCCCTTGGCATAGTCCGCTTTCCTCGCGGCGCTGTCCGCCATGTCGCGCTCCCTTCGTTCAGCCCTGTCTCGTCACGCGGTTGCTCGCCGAGGCTAAAGAGAAGCCGGTGTTCGGCGCAACGCGCACAGGGAAGATTTGAGCTTCTGTCGGTTCGCCCTGGAATTCTTGCGGGGCATGGGAGTTGAGGTCAGGTTTCAGCGCTGTGAACAAGCCTTCCCGGCCGACCGGACATTCGGCCGCGAACCGTGTGCGGGCGACGCGAGGCGGGCGTGAAGCGGGCAGCGGAGGAAGCCGAACGGGCATCAGGAGGAGCCGTATCCGGCATTGCAGGCGCTTCCCCGGGATTCCCGCGGACACGACCGGCCCGAAATATCTGAGCTTTCTTTGAGGTTCACGCCGTTGGGCCGTTCCCTGACTGCGCGACGAACTTCACACCGTCGGCGACGACTTTGGCCGAATACTTCCGTCGTCCCCGCCCTTTTCCTTTCATCGGCACCGAATGCGCTCCTTGCCATGATCAGCGCGGGGTGTCCGCCTTGTCCCCGACGGCGCTCGCCGCGCCCGGTTTCCGCTCCGGGGGCGGGGAGCACTGCGGAGCCGTCACCGTGGGCTCGACGACGCCCGACGCGGCGGCCGCGTCGAGGTCCGCGCCGGTCGGGAGAGCCGCGAGCAGCGGCGCCGGGACGGAGGCGATGTCCGCGGCCTCGTAACCGAGCGCGGTCAGCGCCTTCTTCGACGGGAGGCGGTATTTGACGCCGTTCTCCGCCACCAGGTAGCTCGTCCCGGCGTGGGCGGCGCCGCTGGCGTTGAGGGCGCGGACCAGGGCGCCCCGGCCGGGCCGGACCACCGTGGCGTCGGTCGGGACGCAGGCCGGCTTCAGCGGCTGGGCGGTGCCCTCCGACACCGCGACCGGGGCCAGGCGGGTCAGCGGCACGAGTACCGACCTGATCCGGACGCCGCCGTCGTCGCCGTCGACCTGTGCGCACAGCGCGGTGCCGCGCGGCACGGACTGCGGCACGGGCGGTGCGTCGGGCAGCTCCGGAGAGGCGGCGGCGCCCTGCGCCGTGGCCCGGTGTTCACGCAGCGCGTCGGCGCCCACCGTGCGCACCTCGGGCGAGCGCCCCTGGTAGGCGTCCTTCTGGGTGGCCGGGTCGCCCAGGACCAAGGCGGCGCCGAGCCGGGTCAGCGGCACCAGGCCGTCCTTGCGCAGCAGGTGGTAGGTGCTGTCGCCGCCGGGGACGCTGACCTTGAACAGCTGACCGATCCGTGTGGCCTGCCCGCCGAGTTCGGGGCCGGCCTCACCGCGCCCCTCGACCGCGGGCGGCCTCAGGACGGGACCGGGGGCCAGGGCGTCCAGGAAGGCCGCCGAGACCGGCATCGGCTGCACGGAGCCGTAACCGAGGGCGTTGCGGGCGTCCGACCCTCGGTCCAACGGCAGCCGGCTGCCGCGCCAGACCAGGTACTCGGTGCCGTCGGGCCCCTTGACCAGCGCTCCGCGACCGCCGCCGATACCGCCGGCGTCCAACGGTGCCCCGGCCACCAGGGTGGTCGCGCCCGGCTTCTCCACGCCGGTGCTCGCCACGGCGCCGGAGGTGTCCGGCAGCGCACCGTCCGGGCCCGTGACGCACATGTGCCAGGCACCGGCGTCGAGTCGGCCGGGCTCGGGCACGGCGTCGGGGGCGCCCGGGATGCCTGCCGGGGCTCCCACCGGGACGTCGCCCAGCGACGCCGAGGAGACGTCCACGGACTCCAGGTCGGAGCCGCCGATGAGCCGGGCGGAGGCGTAGTTGCGCACCGGGTGCAGTACGCCGTCGGTGTCGGTCCACAGGTAGCGCGCGCCGGTGTCGCGGTTGACCACGAGGTGCGCCTCGTCGCGCCAGGCGTCGTTGCCGCCGGGACGCAGCAGGCCATAGACGGTGGCGCCGGCCCCGACCAGGACGGTGACGAGCACTCCGAAGACCACGCCGCGTGTGGTGCGTCCCAGCGGGCTCTCCGGGGCGTCCGGGTCGGCCATCAGCAGGCCCGAGCTGAGCCTGCCCATCATGAAGGTGTGGGCGTGTACCTGGTCGCGTTTGGACTGCACGGCCTCTCCTCGTCGTTCTCGTGCCGGAGTGCGGTGGGGCTCAGCCGAACAGGCCGCGCAGCCAGCCGAAGAGGCCCGCCACCCACAGGCTGAGCGGCAGCAGCGCCACCGCGATCCCGGTGTGCGCCACCTCCGCGGCCCGGCCCCAGTAGGGCAGCATCCGGCGGCCGGGCACCGTCCAGGCGGCGATCACCAGCGCGGCGGCCGCGCCGAGCAGGACCGCGAAGACCACCAGTCGCCCGTCGCCTTCGCTGTCCACCGCCCAGCTGCGGGCGAGCAGCAGCAGCCCCCAGATCCCGGGCACCGCGAGGGTCAGCCGCTGTCCGATGTGCACCAGGCCCCGGGAGTGCAGGAGCAGCAGCAGGCTCAGTGCGAGCGCCGTCAGCACCTCGGGCAGGTTCGGGCGCTCGGCGAGGACGGCCAGGGCTCCCGCCGCGATGACGCCGGTGACGGCGAAGAGCGCGGTGACCCAGCGTCCGGCCAGCTCGGTGCGCTCGGCGACGTCGCTGCCCGCGTAGGGCTCGATGCCTTCCTGGAGCTGGCTGGCGGAGGAGGGCAGGGCGGGCATCCGCATCCCGGCCAGCTTGAAGGCGAACGGTGCCACCGCCCCGGCCGCGAGCACGAACACCGTGGCGACCAGGGCCACGGCGGCCGGCACGTGCAGGTCCGTGTAGCCGATCAGGGCGCCGGAGGTCGCGAGGGCCACCGACACGACCGCGGTGCCCAGCAGGGCCGGGGCGCCGACCGCGGTGGCGGCCAGCGCGAGGACGGCGCCGCCCGCACCGGCCGCGCCCGCCGCGAGCAGCCGCGCGCCCGCGACCCGCGCCGCGTCGGGGCCGGTCAGATCACCGCCGGGCAGCACCCAGCCGGCCAGTGCCAGGCAGGGCGCGACCAGCAGGCCGAGCGCGGTCGCGGACAGCCGGTCGCCGACCGCGCGGCTGGCGGTGCCCGCGCCGGCGAGCAGCAGGAGCCCCGCCACGGCGGCGCAGGCGGCCCTGACCGAGCCGGAGCCGGCCGCTCCCGGCCAGAACACCAGCGCCAGGGCCGCCGTGACCGTCGCCACCGTGGCGCCCACGAGCAGTCCGCGGGCCGCCTCCGGGTGCCAGGTGTGCAGCCTGCGGCCGGCGGTGTCGGCTATCCCGTCCACCAGGTCGTCGAGCCGGGCCTCGGGCAGGGCCTCGGTGTGGGGGCGCAGATAGAGCACGTCCCCGTCGGCCAGCCCGGCCCGCGCGAGGGTCGTCTCCTCGTCGAGGGGGGCGTCGCCCAGCCGCTGGAGCGCCCAGCCCGCGTGGTCGAGTCCGGCCTCCTCGGCCTCCTCGCCGACGTAACGCAGCAGCGTGGGCAGCAGATCGGCGACGGGCACGTCGGCGGGCACGGCCAGATCGACGGAGACGCCCGGCGCACGTACGGTGAGGCGGCACAGTTCGGCCACCGCGCTGTCGGTCATCAGCTGAACTCTCGTCTTCCGTGGGGGTTTTGACAGGAGGACTTCCCCGCGAACGGGACAGTGCGAAGAGTACGGAAGGTCCGTACGGGCCCGAACAGGGGGGTCCGACAAGACAATTGGGTCCGCGTGACCGGCAACCACCGCTCCCGCGTGGACAGGTCGCGTTTCGTGAATGCACACTACTGCCTATGCTCGCCGGAAGGTGCTGGGGACCGGGCTGCTTGTCCGGTATGCAGCCGAACGGTGGGGAGCCGACCGTTCCCTGCATTCCGCTCACATCGTTCAACCGGCGTTCACCGCGTACCCGGCTCCCCGGAAATGAGCGGTGCGGTCTTTCCGGCTACCGGTGTCCCGGTATTCGGCGCGGGCCGGAAAGCCAGTGAAACCGGAGGTTCTGTTCCTTGAGTGTGGTGCTGTTTCGCCGGCCGGCGCGCAGGCGCGGTCCCGAGATGCCCGAAGGGCAATTGACCCTCCAGGAGCCGCCGGTCCTCGCCGAGACGGTGCCGGACACCTCGGCGATATGGACCTATCTGCCGATGGCGCTGATGTCGGTGTCGATGATGCTGATGTTCCTGCGCCCGGGCGGCGGCAACGGCGTCTTCATCTACCTGGCGATGGGCGTCATGGCGCTATCCGCCGGCGCGATGCTCCTGGGTCAGCTGATGCGCCGCTCCAGCGAGCGCAAGCACCGCCTGAAGGGCGAACGCCGCGACTACCTCCGCTATCTGGCGCAGATCCGCAAGCGGGTCCGGTCGACCATCGTGGAGCAGCAGCGGGCGCTCGCCTGGCGCCATCCGGAGCCCTCCTCGCTGCGTTCGCTGGCCCGCACCTCACGGCTGTGGGAGCGCCGCCCCGCCGACGAGGACTTCGGCGAGGTCCGTCTCGCGGTCGGCGAACAGCAGCTCGCCCTCACCCTCAACCCGGTGTCCACCCGCCCCGTGGAGGACCTCGAACCGCTCTGCGCGCACGCCCTGCGCCGCTTCATCCGCGCCTACTCCACGATTCCCGAACAGCCCCTCGGCCTCTATCTGCGGTCGTCGGCGCGCGTCCTGCTGCGCCCCGCATCGGGCGAGGAGTCCGCGGCCTCGGCGACGGCACCCGAGGGCGCCGGCGACGACGCCGTACGCGCTCTGCTGCGGGCCGCCCTCGGCCAGCTCGCCGTGTTCCACGCGCCGGAGGAGCTGTGGATCGCGCTCTGCGTGAGCGACGATCGACGGGCCGACTGGGAGTGGGTCAAGTGGCTGCCGCACGCCCTGCATCCGCACGAGGAGGACGGCGCCGGGCAGGTCCGCCGCATCACGTCCGACCTCACCGAGCTGGACGACCTGCTCGGCGCCGAGTTCGCCGAGCGCCCCGGTTTCGACCCGGACGCCCGGCCGGGCCGTGACGAGCCGTACACCGTGGTCGTCCTGGACGGCGTCACCGTCCCGGAGGGGCATCGCTGGGAGGGCCACGGCTACCGCAACGCCGTCGTGCTGGACGTCTCCGGGGCGCTGTGCTGGCGGCCCGGCCGCAACACGCTGCGGCTGACCGTCGGGCCGGACCAGGTGAACCTGGTGCGCACCGACCGCAGCCGCAAGGAGCGCTCGGTGCCGCTCGGCCGGCCGGACCGGCTCGGCCCGCTCGGCGCGGAGTCGCTGGCGCGACTGCTCGCCCCCCGCCGCATCAGCCTGGGCACCGACATCGCGCAGCCGCTGGACAGCGACGTGGAGCTGACCACACTGCTCGGCATCCCCGATCTGCACCGGCACGACACCAAGGCCCTGTTCGCCCGGCACACCGGCTCCGCACGGCTGCGGGTGCCGATCGCCGTCGGCGTCGACGGCCGCCCGGTGGAACTGGACATCAAGGAGTCGGCGCAGGGCGGCATGGGCCCGCACGGCATGCTCATCGGCGCCACCGGATCCGGCAAGAGCGAACTGCTGCGCACCCTCGTCCTGGGCCTCGCCCTGACGAACTCCTCGGAGACCCTGAACTTCGTCCTGGTCGACTTCAAGGGCGGCGCCACCTTCCTCGGCCTGGAGGAGCTGCCGCACACCTCCGCCGTCATCACCAACCTCGCCGACGAGGTCGCCCTGGTGGAGCGTATGCAGGACGCCCTGCACGGCGAACTCATCCGTCGTCAGGAGCTGTTGCGCGCCGCCGGCAACTACACCTCGGCCCTGGAGTACGAACGCGCCCGGGCCGGCGGCGCCGACCTCACCCCGCTGCCCAGCCTGTTCGTGGTGGTCGACGAGTTCAGCGAACTCCTCTCGGCGCACCGCGAGTTCATGGACCTGTTCGTGATGATCGGCCGCCTCGGCCGCTCGCTCGGTGTGCATCTGCTGCTGGCCTCGCAGCGCCTGGACGAGGGCCGGATGCACCAGCTGGAGAGCCACCTGTCGTACCGGATCGGCCTGCGCACGTTCTCCGCCATGGAGAGCCGTGGCGTGCTCGGTGTGCCGGACGCCTACGAGCTGCCCGCCCAGCCGGGCAGCGGCTATCTCAAGTCGGGTGTGGAGGCGCTGACGCGCTTCCGTGCCGCCTACTCCTCCGGCACCTACCGCCGTCGCACCGGCGCCGTCGTGCAGGCCCGGGTGGCCAGCCAGGTGGTGCCGTGGACCAGCGGCTGGGTGGTGCCCCGCACGCTCGACCCCACGCCCGTCCCGGAGCCGGAGACCGAGGAGGGCGGGGACGAGGAGACCCTGCTCGACGTCGCCCTCGACCGGCTGCGCGACTCGGGTCCCGCCGCGCACCAGGTGTGGCTGCCGCCGCTGGACGAGCCGTCTCCACTGGACGCCCTGCTGCCCGGCATCGCCCCCGACCCCGAGCGCGGCCTCAGCGCCGCGGGCTGGTCCGGCACAGGCAGGCTGAGGGTCCCCGTCGGCCTGGTCGACAAGCCCTTCGAACAGCGCCGCGACCCGCTGGTCGTGGACCTGTCCGGAGCCGGCGGCCACGTCGCCATCGCGGGCGGGTCGCAGAGCGGCAAGTCCACCCTCGCGCGCACCCTGATCGCGGCCCTCGCCCTCACCCACACCCCGGCCGAGATCCAGTTCTACTGCCTCGACTTCGGTGGCGGCGGCCTCTCCCAGTTCGCCGCGCTCCCCCACGTCGGCGGCGTCGCGGCGCGGCTCAACCCGGAACGGGTGCACCGGGCCGTCGCCGAGGTGATGACGCTGCTCGCCCGCCGTGAGCAGTTCTTCGTCGACCACACCATCGACTCCATGCAGTCCTACCGACGGCGCCGCGCCGCCGGTGAGTTCCCCGACGAGCCGTTCGGCGACGTGTTCATGGTGGTCGACGGCTGGTCCACGGTCCGCCAGGACTACGACGACCTGGTGCCGAAGTTCAACGAACTGGCCGCACGCGGCCTGAACTACGGCATCCATCTGCTCATCACCACCACCCGCTGGGTGGAGCTGTCCGCGCAGGTCCGCGACCAGGCGGCGACCCGCCTTGAGCTGCGCATGGGTGATCCGATGGACTCGGAGATCGACACCCGCAAGGCGCGCTCGGTGCCACGCAGCGGGGGCCGGGGCATCACCGCCGACAGCAAGATGCACTTCCTCGCCGGCCTGCCCCGGCTGGACGGCAGCGGCTCCCTGGACGACCTCGGCGACGGGGTGGCCCACCTGGTCGGCGAGGTGGCCAGGCACTGGCCGGGCCCGGTCGCCCCGCAGGTGCGGATGCTGCCGCACCGGCTGCCGCTCGCCGAACTCCCCGCGCCCGAGCCCACCGAGGGCGGCGGTATGCGGCTCCCCCTCGGCATCGACCAGGACGCCCTGGAGCCGGTGTGGCACGACTTCAGCCGCACCCCGCACCTGATCGTGGTCGGTGACACGGAGAGCGGCAAGACCAACCTGCTGCGCCGGATCACCGCGGGCATCACCGCCCGCTACGCCCCGCACGAGGCGAAGATCATCGCGGTGGACTACCGGCGCACCCTGGTGGACGGCATCCCGGAGGAGTACCGCATCGGGCACGTCATCTCCCTGGACAACCTCAAGGAGACCGTCGACGGCGCCGCCCGCGCGATGAAGACCCGCGTCCCCGGCGCGGACATCGCGCCCGCCCGGATGCGCGCGTGCGACTGGTGGTCGGGTCCGCGTCTGTTCATCCTGGTCGACGACTACGACATGGTCTCGAGCAACTCGTTCCAGAGCCCCTTCGAGCCGCTCTTCGAGCATCTGACGCTCGGTTTCGAGATGGGCCTGCACGTCGTCGTCGCCCGGAGCGCCATGGGTGCGGGCAGGGGCCTGAGCGACGCCCTCATCCGCCGGATGGACGAGGCGAACAACCCCGCGATCCTGCTCTCCTGCCCGCCCACGGAGGGCCGTCTCTTCGGCAACGCCAAGCCCGTGAACCTCCCGCCGGGCCGGGCCCTCCACATCGCCCGCCGCAAGGCGCGGTTGATGCAGACGGCGCTGGTCGAGCCGGCAGCCGGACAGCAGGGCTGAGGCACGACGGCGACGGCGGGGGTCACCGGGATGACCCCCGCCGTCGCCGTCCGCGTCCGGACCGTCAGTCCTGTGCCGGTCCCCCGTCCCCGGCCCGCGCCGGGCGCCAGCCGCGGGCGCGGGCCCGGGGCACGGCGAAAGCGGCCCACAGGACGGCCAGGACGACGGCGGAGCCGACGAGGACGAGAAGCGTGGCCCGGTCGGTGGCGGAGTCGGCGTCCGAGGTGTCACGGACGGCGACACGTTCCGCGGCACGGTGGCCAGCGGCGGGTGCGTCCGGGCCGCCGAGAACGGTGGTCACGGCGGCGTACGCGTCCAGCTGCGGGATGTCGGCGGGGTACGCGGTCGCGGTCAGCCGGTGGGTGACGGCCTCGGGCGAGTCGTCCGGGTGGGCCGCGCGGACCACCGCGGCCGCCCCGGCGGCGTAGGCGGCGGCGACCGAGGCGCCGGCTCCCAGGTAGTGGCCGTCACCGCGCGGGCCACCGGACACCACCCCGGCCCCGGGGGCGGCCAGGTCGATGCCCGTGGTGGGCAGGGCCCGCTCCGGGCGGAGGCCGCCGGGGAGCATGTCGGCGA
This sequence comes from Streptomyces sp. NPDC046859, assembly GCF_040645135.1. Taxonomy (NCBI): domain Bacteria; kingdom Bacillati; phylum Actinomycetota; class Actinomycetes; order Kitasatosporales; family Streptomycetaceae; genus Streptomyces; species Streptomyces sp. NPDC046859. The sequence continues at coordinate 75,433 of NZ_JBEYXR010000019.1, forward strand.
CCGAGAGGACCCCGGGTTCCCCGGCCGGCCAGTACACGCGGGACGGGATCGCGTCGATGTCGCCGCGCGTCGGCGGGTCGGGGGTCGCCGCGGCGACGACGACCGCGCCGGCGCGGCGGGCGTCCGCGACGGCACGGGTCAGTTCCCTGTCCCGGCGCGGCAGGGCCACCGTGACCGCGATGACATCGGCCCCGGCCTCGGTGGCCTCACGTACCGCCGCCGCGACGAGCGCCGAATCGGCCCGGCCGCGCCGGTCCGTGCCCCGCAGGGCGAGGATCCGCGCACCTGGGGCGACTCCAGTGAGACGGGAGTCCGTACCGGCGATCAGACCGGCCAGGAAGGTGCCGTGCCCCACACAGTCCTCGGCGGCCGTGCCGTCGGCGACGACACGGCCGTCGAGGCCGTCGGCGCCGGGGGTGACACCGGTGTCGACCAGGGCGACGGTCACCCCCGCGCCGATGCCGTGCCCGTGCATCCGGTCCAGGTCGAGGCGCTGACGCGACCAGTCCTGCTTCTTCGCCCTCTCCCGCGAGGGGGCGGTGCACCCGGCGTTCGCGTCGAGCGCGGAGGGCATCGCCGGCAGTTCCTGGCCCTTGTTCCCGTCGGCCGCCGGGAGCCCCGAGTGAGGTGCCGTGTGAGCCGTGACGGCCGTGGGCAGCAGCAGTGCGGCGGCGAGGCCGGCGCCGGACAGCAGCCGGGCGGCGGGCTTCACAGTCCGGCCGCCTTCGGGGCGGCGGCCACATCCTCGGGAACGAGGATGCGCAGGTCGTCCAGGGTGGGCGCGGACAGCGAACTGAGCCGCCCCGCCTGGCGGGTGACCATCGACTCGAGCACCTGCCGGGCCAGCCGGGCATTGCCGAACGAGCGGTCCCGGGGCAGCGCGTCGAAGTACGACTTGAGCACCGGCCCGGTGCCGGGTCCGCACTCGTAGCCCATGCTCGCGGCCTGGGCGCGCACGATGGTGACCAGTTCCTCGGAGGAGTAGTCGGCGAAGGTGATCCGGCGCGGGAAGCGGGAGGACAGACCCGGGTTGGAGGCCAGGAAGCGTTCCATCTCCTCGGTGTAGCCGGCGACGATGACGACCACCTCGTCGCGGTGGTCCTCCATCAGCTTCAGCAGGGTGTCCACCGCCTCCTGGCCGAAGTCGGCGCCGCCGCCCTGCGGGGTGAGGGTGTACGCCTCGTCGATGAACAGCACACCGCCGCGCGCCCGTTCGAAGACCTCGCGGGTGAGCTGCGCGGTGTGCCCGATGTAGCGCCCGACGAGGTCGGCGCGGGCGGCCTCCACCAGCTGGCCCCGCTGCAGGATGCCGAGCTGGGTCAGGATCTCGCCGTAGAGGCGGGCGACCGTGGTCTTGCCCGTGCCGGGCGGACCCGTGAAGACCAGGTGGTGGCTCAGGGACGGCACCGGCAGTCCGGCGGCGGCGCGGTGGCGGGCCGTGGTGATGAGGTTGACCAGATCCGCGACGTCACGCTTGACCTCGGCCAGGCCGATCATGTCGCCGAGGCGGGTCAGCGGGTCGTCCTGCGGGGTGCCGGTCTCGGCGGCCTTCGCGGCGGCGGTGGCGGACACGTCCTCCGGCAGCAGCAGCCTGAGGTCGTGCTCGCCGACCTGGGCCTGCGCGGCGAGCCGGACGGCCTGGCGGTCCACCATCTCCTCGAACACCCCGCGCGCGGCGCGGCCGTTGCCGAATCCGGCGTCCCTGGGCATCGCCTCGAAGTGCGCCGCGAGCGCCTGCGCGGTGCCCTCGCCCAGCTCGTACTGGTGCTGGGCGCACATGTTCTCCATGATGGCGACCAGTTCGGACACGGAGTAGTTCTCGAACTCGACGGTCCGGGAGAAGCGTGAGGCCAGACCGGGGTTGGAGCCGAGGAAGGACTCCATCTCGCGGGAGTACCCGGCCGCGACCACGACCACGTCGTCGCGGTGGTCCTCCATCAACTTCAGCAGGGTGTCGACCGCCTCGCGGCCGAAGTCCGCGCCGCCGTTGCCGCTGTCCGCGGTGAGTGTGTACGCCTCGTCGATGAACAGCACGCCGCCGAGCGCCCGTTGGAAGGTCTCGGTGGTCTTGATCGCGGTGCCGCCGACGACCTGGGCGACGAGGTCGGCGCGGGAGACCTCCACCAGGTGGCCGCTGCGCAGGGAGCCCAGTTCGGCCAGGATCGCCCCGTAGAGGCGGGCGACGGTGGTCTTGCCGGTGCCCGGCGGGCCCGCGAAGATCAGATGTCTGCTCATCGGCGGGGCGGACATGCCGAGCTGCTCGCGACGCTGGGCGAGCTGGGTGAGGTTGACCAGGGTGCCGACCTGCTGCTTGACGTTCTCCAGGCCGATCAGCGCGTTCAGGGCGCCGAGCGGGCCGTCCGCGCGGTCCGGCGGGGGCGCGTCCGCGGCGCCGGATCCGGCCGGGTCGGTGTTCTCGGCGCTGCCGCTGCCCCACGCGTCCCGTTTGCCGTTCCCGGTGCTCTTCAGGCCGTCCACGGCGAGCCGTTCGCCCGGTGTCGTCTGGACGAGCCCGCCGCCCTCGTTCTCCCGGGCCAGGCAGTTCACGAGCGAGACCGGCGCGGTGGACTCCACCCGGAAGCCGTCCTGGGCACCGCCGGAGACCTCGCAGCCGCTGAGCGAGGCGAGCGCCCCCTCCCGGAGCAGGAAGCCGTGGCCCTGCGGCGCGTGGACCGTGGTGCGGTTGGCGGTCAGCTCACCGCCCGCCGCGACCACCACTCCATCCTCGCCGGACATCTCGACGCGGAAGTCCCGGACGGTGACGTTGCCACCGTCCTCCACGACCAGGCCGCTGGTGGCGGTGTCGGAGACGCCGCCGCCGGCCAGGTAGAGGGTGCTGCCGGCGGCCACGCGCACGCCCGCGCCCTTCGGCCGGACGATCTCGCAGTCCTCGGCCCGGCCGCGGGCGTCCTTGCCCGCCGCGATGCCGTCTCCGGAGGGCTCCACGAGACGGGCCCGGCGCAGTAGCGGGTTGGCCCCGCCGCGCACCGATATCGCGGGCGAGCCGCCGATCACCTCCAGGCGGTCCAGCTCCGGCGCCGAGTCCTCCTCCAGCAGCAGTCCCGTCTGCTCGCAGTCACGGACCGTGAGACCGGTCAGCGCCGGGGACGCGGCTCCCGCCACCCGGAGCGCCGCGCCCTGCGCGCCGTCCACCCAGCAGTCCTCGAAGGTGCCGCGGGCCCGGTCGGTGATCACGACGCCCTGGCCCCGGGTCCGCGAGACCCGGCACCGGCGCAGCACCGGGTCGGTGCCCCCGGCCAGCGCGATCCCGTTCCCGGAGGCCCCGGTGACGCGGACGTCCTCAAGCGTCGTACGGCCCGCGCTGCTCAGGTGCACTCCGGTGCTGGTGTCGTGCACGACGGTCCGCACCACCGTGACGGAGCAGTTCTGCTCCAGGGCGATGGACGGCTTGTCCGTGGAGGAGATGTCGCAGTCCTCGACGCTGCCGGTGGAGTCGCCGTTGGCGAGCAGGCCGTTGCCGCGTGCGGCCCGTACCGTGCAGCCGCGCAGCCGCGCCTCACCCTGTTCGGCGAGGACGAGTCCGCTGGTGCCCAGGTGCTCGAACGTGCAGGACTCCACGGTGGTCGGCGTGGTCGAGGTGACGACGACGCCGGCGCCCTGGGGGTTGCTCACCCGGCAGTCCCGCAGCGCGAGGGAGCCGGTGCCCCCGGCCAGCACCGCCGTCCAGGCGGCGCCGACGATCTCGCAGCCGTCGAGCGCGGCCTGCCCGCGCCGTACGTCCACGGCGGGCAGCTCGGCGTCACCGCCGCGCAGGGACAGCTCGGAGAGCATCACGGCGTCGGCGCGCAGGGCGAGGACGCTGCCCGAACGCGGCCGGATCTCCACCGTGCCCCGGCCCTCGGCGGCGGTGAGGGTGACCCGGGTGTGGATCACCAGGTTCTCCGCGTAGGTCCCGGGCCGGACGCTGATCAGCGCGCCGGTACGGGCAGCCGCGAGTGCCTCACCGATCGTCCGGTAGCGGTCCCGCTCCCCGGGGCCGACCGTCAGTACCTGGCGCGACACGCACCAACCTCCTTGTGGGACAACGTTCTCAGCGGGTGCCCCCGATCGTCGGGGACGGTGTCGGCGAGCCGACGGTGCCATCATGCCCCGCTGCCGGGGCAGCCGGGGCCCGGGAGCGAAGCTCTCGGCCGGAAGGCGTCGGGAGCGCGGTCAGACGCTCCACTTCTGGTTGTCGGTGCCCGCGCACGTCCACAGCTGCAGCCAGGCGCCGTTGCCCCTGTTGTTGTCCTTGATGTCGACGCACTTGCCGACGACGGTGTTCACGAGGTCGTGACGCTCGTTCAGGACGAACTTCTGAGCCGCGTTGCCACTGCACCGGGCGATCTGGATCGGAGTGCCGTCGTTGTAGTTCGCGTTGGCCACGTCCAGGCACAGGCCCTGGATGCGCAGGGTGCCGTCGGAGGCGAACTGCCATTTCTGCGCGACGCCGTTGTTGCAGTCCCACACGAACAGCTTCTTGCCGTCGCCGAAGTCGGCGTTCGGTACGTCGAGGCAGCGGCCGGAGAGATGGCTGCGCAGCGAGACCGGAGCACTGAACGTCACGCCCGAGCCGGAATCCGAGGGCCGGCCGGCGCCGCCCCCTCCGGTTGTCCTCCCGCCGCTCGACTTCGCGGGTTCGTTCTTCGTGCCCGTGCCGCCCCTGGGCCGGTCCTTCCCGCCGCCGTCCTGTTTCGGCGTCTCCTTGCCCGAGTCCTGCTCCGCGGGCGCTCCAGGGGCTTGCTTCACCGGCTTGTCGGGCTTGCCGGAGCTCTTCCCGTGGTCGTCCGGAGCGGAGGTGTCGGGTTGGGTGACCACGAAGTCGCCGGGCGCCTCCTGCGCACCGCCACCGAGGACGGTGCCTCCCGCCGGCGCGGCCTTGGCGTCCTTGTCGTCGCCTCCGGTGAGCACGAGGAACGGCACCGACACGAGCAGTGCCCCGGCGACGGCCGCGCCGGCCAGCGCCGCCCTGCCCGGCCGCCCCACGTGAGCGGCCTGCTGCTGCGGCCGGTCGATGGCGGTCGCGGTCATCGTCCGTACGAGTGCGGGGAGCCGGCTCTTGGCCTCCGCGGCGGCACCGGGGTCGGACTCGGCGTCGGAGTCGGAGTCCGCGTCGGAGTCCGGCTCGGCCTCGGACCCGGTCCGGCCGCCGGGAGCGGTTCCGGCCACGGGCACGGCTGCCGGAGTCCGACCCACCGTCGCCGTCTCCTCGGCCTCGGAAGTCGCCTGCGAAGCCTGGGACTTGGCCCGGGCCGCCTCGCCCGGGACGTGGGAGGACTCCGCCTCGGGCCGGGGCCCGGGCTGGGCGGCGGTGGCCGTCGGGGCCGTCTCCTCACCGGCTGAACCGGACGTCACCTGCGAGGAGGCGGAGGTGTGCTGGGCCGGACGCGTCACGGGGTCCTCCCTGTGGTGTGGGGCCAGGGTTCAGAGGAGCGGTGGGGCTCGGCCTCGTGGGAGGCCGGGCGCGCCCGCTCGACCTCCGGTTCGGGTAAGGCGTCCAGGAGCGTGTCCACCGGGACGAGCAGGGGTGCCGCGGCACCGGCGTTGACCATCACCTGTGTTCCGGAGCCGCGCAGTGACCGGGCGAGTTCTTCCGCCGGGACCCTGTCATGCCGAAGTGCCGCGGACATGAACGCGTGCGCCGGCGAGGTGAACGAGAGGATCACCGGCGCTCCGTCCAGACCGGCGGCCGTCAGCGGCCCGCCGTCCGGTCCGCGCACCACCGTGATCTCCGCTCGGGCGAGCGCCACGATCGCCTCGTCCACCGAGCCGTATCCGGTGGCGGCCCGCTGGGCGGCCGCGTCCACCGGATCGGTGGGCTCCGGCCAGCCGAGCACTTGGGCCGAGGGCCGGTAGGCCGGGTTGGGACGGTAGTCCCCGACGTCCCCGCTCTCGTCGGACTGCCACTCCCCCACCACCGCCCATGCGGGCGGCGTACGGTCCTGGGTCCAGTCGGGGTCCACCATCCCGATCCAGTGGCCGGGCGCCCGGCGTGCCGCGTCCCGTACCGCCGCAGGTATCTCGGGGGTGTCGGTGGCCCCGGCCTTGTCGGAGCCTGACGACTCCGCGGAGCCCGGCCCGGAGTCGGCGGGCGCGTCGGGCTCACCCTCCAGCCGCTGTCCGGGCCGCATCTCCATCTGAACTCTTCGGTCGCTGCGAACACTTGGATGCCGTCGGCCTGCTCGTGTGCCGACGATGATCAGATCAGAAGCCCCAGGATGCCACACGAGCATCGCCCGTTGGGGGGCGGGCACGGTCCGAATCACGTGGTCACGTGCCCGTTCACTGCCCGGGTCGGGAACTTTCCGGGAGCAGCGAGGCGTGAGCGGACAAAGCGACGGGAGAGTTGGGAGGGGTGGTCGGTCGATCGCCGTGCATCCGGGCTAAGTTGGGGCGCACGGGAAGACCTCATGGCTCGGGGCGGCGCCGGACCGGCACCGCGGCCGCCATCGCGGCGGGCCGACGCCCCTCGACGACCGGGACCGGGCTTCGAACCGGTCCGCCCCGCGCGGCGCGTCCGACCAACGCCCGCCGGACTTCCCGGCGTTCGTCCAGCCGACCACTGCACGGGCCCCGGCCACAACCGACAGCTCCGCCACCGAGGAGGAGTACCGCATGTCCCCCCAGCACCCCACCCCCGACGCGAACGCGGAGGCGGCCGCCACCCGCGCAGGGGGCACCGGTTCACCGACCACCGCCTCCGCGCCGGACGACCCGGCACCGAGCCGGGGTTCCGCTCCGGAGGCCGAGTCCGAAAACGCCGGGCAGGAATCCGGCACCGGCGGGACGAAGCCGCCCGCCGGGACGGAGCAGGGCGGACGGAAATCCGGAGACGCGGACGGGCAGGCCGACACCGGGACGGCGAAGTCCGGCCCCACCCGAGCCGGTGATCCCCCTGCCACCGGGGCCGAGGAGCCGACGGCTCCCGGAGCCGGAGCGGCAGAGACCGAAAGCGCCCTCACCGGCACGGAGGAGCCCGAAAGCGTCACGGCCGGCACGGCGGAGACCGAGAGCACCACCACCGGCACGGCGGAGACCGAAGGCGTCACCGCCGGCACGGCAGAGACCGAGAGCACCACCGCCCCCGGATCACCCGCCGCGGCGGGCACATCCACCGCGTCACCCGAGGCACGCGTCGCCGTGGCCGCGGCCGTCGGCACCATGCCGCCCCACGCCCGGACGGGCACCGGCGTAGAGAGCGGACGCCCCCGCAAGCCGATCCTCGCGGGAGCGGCGGTGGCCGGCGCCGCCCTGATCGCCATACCGCTGCTGCTCACCGGCAGCGCGAGGGACGACGGACCTCCCGACTCCGCCAAGGGCTTGGCCGCGGGGGGCTCCGACACCGTTCTGAATCCGACGTCGGCCCCGGCCGCCCTCGACGACTACGTGGCCGAGAAGCCCAGTCCGTCCCCGAAGAAGGCGAAGGCGACGAAGAGCGCGCCACCGAAGGTCGCCCCGCCCCAGCCCGCCACGCCCGCGGCGAAGCCCAGCCCGAGCGGCGAGCCGGACCCGAAACCCAAGGCGAAGCCGAAGCCGAAGCCGAGCCCGAAGCCGAACTGGAGCACCGAGACCGTCTACGCGCCCAGTGTCCTGGAGGTCAACCAGGCCTGGACCACCAACCGCATCCGGATGGTCATGCAGACCGACGGCAACCTGGTCGTCTACAACGAGCAGCGCAAGCCCATCTGGGCGTCCATGACCTTCGGCCCGAACCACCGGGCGATCTTCCAGCCGGACGGCAACCTGGTCATCCACAACGGCGAGGACCGCCCCATCTGGGCCTCGCAGACCTGGGGTCACGAGGGCGCCCAACTGGTCCTGCGTGCCGACGCCAAGGTGGTGATCGTGCAGAACGGCGGGGTGATCTGGTCGACGTGACACCCTGCGGCGGGGCCGCCCTTGGCCGGACCGAGAACGCGCTGATGGCCTGGACATGCGGGCGTACGCCTTCCGGGCCGGATGGATCCAGCCCGTCCACGGGGAGACCTCGGCCACCCGGTGGTACCGGCTGGCGTACCGGCTCACCTCCTGGCTCTATCCGCTTCTGCGCCGTGTGACGCCCCGCTATGTGACCAGCACCGCGCACCTGGGGCGCGCGATGATCGCGGTCGCGCGGCTCGATGGTTCCGGACCGCGCGTGCTGCGAACCGAGGGGCATAGACCCCCCGCGGACGCGACGTCGCACCGCGCCGGCGGCACGCCTGCGTGCCGAGACGACGGCGTGCCGCCGAAGCCGGCGGTGACCTTCGTCTCGGCCCTCCGTCACATAGGTCGGGCCATGGGGGGCATCCGGGTCCTACCAGCGAAGGGAGCCCACCATGGTGGTTGTCGGCGTGATCGCCGTCTGTGTCGTCCTGGCCGTCCTCGCATTCTTCATCCCCCGCCTGTCCCGGCACCCCGAACGCGGCACGCAGCGGACGCTCGGCGCCGGAGCACGGGCCGGTGGCAAGGCGCCCGGCCCGCTGGGCCGGCTCTTCAGCAAGCCCTTCCACAGCAGCTCGCGGGCGGTGGGCCGCAGCGGTTCGGCCGGCCGCCGGTTCCGCGGCCGTATGCCCTTCTGACCGACCGCGCGAACGAGCGGATCAGCGCACGAGCGAGGAGCTGGATGACGAACACCGAGGACGAGGCCAGGCTGCTGGACGGGCTGACCGTGGACGACAGTCGGCGAGAGCAGCCGATCGTGCTGGACGCGGACGGACGTCCCCTGCGCACCTGGAGGGAGAACTATCCCTACGACCGCAAGGTGAGCCGCAGGGAGTACGAGCAGACCAAGCGCATTCTGCAGATCGAGATGCTCAAGCTCCAGCGGTGGGTCAAGGACACCGGGGCACGACTGGTCGTCGTGTGCGAGGGGCGTGACGCGGCCGGCAAGGGCGGCACGATCCAACGGCTCATCGAGCGGCTCAACCCACGCGGCGCGCGCGTGGTCGCCCTGGACAAGCCCACCGAGCGCGAGGCGGGGCAGTGGTACTTCCAGCGGTACGTCGGGCAACTGCCGACCGCCGGGGAGATCGTCTTCTTCGACCGCTCCTGGTACAACCGGGCCGGCGTCGAGCGGGTCATGGGGTTCTGTTCCAAGGACGAGTACGAGCTGTTCCTCGACCAGTGCCCGACCTTCGAGCGGATGCTGGTCGCCGACGGCGTCCTGCTGGTCAAGTTCTGGTTCTCCGTCTCCCGCTCCGAGCAGCGCACCCGCTTCGCGATCCGGCAGGTGGATCCGGTGCGTCAGTGGAAGCTCTCGCCCACCGACCTGGCCTCGCTGGATCTCTGGGACGACTACACAGAGGCGAAGATCGACATGTTCCGTGCGACGGACACCGAACACGCCCCCTGGACGGTCGTCAAGAGCAACGACAAGCGGCGAGCCCGGCTGGAGACCATGCGCAGTCTGCTGGCCCGCATCGACTACACCAGCAAGGACGTCGACGTGGTCGGCACACCCGACCCCCTCATCGTCGGCGCCGCGGACACTCTGCTGGAGGCCGGCGAAGAGGACACCGCGCTGTCACCCACACCCCTGTTCCCCGGCGCAGGGGGGCCGGGGAAGCACCCTTCGCCCGGTGACGACTGACCGCCGTCTCACGGCGGGCCCGCCGGTGACCCCGCTGTTCGTCGCAGGTCGGAGCCCCCTGCCCGGTCGATCACATGTGGCGTACCGCGATTCAAGACAATAAGGTCGCCACGGCCAGTCCACGGCGGTGACAGTCGTGCTGACCATGCTCGGCTGGTCGGTGGGGACCGGCTTGATGGCGACGGCGTCAGGGCGGCTCACGGTCGGAGAAGGTGTTGTCCGCCGTCGTCTTGCGATTTCGCTTGGCCATCTCCTCCCAGAAGACGTGCAGTTCCCGGACGGGGATGCTCACCCAGGGGGCAGTGTGCCGGATCAACGTCGGGCGGCGCAGCCGGAAACCGCTGTGAAGGAGTTGCTGCTGGTGGCGGCAGAACGGCTCCTCCATCTCCGTCTGCGCCTTCCCGGTCTTGGGCGGGTACGGGCACAACCGGAAGTGACAGGTGGGCAGGCAGGTGGACCCGGACTCATCCGCCTTGTCGGCGCTGGCGACGCTGCGCTCCAGGTGCAGGGGGGTGCGGTCCTTTGTGAGGCAGGGCGGGAGGGTGGCTTTGTTGGCGCGTCTCAGGCGTTCCTCGATGTCGTCGGGGCTTCCGTTGTGCTCGGTGAGGTTGATCATGATGAGGACGTCGGCGAGCAGGCGTTGCGCGCGCGGGTGCAGGATGCTCCAGCCGACGGAGGGAGCGATCCACAGGTTGTGCTTGCGGTAGCGTTCAGGGTCGGCGGGGGTGGAGCCGACGTTGTCGTTGGCGCCGTTCTCGTCGATCCAGATGAACCGCTCCGGATGCCCGGTCTCCAGGGCCAGGGTCACCAAGTCGCCCGCTTCGGCGACGAACGGATGGAGGAGCCTGTTCCCCCGTTCCCGCGCGGTCCCCCCTGGCGAGTCGGGATCGTGCGCGGTGCCCGCCATCGCAAGCCAGCGACTCACGGACTGCACAGGGTCGGTCGCATTGCCCGCTTGAGCCGTTCCCCCATCGCCGCCGGGAGCGGTGGACGTGCGTGCGCGGTGGATGCGCCGGTGTCCGTCCGTCTCGGCCGGCGCCGGTGCGCAGCGGATGCCGTCGGGGAGTGCCCACAGGCACAGCGCGTGCAGCAGGCTCAGTTGCGCGTACCAGTAGCGGCTGCAGGTGAGCATCTTCTCAGCCTGTTTGACCAGGTAGGGCCGGGTCTGGTCGCAGGCGTTGGGGTGCCGCCTGCGTCGGTTTGCGGCGTTCTTGAAGCCCTGCGCGAGGGCGTTCTCCATGGAGAGCGGCAGGTTCGGCTCGCCGCGTGCGGCGCGGGGCATCAGGGGGTTGGGCTGGCGGGCGGCGGGGACGAGGTGCTGCAGCCAGATGGCGAGCCGTTCCTTCGCCTCGTCGCGGTACGTGTCGGAGACCGAGCCGACGAACATGGGGACGAGCCAGGCCCGCATGGCGAAGTACCGCCACGACTCCGCACGCTTCTTCTCGAACTCCTCTTCCAGTTTCCTGTGCTGTTGCCGTCTGTCCTCTTCGTGCTGTCGGCTCGCCGGGAGATAGTCCTCAACCGTCAGCCAGGCGGTGTACGCGTCATCCATGTGCTTCTTGGCCTCGCGGGTCTGCCGCAGGTACTGGAGCACCGGGTCGCTTCCCCGCGGGAAGGCCCGGCGCAGGGCGTAGAAGGCGCCGTCGCCACCCGCGGCGATCTGGTGGGTGATGGCGGTGCGGACGGGGTGGGAGGGCTCGTGGGTGCCGATCTGGAAAAGTTCCCAGTAGGGGAGAAGTGGCCGCTTCGGCGTCCCACCGGTCCGCTCAGGTGGAGCTGCTCCGAAGTTCCGCACAAAGTGAAGTTTGGAGTCCGCGCGGTAGCGGAGGAGAGGCTGCTGCGGATTCCGCCCGGGGGAAAGCCGTGCTCTTTCCACGCTGCGGTCCTCGCGCTCGCGCAGGGCCGCGCCGAAGCGACGCACCAGGCGAAGCTTGGCGTCCAGCAAGGTCCGGTGATCCCCCCGGATCTCCTTGTTCGGCCACAGCTCGGCGAGTTCGCGAGCGATGCCGTCCTGTTCGGTTTGCGGGTTGACGCTGTCGATTTCCAGGGCGGCTGCGTAGAGGTCGAAGAATTTGGGGTCCTGGCGGCACTGCGCCTCTGTACGGAGCAGTTGGGTGATTTTCGCGGAAGGCCCCCGGCCGGGCGGGCCCGGCGCCGGCTGGCGCCCGGGCGTCGCATAGGGTGCGTCCACCGCTGCGCCCCGGGGGGCGGCCCGTCGGCGGGAGAGCAGGACCAGGGCGATGAGCAATTCGCGGGACGGGCCGGGGCTGCGGAGCGCTGGTTTCACGATGTCGCAGATCTGATCGGTGTCCATGTCGCCCAGAAGGCAATAGCCGAGATACGCCTGGATGATGCTGTGCGGGAACCGGACTTTCCTCTCGTAGCCCTTCACCAGTCCGAGAAGTTGCCCGTTAGCGGCATAGCGGGCAAATTCCGTCTGGCACTCGTTCGGATAGTCCTTGACGTTCAGCCAGCTCGGCTCGCCGAACCGGCGGCGCAGCACCCGCCAGATCGTGTCGCGCTGCGCCCTGGACACCGTGAGCCCGCTGGCGTGGGCGGCGCCCGATGCGGATTCAAAGTGTGTTGCTGCCTCTCTGGAACGTCGTGATGACTCGTCGTCGGCCCGGTCGTCGGCATAGGTCCTGATCAAGTCGTCGAACGTGACCTCCAGGTTGTCCTGCAGCAGGCCCAGGCAGGCCAGTGCCGACGCCACCCAGACTGTCTGCCGCCGCTCTTCCGGGTCGATGACGAGTCTGTCGTGAATGCGGCCGTCTTCCAGCGCTCTGCGGTAGGTCTCCAGCAACCACAGCCTGAGGGTGGAACAGTCGTGGCTGCGGGTATCCACGCGGTCGGGCTCCTCGCGCAGCGTCATGTGTTCCAGCAGCCCGCGCTGCTGAAGCAGTCGGGCGATCTGCAGGTAGATAGGAGACTCGGAGACCTCGGCCGTTTCCACGATCCAGTCGAGGCGGCGCTCGTCCACCTCCCCGGATTCCCTCATCAGATATTCCAGCGCCGCCTCCTCGCTGAGCGGCTCCAGATCGGCGATCACGGCCCGGGTGCCCTCCAGGGGAGCATGCGGGCGCGAGGCGATGACCAAGGGGAGTTTCTGACGGTCGGCGCGGTCTATGGCGCGGCGGATGATGTTGTCGCGGTCGTCCCGGTGCTTGTCGTCCAGTAGTGCCTCCTCCAACCCGTCGGCGAGGACGACGGCCTTGTCGTCGAGACGGAGCTGCCGCCATGTCTTGTCGATCTGGCCGCTGGCCAGTACCCCCTGATCCGCCTCCTCCGCGAAACGGCGCCGGGCCATCTTCTCGAAATCGAGTTCGCCGTCCACGTCCATGTCGCGCAAGTGCAGCGGGACCGGGACGGCGGACTGTTGGGCGAGCATCCGGGTGAGTTCCACCAAGACGGCGGTCTTCCCGACCCCCACGCCGCCAACAAGTAGATACGGCCTGCGGGTTCTGTGATTGCGGAGGGTCTGCGCTATGACCTGGGCGAGCTCCCGGCGGCCGACGATCCGGTCGATGAGCGTTCCTGCGGTGGGGACCAGGTCGTGCGGCGAGTGTCTCGCCTTGTCGACGATCGGTTTCTTGGTCCTGTGGTACCAGTAGAGCAGGAAGAGGCTTGTCACGAACCCGGCCACCAGGACCGGCCCCAGAAAGCGACTGACCGTGACAAACCAAGCGGTTGACTGCATGGCTTGGAACCACGACTGCTGTCCGGGAGGCGGATGCGAATAGTAGATGCCCAGGACCAGCCAGGCAAAAAGCAAGGCCGCGCAAAGATAGGCGTACACCCGCATGCACCGGGCAAAGTTGAGCCGAAAATACCTTCGCCAGCTCAGATTGGGCACGATACTTCTGCGGGCCTCTCGGCCGGTTCTGAACGTACGCCAGCGCCTACCGAGTGCCGCAAACACCGACATCGCCCACCGCCGCGGATACAGCGTGTACCAGGGGGCGTCTCGCGGGCGTTCCTTGCCTTCAGGATGGCGAACGACCTTGGTCATGAGGTCCTGTTCCCTCCACCCTCGCGCCGGACGAGGCCTACGCGACGTGGCCTGTCGTCGGCGCGGGACTTCCTGTGCCCGTGGGCATATTCCTCTTTCCATGGAAGCACCATTGGCGACAGTTGCAACACGGCTGCCAAGGCGGAAGGGCAGCCACGTGCGCCCGGTTCCCGCCCCGGGCGTGGACGCCGGCGTAGTAGCGCGGGCCAGCCGGTTCGTGGCGAGGAGGTCCATGCGGCCGTTGTGCACGCGGGCGTCCGCGCCGGGGACTTCGGCCGGCAGCACCTGCCCGTCGAGGGAGCGCCGGCGGAGCCTCGATCCATGTCGACGGCGGCTTCACCGCCTGACGGCCCGCGCGAGGTACATCACCGCGTGATCACCGCGCGGGGCCGTCACCTACGACGGTGAGCTGCGTCAAGCCGGAAGGCACGCCGGGACGTCCGCCGTGGACGAAATCACCTCGGCCTGGAGCCAGCCGCTCGTGGGGTAGCCGTTCACGGTCGTGACGACGAGGTAGAAGATCCCGTCGCCGACCGGGCTCTGCACGGTGCACGCGGCGGAGCTGCCGATGTCTCAGAGCGGGATCTCGAAGTGGACGGTGGCGACACCCGGGCCGTGCTCCCCCGTGGTGCGGGCGTCGAAGACCTCCTTGGCGACGCCGCGCCAGAAGGCCTCCGCACCCGCCACCCGCGTGTTGGTGTGGAGGTAGAGGCGGTCGTAGCCCGGAGTGCCGGCCACGAAGTCGCGGGCCCTCTCGACCAGCGTGCGCGCCAAGCACCGGCGCCGGTGCTCCGGCCGGACGTAGACGCGGACCAACTGGGCGGTGGTGCCGGACGGATAGCGTTCGGCCAGCCGGCGGGGATGCGGCGGATGGGCCGGGCCCGTCGAGTGCACGCCGGTGGTGGCGACCACCTCGCCGCCGTGGAGGGCCACCAGCAGGACGTGGCGGGGGTCGTCGAGGTACGTCCCCTCGATGTCCATGACGTCCCGGTGCCAGCGGGGCACGTAGCCGTACCCGAACTCCTCGTAGAAGGTGTCGAGCATGACGGCGCGGGCACCGTCGACGTCCTCGCGGGTCGCGGGACGCACGGTGTAGCCGGCGGGTGTGGTGCGGGTCATCGGGAAGATCCTTCCTCATCGGGGCCCTCACGCTACCCAACAATGAAAATGATTACCGATATCGTGTCGACGACGTCGCGGTCCTGGTTCCAGGGCCGCGTCCTTCGCGACGACACGAAAAGGGGAGCCGTGGCCCATCTGCTGGTGGTCGAGAGCTGGGTCGGATCGATGAGCAGGCTGTTGCCACGGGCGATCCGGGAGGGTGGCCACGAGTTCACCTTCCTCACCCGCGACCTGCACCACTACCTGCGCGCCGCGCCCGAGGGCGCCGCGCACCCGCTGCTCGGGGCGCGCAACGTGATCACCGCGGACACCAACGACACGGAGACCCTGCTGCCCGAAGTGGAGCGGCTGCACGGCGTGTTGGGGTTCGACGGGGTGCTCACGTCGTGTGACTACTACCTGCCGGTGGTGGCGCGCACGGCCGCCCGGCTCGGGCTGCCCGGACCGGCTCCCGACGCGGTCGAGGACGCCTGCCGCAAGGACGCCACCCGCCGGGTGCTGGCTCAGGCCGGGGTGCCCGGGCCGCGGTTCGCGGTGCATGAGGAGTGGGCCGAACTCGCCCGTTCCGCGCGGGACATCGGCTATCCGCTGGTGGTCAAGCCCGTGGACCTGTGCGCCGGCATGCTCGTGCGGCGCGTGGACGACGAGGAGCAGCTCGCCACCGCCGTCAAGGCGCTGGCCGACTTCCCGGTCAACACGCGCGGACAGCGGCGGGCGCCCGCCGTGCTGCTCGAAGAACTCCTGGACGGCCCGGAGGTGAGCGTCGAGTCGGTCTCGCACGCGGGCGCGGTGCACGTCGTCGGCGTGACGGACAAAAGCGTCGGTGGGGAGCCGGCGTTCATCGAGACCGGTCACATGTTCCCCGCCGCCCTGTCCGCCGCGGACGTCGAGGCCGTCGAGCGGACCGCGCTCCGCGCGCTCGAGGCGCTCGGGCTGACGGACGGCGTGGTGGCGCACACCGAGATCAAGCTGACCTCGGCCGGGCCGCGCGTGGTCGAGGTCAATCCGCGGCCCGCCGGGAACCGCATCACCGAGTTGCTACGGCATGTCACCGGCATCGACCTGGCCGCCGCCTTCGTGGACGTCAGCCTGGGCCACTCCCCCGACCTGCGGCGCACGGACACCGGCCTGCGCAGCGCCGCCATCGGCTTCCTCGTACCGGAGGCCACGGGCACCCTCGACGCGCTGGACGGCGGTCGGGTGCGGACGGCGCCGGACGTGCTCGAGGTGGAACTCGCCAGACCGGGACGGCAGGTGAAGGCGGCGGGCAGCAACAACGAGTATCTGGGGCATGTCATGGCGGGCGACCCGTCGGGCGCCGGCGCCCGCGCCCGCGTCGAGTCGCTCCTCGGCGAGGTGCGGTCCGGGATGGTGATCCGATGAGGCCCGCCGGCACGGCCTCTGCCACCCCAGCCCCCGCCGGTCCGGTCTCCGCCGCCCCGTTCGCCGGCAGCGCGACGGCGTTCGAGGAACTGCTCTCCATCGCCCGTGCCGGAGAACTCGGCCCGGATCCGGCCGGGCTGCTGATCTCCGTGGCCTTCACCACCCGGCAGGCCGTACGGCACGAGGGGCGCGGCACCGGATACCGCAACGAGGTGCTCAGCCTGCGGCTGGCCGAAGCCGTCGGCAGCTGTGCGGTCGAGCCCGGTGCGCTGCCCGACGGCGCGGTGTCGGACTGCGCCGGCGCCGATGTGGCCCGGCTCCTCGGGCATCCGATGCAACCGGTGCGGGTCGCCGCGCTCGACGCCTACCTGATGCACGTCTCCCCGCACACCCCGGAGAACGGAGCGGGGCCCGTGGTCCTGCCGGCCGGGACGTCACTGGAGAAGTCGCGGGTCCGGGCCGGCGCGGTCGCCGGGCTGCTCGTGCTGCCGCCCGGGTCGACCGTGCTCGTGGTCGGCGTGGTCAACTCCCTGCTGGAAGCGCTGCGTTCACGAGGGTTGCGCTACATCCCCTGCGACCTGAAGGGCGGGGTCACCGAGTGGGGCGAGCCGGTCGTCACCGATGCGCTCGGCTCGGCCGGCCGCTGCGACGCCCTGCTCGTGTCCGGGATGACTCTGGGCAACGGGACCTTCGAAGCGCTGCGGGAGCACGCGCTGCGGCACGACAAGCAGTTGGTGATGTTCGCCCAGACCGGCAGCGCCGTACTCCCCCGGCTGCTGGGGCACGGGGTGAGCGCGGTGTGTGCGGAGCCGTACCCCTTCTTCTGGCTGGACGGCGGCCCCGGCACCGTCCACCGCTACCGCGCCGCATGTCCGGGAGGCGCCCCGTGACCACCGCCCTGCGGACCACCGCCCGCCCGGAACTGCTCACCCTGCTCGGCCGCACCCCGGTCCTCCGCGTCACCGCCGACCTGCCCGGTCCCCACCCCGGTTTCTGGGCCAAGCTCGAAGGGCTCGCCGCGGGCGGCATGAAGGCGCGGGCCGCGGTGTCGATGCTGATGGGTGCGCGGGAGCGCGGTGAACTGCGCCCCGGCGCCCCCGTGGTGGAGTCCACCTCCGGAACCCTCGGCATCGGGCTCGCCTTCGCCGGACAGGCCCTCGGACATCCCGTCGTCCTGGTCGGCGACAGCGAACTGGAGCCTTCGTTGAAGCAGTTGCTGCGCTCGTACGGGGTACGACTGGAGATCGTGGACCGGCCCGCGACCCGGGGCGGCTGGCAGGCCGCACGCATCGCGCGGCTGCGCGCCCTGCTCGCCGTGCTGCCCGACGCCTACTGGCCCGACCAGTACAACAACCCCGACAACACGGCCGGTTACGCCTCGCTGGCCGCCGAACTCGCCGCCCAGCTCGACCGTGTGGACGTACTGGTGTGCAGCGTGGGCACCGGTGGGCACAGCGCCGGTGTGATCGGCCCTCTGCGGCGGCACTGGCCGGCACTGCGGCTGATCGGTGTCGACTCGACCGGCTCCACCATCTTCGGCCAGCCCGCCCGTCCCCGCCTGATGCGCGGCCTGGGCAGCAGCATCCATCCGCGCAACGTCGCCTACCACGCGTTCGACGAGGTGCACTGGGTCGGACCGGCCGAGGCCGTGGACAGCTGCCGGGGGCTCGCCCGAGACAGTTTCGTCAGCGGTGGCTGGAGCACCGGCGCCGTCGCCCGCGTCGCCGCCTGGGCGGCCCGGGTCCACCCGGGTGCGGTCGTCGCCACCGTCTTTCCCGACGGACCGCACCGCTACCTCTCCACTGTCTACGACGACGACTTCACCACCGCCCACGGCGTCGATCCCGCCGCCGCGGCCACCCGTCCCGTGGAGATCCCGCACCCGTACGCGGCCGAGGCCACCGGCTGGGCGCGGTGCACCCGCGTCACCGACCCGCTGGCGACGCGTGAGGAGGACGGATGAGGGCCGGCCCGCGTGCCCGCGTCACCGATCCGCTCACGCCCCGAGGAGGACGGATGAGGGCCCGCCTGTGCACCGTACGCCTGGAGCTCGCCGAGCCGTTGCGCATCTCCCGCTCGACCATGACCGCCCGTGACGCCGTCCGGCTGAGCCTCGAGCACGAGGGCGTGACCGGTCACGGCGAGGCCGTCAGCAGCGTCTACTACCGGCTAGACGCGGTGGGACTCGCGCGGCACTTCACCGCCGTCGGCGCGGACCTGGACCGCTTCCCCGACCCCGAGACCGCACTGGAGGCCGTGCGTACGGGGGAGTTGGCCGCCGACGGTACTCCCCCGGCCGTGACCGCCGCCGTCGAGGCGGCCCTTTGGGACCTGGTCGGCAAGCGCGCGGGCAGCCCCGTCCACCGGCTCCTGGGCACCGAGGACACCCCGGTCGCGGCCACCGCACGCACCATCGGCATCACGTCGCCGTCGCGTGCCGCTGCGCAGGCCCGCGCCCTCGCGGCGAGCGGCTTCCAGGTGTTCAAGGTGAAGGCGGGGGCGGCCGATCCGGAAGAGGACATCGAGCGCGTACGGGCCGTCCGGGACGCCGCGCCCCACGCGCGGCTGCTCCTCGACCCCAACGGCGCCTGGACCGCCGGGCGGGCGCGGGCCTTGCTGCCCCGCTTCGCCGCACTCGGCGTCGAGGCCGTCGAACAGCCTATCGTCCCCGGCGACCCGGAGGGGCTGGCCGCTCTGGCCGAGCGGTCACCGCTGCCCGTCATCGCCGACGAGGACGCCGTCGACCTGGAAGACGTGCGCCGCCTGGCCGGGCGCGTCCACGGTGTCAACGTCAAGCTCGCCAAGTGCGGCGGGGTGCACGCGGCCCTGTGCATCGCCGAGTTGATCGACGGCAGCGGCACCGGGCTGATGCTGGGCTGCCTGGCCGCCAGCACGCTGGGGATCGCACCCGCCGTGCACCTCGCCGACCGGGCCCGCTGGGCCGATCTGGACGGGCACCTGCTGCTCGCGCACGACCCGTGGACCGGCATCGGCGGTGAGGACGGCCTGGTTCGGGCGAGCGGATCGCCGGGGCTGGGCGTCGCACCGCGGGACGGGTCGCCGTGAAGACCTGGCACGAGATACGGCGCCTGCCGCCCGCCGTTCGGCTCCTGCTGGTCAACCAGCTCGGCGTCAACACCGGCTTCTACCTCCTCATCCCCTACCTCGCCACCCACCTCACCGAGAACCTGGGCCTGTCGGCCGCCGTCGTCGGCATGGTCCTCGGGGTCAGGAACCTCAGCCAGCAGGGTCTGTTCGTCATCGGCGGCTCCGCCTCCGACCGGCTGGGCGCGCGAGGCGTCATCATCGCCGGGTGCGCGCTGCGCACCGCCGGGTTCGCGCTGTTCGGGCTCGGCGACCACCTGGCCGTCCTGCTCGCGGCGTCCGTCCTCAGCGGGTTCGCGGGCGCGCTGTTCAACCCCGCCGTCCTATGTCGCGCAGGAGGCCGAGGGACGCAGGGCCGAGGCGTTCGCCCTGTTCAACGTCTTCGCCACCACGGGCGCGCTGATCGGCCCGCCGCTGGGCAGCGCGCTGCTGCTGATCGACTTCCGCACCTCGGCGCTGACGGCCGCCGGGATCTTCGCGGTCCTGACGGTCGCACAGGCCCTGCTGCTGCCCGCCCGGCCGGTCGAGCCGAGCGGGGGCGGTGTGCTCGCCGACTGGCGGGAGGTGCTGGGCAACCGCGCCTTCCTGGCCTTCGCGCTCGCCATGTCCGGCCTGTTCACCCTGGAGAGCCAGCTGTACCTGCTGCTGCCCGACGAGGCACGGCGGGCCACCGGCTGGGACGGCGCCGCCGGCCTGGTCTTCGTCGTCGGCGCCCTCGCGAGCCTCCTGCTCCAGCTGCGCCTGACCCGTGCGCTCAAGCGGCACGGGGACCGGGCCCGCTGGGTCGCGACGGGGCTGTGCCTCATGGCGTCGGCGTTCCTGCCCGTCCCGGTCGCCACGGCGTCCGGTGGCCCGGACGACCCGGTGCTGCGGGTACTGCCCGTGCTGGCGGGTGCCCTGCTGCTGTACCTCGGGGTGATGGTCGCCCAGCCGTTCGTGATGGACATGGTCCCCGCCTTCGGCCGCCCCGGGCTGACCGGCACCCACTTCGGCCTCTTCTACGTCGTCTCCGGTGTCGCCGCCGCGATCGGCAACGCGGTCGTCGGCTGGGCCATGGACACCGGGAGGCACGGCGACGCCGCGTGGCTGCCGTGGGCGTGCTGCGTGCTGACCGGGCTCGCCTCAACGCTCGGCGTCCTGCGGCTACGCCGCCTGGGATCGCTGCCCGCGCCGCCGTGTCCCCCTGTCTCCGCCGCCGTACGAGGAAGGACCCCGGCATGTGCGGGCCGCTTCACCCTCGGCCTCGCCGTTGTCGCCGTACCGCTCGTCCTCGCGCTGCTCGGCCCGGTGTTCGCGGGTGATCCGGGTCCGCGGGCAGCGTCCTTCACGCTGGGTGAGGGCCACTGGCTCGGCACCGACTTCGTGGGCCGGGACGTCTGGCGGCAGGTGCTGCACGGCGGGCGGCCGGTGCTGCTGACCGCGCTCGCCGCGACCGTCCTGACGTACCTGGTCGCCCTCCCGGTCGGTCTGTGCGGCGCGCTCACCCGGCACCGCTGGCTGGAGGAACTGCTGCTGCGCCCCCTGGACGTGCTGCTCGCCGTGCCGTCCCTGCTGCTGGTCCTGCTGGCGGCCACCGTGTTCTCGCCGGGCGCCGTGGGTCTCGCCCTGCTGGTCGCGCTGGCCAACGTGCCCGACGCGGCCCGGCTGGTGCGCGCCGCCGCCGCGGAGGCCGCCGCCCGGCCGGCGGTCGAGGCACTGCGTATGCAGGGCGAGACGTGGTGGCGGACGGCCGTCGGCTATGTCGGCCGCGCCATGCTGCGTCCCCTGGCCGCCGACGCCGGCACCCGGCTCACCGGCGTGCTCTACCTGGTCGCCACGGCCGCGTTCCTCGGGGTCGGCGTGGCGCCCGACGCCGCCGACTGGGCGGTCATGGTGGACCGCAACCGGACGGGGCTGTTCGTGCAGCCATGGGCCGTGGTCGTCCCCGCCCTGCTGATCGTCACGCTGACGACGGGGACGAACCTGCTCTTCGACGCCGCGCTGGACGAGGGCGGACGGCGGCCGAGGAAGGAAGGACGTCCGTGAACGGCCGGGACACGGCGGTGGATCCCGTCGCCGAGATCCGCGATCTGCGCGTCGTCGTGGAGGGTCGGGCGATCGTCGACGGGGTGAGCCTGCGGGTCCGGCCCGGCAGGGTCACCGCGTTGATCGGCGCGTCGGGCAGCGGCAAGACCACCACCGGCCTCGCCCTGCTGGGCGAGTACCCGGAGGGTGCCCGCGTCACCGGTGAGGTACGGGTGGCGGACGGGGGCCCGGTCGGCTACGTCCCCCAGCATCCCGCTGCGGTCCTCAACCCCGCCCGTCCCATCTCCGCGCTGCTGACCGACATCGCCGGCACGCAGGTACGCCGGCTTCCACTACGGCAGCGCCGGGCGGCGGCCCGCGACCGCGTCCTGCGTGCCCTGACCGAGGCCCAGCTCCCGGACGCCGAAGCCCTGCTGCGGCGCTATCCCCACCAGCTCTCCGGCGGCCAGCAGCAACGCGTCGTCCTCGCCCAGGCGTTGCTGCTCGGGGCGCGGGTCGTCGTGGCCGACGAGCCCACCACGGGCCAGGACGCCCTGACCAAGAGCCGTGTCGTCGAACGGTTCCGGGCCGTCGCGGCCCGCGGTATCGCGGTGCTGCTGCTCAGCCACGACCTGGACATGGTGCACGCCCTCGCCGACGAGGTGGTGGTGCTACGGGCCGGCCGGGTCGTCGAATCCGGCCCGGCCGGGCAGGTCCGGACCTCCCCGCGGGACCCATGGACCCGTGAACTGCTGCACGGGCACGCTGAGTCGACGGACGCCCGGTGCCAGGTCTCCAGGCGTGAGTCACCGAGGTCGCGCGCATCGCCGCCCGGCGTACCGACCGGCGGCGGCGAGCCGCCACCCGTCCTCCGGGTGCGCGGCCTCACGGCCCGGTACCGCGACGGCGCACGCGGCGCCGCGGTGGTGTTACGCGTCCCCGAACTCACCCTGTACCCGGGCCGGTCGCTCGCCGTGGCCGGCCGGTCCGGCAGCGGCAAGACCACCCTGGCCCGCTGCGTCGCCGGCCTCCACCGGGACCACGACGGCGAGATCCTCCTCGGTGACCATCCGCTGGCACGGAGTCTGCGCGACCGCAGCCGGGCTCAGTTGGCAGCGGTGCAGTACGTCTTCCAGGACCCGCGCGCCGCCTTCGACGAGCACCGCCCCGTCGTCCAGCAGGTCGCCCGGACCGCCGTACGCCTCCGGGGCGCCGACGAGGACACGGCGATGCGGGAGGCTCTGACCACTCTGGCCGGCCTCGGTCTTCCGGAGGACCCGGCCCACCGGCGTCCGGGCAGGCTGTCCGGCGGCGAGCTCCAGCGTGCCGCCCTGGCCCGTGCCCTGCTCGCGCGTCCCCGCGTCCTGGTGTGCGACGAGATCACCTCGGGCCTGGACGCGCTCACCCGTCGGGGCATCCTCGACGTCCTCACCGGACTGGTCGAAGACCGCGGCGACCTGTCCCTGGTCCTGATCACCCACGACCTGAGCACAGCCGCGCTGGCCCATCGCGTCGCCGTCCTGGACGGCGGGGAACTCGTCGAGGAGGGTCCGACGCGTCAGGTTCTGGCGACCCCCGCTCATCCGTTCACCATCGCCCTCACGGGGGCGGCCGCCCGGCCGGTGACAGGGACGACCCGCTGACCGCGGAGCGGAGGGATGCACCGGCGGGCCGTTCTCTCAGAGCCGCGCTTCTTCCCGCCCGTCGAAAACCTCGCGTGCGCGTTCGATGGCCGGCATGTTCTGCGCGGCCCACGCCAGCAGTACCTCGACGGGGTGCCGGAGCGTCTTGCCGAGGGGCGTGATGCGGTACTCGACCGCGACGGGGCGCGTGGAGACGACCTCGCGCTCGACCACACCGTTGCGTTCCAGCCGCCGGAGTGTCGCGGTCAGGGACTTCTGCGTGACCTGGGGGATGGCCCGGCGCAGTTCGTTGAAGCGGCACGGGCGTTCGCAGAGTTCGTTGAGGACGCCGAGCGACCACTTGTCGAGGACCTGGTCCAGCAGTTCGCGGTGCGGGGCGTCGATGCGGAGTTCGTCGTCGGTGTCCAAGGCGAAACCTGGTCTCGTTGAAGTGTCCTTCTGCCACTAGGTAGCTTACGGATACTTCCTGAGAGGAGAAGACGCCATGACTGTTCAGTACGTCACGCCGGAGGGCATGCTGCAGCCCGTCCCCTACCATCACGTCGCCGTGGGCACCGGGACGAAACACGTCCACGTCAGCGGACAGATCGCGCGCCAGGCCGACGGGACCGCCGTCGCGCCCGGCGACCTGGCCGGGCAGGTCGCCCAGGCGTTGCGCAATACGGCCGTCGGGCTGTCGGGCGCGGGTGCGACCTTCACGGACGTGGTGCGCCTGACGTTCTACGTGACCCGATGGAGCCCGGAGAAGATCGGTGACTTCATGGGCGGTGTGGAGGCCGTCGCCGACGAGATCGGGCTCCCGCTTCCCCTGCCGCCAGCCTCACTCATCGGGGTGGAGCATCTCTTCGAGCCGGACGTTCTCGTCGAGGTGGAGGCGACCGCACTGCTGGACTGAGCTGCGAGGCGATGCCGCTCGCCGCACCCGGACGCGGCCGGCGGGGCAGCCGAGCACTTTCCCCGGCGGTACGGTCCGCTGCCCGCGCCGTCGGGGCCGCCGCGCACGCTGTCGCGGTGGCCCGGGCGGCACAGCCCCTGTAGCTCCGGCCGGTTCAGCCGTGGTCGACCGCCTCGCCCCATCAACCAGGCGGGGGTCGCCGTGACACCGCCCCGTGCGACGTCACCTCGCCGTACTCCTGGCTGCACACGTGTGATCAGAGACAGGTCCACCGGGCGGCCCGAGGGTGATGCCCAGCGCGGCTCAGGTGTGAAGCCGTGGGATCTCGCCGGGGCGGACCTTCACCACCTTTACGTGCGTACAGCCTGAGGCCTTGAGTGCACGCCGGCGCTGGAGGGCGGCCGTCTTCTCGAACAATTTTGCCGACGCCTGCGACGCACCGTCGGGGTCGGTCCAGATCAGACCGTAGCTCTGCACCGCGCTCGTCATGAACCCATTCCCTCTCCGCCCGGCCTCCGGGCCACCGACGCCATACAGACCATGACTGTCCGGCCACGTCGGCAGCCTGGCACGAGGGAGGCGGGAACGTCGAGACCACGCCCGCCAGGACCTCCACCTTCGCTCATGGTCGGCGTGCTGCGGGGCGGAGCCGAGGGTGGGGTGCCCGGCGAAGGGCCGCTCACCCTCGGGTGTGAAGATCCGCAGCCGGTAGCCCGCCTCCGGGACGGTGGTCGCCAGGACGAACGTGGTGTCGGACAGATTCGTCCAGCGGGCCAGTTGTTACGTCTGCTCATCGCTCAGGTCTGTTCCAACCAGGATCACCGCGTCCGGGTTGCCGGAGTAAGAGGCGGTGGCCGAACGGTCGTTGGAGGGGCCGTGAGGTGCGTCGGCGGGTGAGGCCGCCTCATTCCCGGCGGCCGCCGAATCCGCTGCGAGATGTCTCACGGGGCCGCAAGCCGCTACGAACAGACAGATCTGTCTAGTATGGGGTTCCCAATCCGCCGAACGGGAAGTACCGCATGCGCTCCGCATCCCGCACACCCCGGTCCGTCTCGCTGAGCACGTCCAAGAGGCGGGCACCCGCCCACGCGGCCCCGCGCCGGGGGCGGCTCGGACCCACCGCCTCCATCGGCGTGCTGGCCTCGATCCTGATCTCCCTACTCGCGGCGTCGAGCGCGCCGACCCCGCTGTACGCCATCTACCAGCAGCACTGGGGGTTCTCCCCCATCACCGTCACCGTCGTCTTCGGCATCTACGCACTGGCCGTACTCCTCTCGCTCCTGGTCTTCGGGAAGATCTCCGACCATGTGGGCCGACGGCCTGTGCTGCTGGTCGCCCTGCTCGGCCAGGCACTGGCGATGGTGGTGTTCGCCGAGGCCGGCGGGGTGAACTCGTTGCTCGCCGGGCGCGTCCTGCAAGGGATCAGCACCGGCGCCGCGGTCGGTGCTCTCGGCGCCGGCATGCTCGACATCGACGCGCGCCGGGGCGGCTTCATGAACTCCCTCGCGCCCACCCTCGGCACCGCGGGCGGCGCCATGGTCTCCGGTGTGCTGGTGCAGTACCTCCCGGCCCCGACCCGCCTGGTCTACCTGGCGCTGCTGGGCGTGTTCGCGCTGCAGGCGCTGGCGGTGCTCGCGATAGGCGAGACCGTCTCCCGCGAACGCGGTGCGCTGGCCAGCATGGCTCCCGAGTTCAAGCTGCCCAGGACGGCCCGGCCGGCGGTGGCCATCGCCGCGCCGGTGATGTTCGCCGTCTGGGCGCTGACCGGCCTGTACGCCGCGCTGGGTCCCGCCATCATCCGGACGCTGGTCCGCTCCGACTCCGTGGTGTGGGGCGGCCTGCCCCTCTTCGTCCTCGCGACCTCCGCCGGGCTTGCCGTGCTGCTGCTGCGCGGGACGGCGACGCGCAGGGTCATGTTCACCGGCATCGGGTCGCTGATCGTCGGCGTCCTGATCACGCTGGCGTCCTTGACCTCGAACGGCGGATCCCTCGCCGTGACCACGTTCTTCGTGGGTGCGGCGATCTCGGGCTTCGGGTTCGGCGCCGGCTTCCAGGGAGGCATCCGACTGGTCGTCCCGCTGGTCGAGCCGCACGAGCGGGCGGGCGTGCTGTCGCTTCTGTACGTCGTCTGCTACGTGGGCCTCGGCGTCCCGGCCGTGATCGGCGGGTTCCTGGTGGTGCACGGCGGCGGCCTGGTGCCGACCGCCCGCGAGTACGGCGGGGCGGTCATCCTGCTGGCCCTGGTGGCACTGGCCGGGCTGCTGCGCAGCGGTCACCGCGTCGAGCACACGGCAGTCGTGCGGTCCAGCGACTTCCCGGCCCGGTCGGAACTCGCCCCCGAGCCGGCGCCCGCGGCGCAGATCGCGGAACGGTGACTGTCGCGCAGACACTCAGAGCAGACAGGTCTGTCTTCTCTGCTCGAGGGCTCCATGACCTGAGAGTTGCCCGCAAGGCCCCTGGAGGACAGGCGGACACGACGGGCACGCCTTGACGGGTTCGACGGGCGTCACCTCCGGATTTGCTTGACGAAGCAATCTTTCGAATGTTTACTTGCCTCAGCAACTACATCTCGGATCTGTTCCCGAGATGGCCTTCCCGAAAGGTTCAGCATGCCCAAGATCGGAATCATCCTCGGCAGCACCCGCCCCGGCCGCAACGGCGAGGCCGTGGCGCGCTGGGTGCTCGACATCGCGTCGAAGCGCAGCGACGCGGAATTCGAGCTGGTCGACCTCCTCGACTACAAGCTTCCCCACCTGGACGAGCAGCTTCCGCCCTCGATGGGTCAGTACTCCCAGCCGCACACCCAGGAGTGGGCCCGCAAGATCGCCGGCTTCGACGGCTTCGTCTTCGTGACGCCGGAGTACAACCACTCGACGTCCGGCGTTCTGAAGAACGCGATCGACTACCTCTACGCCGAGTGGAACAACAAGGCGGCCGGGTTCGTCAGCTACGGCGCCATGGGTGGCGCCCGCGCTGTCGAGCATCTCCGTCTGATCGCCGGTGAGCTGCAGATGGCCGACGTCCGCGCCCAGGTCGGGCTGTCGCTGTTCCACGACTTCGAGAACTTCAGCGTCCTCAAGCCCGGCGAGTTCCAGGTCGACGCTCTGAACGCGACCCTGGACCAGGTCGTGGCCTGGAGTCAGGCGCTCGCGCCGCTGCGCGCCGCGTAGCCGGCCCCCGCGTTGTCTGCGCGTGCGAACGCGCAGACCAACGGGTCTCGTAGCCCCTCACGTCGGGGGCCGGGAGGGCCGTCTCGCCGTACGCCCCCTGCCGTGTGGGGTGAGACGCCGTGAGACACGGCCGTACCAGGGCCGGGGAGTGCGCAGCCTTTCGGTCGCGGTCATACCTCGCCCCGCTGCCGCAGTCCCGCTCCGGGCCACCCGTCGGTCGATCCGCCCGACCGGCATGCCCCTCGGGCGGGTCGCCCGACGGGTGGCGCAGCGCCCGCCGCCGTGGGCGGCATCGCCCGTTGACGCGGTACCCCCTCCCGGCCGGACCGGGACGGCCGGGATCCGTCGGAGAGGCCGGACCGAGCAGGGCGCGCCCCGCCGAGGCCCCCTGCCGCAAGGCTGCCCACACAGCCGGCGCGTTCAGCGCAGGAAGCCTTCGTAGCGGTGCTGCTCGACCTGACTGCTGATCTGCTTCACGGTCTCCAGCCCCACGCTCACGATGATCAGGATGCTGGTGCCCGTGAGCTGGTTGGAGCTGCCGAAATTGCCGAGCGCCACCGTAGGGACGAGCGCGATCAGCCCCAGGTAGATCGATCCGGGCCACGTGAGCCGGTTCAGGACGTACCTCAGGTACTCCGCGGTGGCCTGGCCGGCCCGGATTCCCGGTACGAACCCTCCGGCCTGCTTGATGTTGCTCGCGATCTCGTCCGGGTTGAACGTGATCGCCACGTAGAAGAAGGAGAAGAAGACGATCAGGAGGAAGTAGGCCACCACGTAAAAGGGATGATTCCCCTTGGTGAAGTTGTTCATGACCCACGCCGACCAACCCGAGCCCGATCCGGCGAACTGTGCGATGAGGGCCGGAATGTAGAGAAGGGACGAAGCGAAGATGACCGGGACCACACCGGCCTGATTGACCTTCAGTGGAATGTATGTGGCCGTACCCCCGTAGGATTTTCGGCCGATCATCCGCTTCGCGTACTGGACGGGAATACGGCGCTGTGCCTGCTCCACGAAGACGACCAGGCCCACCATGGCGAACCCGACCAGCAGAACAACTGCAAAAGCCAGCCATCCATCGGCGATCGTGCTTTCCTGTTTCACCGCCCAAATGGCCGCCGGAAGCGTGGAGGCGATGGAGATGAAGATGAGCATGGACATTCCGTTGCCGACGCCGCGCTCGGTGATCAGCTCCCCGAACCACATGACACATGCCGTACCGGACGTGATCGTGATGACCATGACCACGGTCATGAAGACGGACTGGTCGGGCACGATGTTCGAGGCTTCCGGGCAACTGGGGAACAGCGCGCCGTTGCGCGCCGTCGCGACGAGTCCGGTCCCCTGCAGGAC
The DNA here is from genome assembly GCF_040645135.1 of Streptomyces sp. NPDC046859. Taxonomy (NCBI): domain Bacteria; kingdom Bacillati; phylum Actinomycetota; class Actinomycetes; order Kitasatosporales; family Streptomycetaceae; genus Streptomyces; species Streptomyces sp. NPDC046859. Next base: position 103,688 of record NZ_JBEYXR010000019.1, read on the forward strand.
GGCGAGCCCCACCGTGAGATAGCGACTGTACTGTGTGATCTTCGCCTGCCCGGACGGCCCTTCCTTCTTCAGCGTGTCCAGCCTCGGAATCACCACGGTGAGCAGCTGAAGAATGATGCTGGCCGTGATGTACGGAAGGATGCCCAGCGCGAATACCGTGATCTGCAGAAGGGCCCCGCCACTGAAGAGGTCGACCAATCCGAGGATTCCCTCCCCCTTCGACACGGAATCCACGCACCTCTGAACCGTCCGGTAGTCCACGCCTGGAATCGGCACATGTGATCCGAGTCGATACAGCACGATGATGCCGAGGGTGAAGATCAGTTTCTTGCGCAAGTCGGGGGTCTTGAACACAGGGCTCAACGCGTTCAGCACGATGCTTCCTCTACAGCGGTGCCCGATAGGGCGGATGCAAGGGGAGACGGCCGCGTGCGGCACGGGGCGATCACTGCGCACGGACACTCACCGGCGGCACGGCACGAGGGGCCGGGCGCCGACCCGGGGGCTCCGCAGCCCACGCCGCGCGATCCCGTCACGACGACCCGCCTGCCGAGGCGGCCGCCCACAGCGCGGCAGTCCCGGCATCGGAGGGCACCGGCCGCGGCCTGGCGTCCGCCGGATCGATCACGCCGCGCAACCGACCGTGGAAGTCCATAGGCCCGAACCGTACGGATCAGGGCGCAGCCAGTACGACTACACGCCGGTCAGGTCCCCCGGAACGACCAAGGGCCGTGGGCCCCGGCTCCCGGACGCGCTCGGCGCGTCTCCCCTGCCGCGGACGCCCGGCCCGACGGCCGCATGCGCATCGAAAGCCTGGCGTGTCCGCTTGCCCGGCCGACCCGGCTTCCCGGCAGTCGGTGGACGATCCCGCGCATTGGGATCCCCCTCCCCGGAGTAGCACTTCGTCGCGGGTGACCGCGCAGGGCGCTCCTGACCGCGCAAGGAGCGCGAGCCGTACGGCGCACAAGGCACGGGTGGCGAGGTCGTGCGGGGGCGCGGGACCGGTCCTTGTCGAGGTCGCGAGGGCATCCGGGACCGTTCATCGAAGCGCCCGGCATAGTAGCCGATCGGTCGTATACTCCCCCTTATGGGGCGCACGAGCGATGCCAGGAACAGGATTCTCACCGCTGCTCGGACACTGCTCGAGCAGCGGGGATACTCGGCGCTGGGTGTGGCTGAGATCTGCAAGACGGCCGAGGTACCCAAGGGCAGCTTCTACTACTTCTTCGAGTCCAAGGAAGCCCTTGCCCTCGCCGTCATCGACGAGCAGTGGGCCGCCGAGAAGCGGGACTGGGAAGGCGTTCTGAACGGCGACGCCCAGCCCCTGGAGCGGTTGAGGCAGCTCTTCGAAGCCACCGAGAACCGCCAGCGGGCCGGCCAGGACAGCTGCGGAGTGGTCTCCGGGTGCATGTTCGGCAATCTCTCTCTGGAGATGAGCAATCAGACGGACGCCGTACGTGAACGCCTCCAGCAGATCTTCGAGGCGCAGGTGGACATGGTCGAGGCGACCGTCACCGAGGCCCTTGGGCGCGGCGAGATCTCGGTGGCCGACCCACGCGAAGCCGCTCGGTCCGTCGTCGCACAGCTCGAAGGCCAGGTCCTCTTCGCCAAGCTCTACAACAGCACCTCGCAGTTGAGCACTCTGTGGTCCAACTGCCTCGCCCTGCTGCGCGCCCACGACACCCGGGTCGCCGAAGCCGCCTGAGTCGGGACGCCTCTGCAGCGGGTCGGGTCACCGCTGAGACCGGGCAGCCCGGACACTGCGGAACCGTGCCGCCGGTACCGTGATCAACTGTCCGACCGCGGCCGCCCCGCCGACTCCGGGTCCGCGCAGGCCGGCTCACTTCTTCGGGTCAGCGAGACCCGAGGAGCTGAGCAAAGGGACCGGACCGTTCCGGGCAGGCGGACACGACGGAGACGTGGCCGGGGGTATGTGCCGTCCGAGCGCTTCAACGGTTCTCCCATAGGTACGTCACCAAGATGTGCGCACCGCACAGGGCGGGCGGCACATCGCATGATCAAGAAGAACCCGAGAGCCAGGCGTCGCATTCCGCCCCCGGAAAAGAGGTCGAACCCGCCGCCGTGGTCGGCGATGCGGCCGTCGAGCGAGACGCCGATGGAGTACACAAGCTTTCGCGCAATACCCCTGCCCCACACGCGTAGTACTCTGCTTGAAGTGGTTTCAACGTAGTACTGCATTCGGAGTGGTGTCGATGGCGAGACGGAACGACCAGCGGCGCGCGGCCCTCGTCGACGCGGCGATCGAGGTGCTGGCCCGGGAAGGCGCGCGCGGCCTGACGTTCCGAGCCGTGGACACCGAGGCGGCCGTTCCCACGGGTACGGCGTCCAACTACTTCTCCAGTCGCGACGACCTGCTCACTCAGGCCGGCGCCCGGGTCTACGAGCGACTCCAGCCCGACGAGGCCACGATTGCCCGCCAGCAGGCGGCGGGCCGCGACCGGGACACCTACGTGAAACTGATGCGCGAACTCGTCGGCCGCGTAGCTTCCTTCCGAACCGGCTACCTCGCACTGCTGGAACTCCGCCTGGAAGCCACTCGCCGCCCCGAACTGCGCAAGGTCCTCACAGAGCGAGTCCGGGCCGACGTGGATGCCAATGTCGCCTACCACGAGGCTTCCGGGCTCCCCGGCGACACCACGGCGGTCAAGCTGCTCATCCTGACGTTGAACTGGCTGATCGTCGAACAGCTCACCCTGCCGGACGTCTTCACGGCGTCGGAGCGTGAGCAACTCATAACGGCCGCCGTGGAGCGCATCATTACGGCGGAGTAGCCGCCCGACCCAGGGAACATCGGCCCCTCTGTCCGGCCGGAAGCCGCTGGCAAACACGAGAACGTCTCTACCGCACACGCTTGCTGTGAACGGTACGGTCACCGCGCACCTCCGACAGCAGTCGACCGCCACGCTCCGAGCGCGGTACATCGAACAGGCACGTCGCCGCTCACCGACGGCAACAGGAGGAACTGGCCGAGGGTGTCGAGCGGTTGAAGCAGAAATGGACACCGCACGCGTCATGTGTTTGCCGGTCGATCGATTGATTGATCGCCAGTGTCCTGTTCAACGTTGTGTGCGAGCACTTCACACCAGCGCAACTGGCCGTCGTTCGAGGACTGGTGTGCCATTTAGACTGTGCTCATGCCAGACGCTACGACGATCATTCCGCTCAATCCGGACGAGGAGAAGTTCCTCCGGGCTCTCGGCAAAGTGATGGCCTTCTTGCCCCGGGTCGTCGATGCGGACATGCTCGAGGAACTTCCGATTTCCGGTACCGAATACACGGTCCTGGTCCACCTCTCCGAGGCTCCGGACAACCGGATGCGCATGAGCGAATTGGCCAACGCGTGCGGGCTTTCCCTGAGTGGGATGACCCGGGTCGTGAACCGTCTGGAGTCGCAAGCACTCGTCACCCGGCAGAAGTGCCCCGAGGACGGAAGGGCGTGGCTGGCCCTGCTCACCAATACGGGATGGCAAATGCTGGAGCAGGCGTGGCCCACGAACCTCGCCAGCGTGCGCCGTCACATCTTCTCCCGTTTGGAAGGCTGCAACGTGGCGGCGGCCGCGGAGGCGCTGCAGCGCATAGCGGCACCCTGAGATCCGGCCCGTCGGGCCGCCTTCCGTTCCCGACGGGCCGGAATGACCCGTGCGTGATTCCGGGGGCCGCGTCACGACGCGTCGCGTACCTCAGCTCCGACCGGCCGACTCCGTCAAAGGCCCATGTCCAGGGCGAGGCACGAGAAGTAGTTCCAGGACCTCTCGGGGTTGTAGGCATCGACCACCGTCCCGTCGGGCGTGGCCACCTTCGATTCGGTCATGTCCTCGATGCGTATGCGCTCCGGCAGCCGGCCGAATCGCTCGAGCCGAGCAGCCGTCGCGGCGTCCATCGCGCCTTCAGTGCTCATGATGTCTCCCTCTTCCGCCATGCCTGTTCAGCCGTACAGGGACCGGTGATCACAATGTCGCACCCACCCCGTCACCCGTCAAGCCGGTGACGCGATCGGCTGCGGCACCGTCTTTGCGACGCGGGAACGAGATGACGAGATGACCCCGATCAAGTGCGCGGCGCCATCTCGTCATCCATGGGGGGGGGAGGGAGACGTCCGGCGCGGCCGTGGCGGGCAGCGGCACATGGAGGCCGTACGGACTGTCGCGCAGGAGGAGCCTCCTCCTTGAAGTCATCCTCCCCTCCTCGTCGCACACGGCTCGCCATGACGGCGGGCGCCGCCCAGCCGGCAAAAGGGGCCTTGGCCGGCAGTGAGGGAGGTTCTTCTGGTCGGAGCTGACGCACGCTGCCCACGCGCGCCTGGCGCTCACTCCACCCGCGCCGGAGAGCGCCTGCGCGTCGCCGAACAACGCCGGCGAGCCCCTCTCACGTGGCGATGTTCCGCAGGGCCGCCGCGAGCTGCCCGAGGTCGAGGCCCGTCAGGTGGTCGAGGAAGTGACGGCGCACGGACGCCAGGTTCGACGGCCACGCGGCTTCGAGACGGGCGAAGCCCTCGTCGGTGAGGATGGCGTTCGAACCCCGGGCATCGAGCGAGGACTTGACTCGCTGGACGAGTCCCTGGCTCTCCAGCCGGGTGACCAGTCGTGTCATGCCGCTGAGCGACATCTCGACGGCGGCAGCGAGGTCGCCCATACGCATCTGCCGGTCGGGGGCCTCTGAGAGGTTCGCGAGAGCGAGGTACTCGATGAGGGACAAGCGCTGCTCGCGCACCATGTCCGCGTCAATCGCGCGAGGCAGGGCGTAGATCACACGACTCAGTGCCCTCACCACGGCCTCCTCGTCGGCGTCGAGAGGTCGCGGTTCTCTCTCATCCGGGTCCGACTGCTCTGCGATGCCTGGCATGACTCCACACTTCTGTTCGTCGAGGAAAGCGATCAAGAGGTTGCCTACCACAAGGATGAGCTGGTCCGGGAACCCGTTACAGGCATCCGGAGACGTGAACAAGTAGGACACTTCAGCATGAAAATCACAGGAAACGCAGCATGACATGCGCAAGCTTGCTTCGTCAAGCAATTGATGGATGGCGCGATGACGGCCCGGTTCGCGACGGCCCACCCAGCGGTGACCCGACCCACGGACATGCTCCAGAGCTCGCCGGATGGGGACGCGGCTCGGCCGCTGCCACGCCTGCGGGAGTACGCGGCGAATGGCAGCCCTGCACTACTCGCGGTCCCCACCGTGCCGTTCCGGACCGGTGCCGGCCCGGACGCCCTCGCGCGGGCGGTCAGCCGTTGGCGAGGACCATGCGGAAACGGGCCGCACCGGAGAGCATCCTCTGGTAGGCGGAGTCCGCCTCACTCAGGGGCACGGTCTCCACCATGGGGCGGATGCCGTGCAGGGCGCTGAAGTCCATGGTGTCCTGCACATCCTGCGCGGTGCCGGACGGATGGCCGCGCACCACCCTGCCCGGCAGGATGAGCTGGAGCGGTGTGATGCCCAGAGGTTCGGGTGAGACCCCGATGACCACGAGTTCGCCCCGCGACGTCAGCCCATCGACGGTGGCCGTGATGGCTTCGGAGTTCCCGGCCGTGGCCAGCACCACGTTGACGCCTCCCAGGGCTTGCAGCGCTTCCGCGACCGGAGTCGCCCCCGTGCTGTCGATGTAGTGGTGCGCCCCGAGGCGCGTGGCCAGCTCCGCCTTCTCCGAGCCGCGGGCGACGGCCACGGTCTCGAAACCCATGGCCACGGCGAACTGCACGGCCAGATGTCCCAGACCGCCCAGGCCCACCACGGCCACCCTGTCATCCGGTTGAGCGGAGCTGCGGCGCAACCCGTTGTACGTCGTGACGCCCGCGCAGGCCATGGGCCCCGCGTCCGCCGCCGACAGGGCATCCGGAATCCGCGCCAGGGCATCGACCGGCGCGATCATGTTCTCGCCGTAGCCCCCGTCGTACGCATAGCCCGGGATCTTGAGGTTCTCGCACACGATGAAGTCACCCCGTCGGCAGGCAGGGCAGTGCCAGCAGCTGCCGCCGAACCAACCGACCGTCACCCGGTCGCCCGCCTTCCAGCCGAAGGTCTCGGCGCCCTCGCCCAGTTCCTCGATGCGTCCGGCGACCTCATGTCCGGGGACCAGCGGGAAACGCGTGTTGGGCATGCTGCCGGTCACGAAGGCATCATCGCTGTGGCAGATGCCGCATGCCTCAACGGCCAGGCGCACGTGTCTGGGTCCCGGCCGGGGCACCTCGCGCTCGACGACCTCGAAACGCCCGCTCGGAGTCGTCACCTGAGCGACACGATAGGTATGCATAGGTGTCTCCGTCGTCAGAAAGGCCGCCCGCGAACGCCACCATCAGGGACTGGCTTCCGGGTGGCTGGGTCCGTGGCGAGCACCTCGTCGGGCGGCAGTCGCGGTCACCGGCGTCCGGCGCCGGTGACTGTCTTCCATCCCACCATCACCCGGGCGACCCGGCAAAAGATGCTGCCGGCACCGCCGTGCGCGGCCGCCCGGACGGCGCGGTCAGAAGCCCCGCGCGATGTTGTCGAAGCCTCTTCCCTCGACCGATCTGCGCTGCCGTTCCGCGGCCAGCTGCGTGATGGCCTGCTGGACCGCGGCCACGACGGCCACTTCGTCCTGGTCCAGGTCACCGAGCGTCTCGTCCGTGACCTCCGCGATCCCTGCGGCGGCCGCGAGAGCGACGAGAACGGGCTCTCCGCCCTTCATGTGGTCGATCGCACGGTCCACCGCGGAGAGGTCGACGGGCAGGGTACCGGCCCGGCGGAAGGGATGCCGGTAGGGGCGTGACGGTGTGCCGTCCCCGGTCGGCACAAGGGCGGCTCGGTAGCGTGCGGCCAGGTCACGGCCCCGGCGCCAGAGCCATTCCTCCACGGTCTCGTAGGGGGAATCCCGGACGATCGCCGAAGCGGCTTCGAGCAGTACGGCGTCCTCGGTGCGCGGCGAGGCGGCGGGCAGGAGCCGGTCGGCATGGAGGAGTACGGCCTGAAGGCCGACAAGGTCGACCAGTTCGGCACCCGCCAGGGCGAGGGAGAGGTCACCCGGCTCCAGACGGAGATCGGTGCCCCGGACGGCGGCGAAGGCGGACAGGTCCTGGGCTGTGGTCATGTACGGCTCCAGATCGGTCGGAGAGGCGATCGTCATCGACGACGCCGACCAGCTGAGAAGGCACATACGACTCAAGACGGAAATACTTCTGGAAAGGGTGTGAAGCGCCCTCCATCACGATAGACGCAGCACCAGGCTCGCCGCCGGATCGACGGCACGATCGACGGTGCCGGGCCTCGACGGCACTCGCGGTCGGCGCCCGAAGTCGGGGAAGGGGCGACAGCGGGAGCCCGTGACGGGCTGTGCACACCACCGGCTTGCCACCCACCCGGCTCCCCTACCGGATCGGCCGTCCCTTGCTGCCCGCGAGAGTCACCTGACAAAGTGGTGATGTGAATCTCGACCACGTCTTCGTCTGCGGTAGTCCACCGCTCGACTTCGCCGCGACGCTGCGCGCGCGGCGTTCGGTGCGGTTCGAGATGTTCGCCTCACCGGACCGGCTCGAGGCCTGGTACGTGGAATCCGGGCTGATCGACCGGATCGAGCCCTGTGGTCAGGAGGATGTCGAACAGGCCATAGCGGTGCGCGAGGCGATCTACGCGCTGGTCACCGCGCTGCGCCAGGGGCAGGAGTACGACACCGGGCCACTGCGCGCGCTGAACGACGCCGCGCGCAGACCTCCGGCGGTCCCTCAGTTGACGGCGGCCGGGCGCCACACGGAGGCGGCTCCGGAACAGGCCCTGTCCTCCGTCGCCAGGCTCGCGGTCGAACTGCTCGCGGGTACCGATGCGCCGTTGCTCAAGGAGTGCGGCAACCCCGAGTGCACCCGCGTCTACATCGACCGCTCGCGCGGCACGCGTCGGCAGTGGTGCGGCATGGAATCCTGCGGCAACAAGATCAAGGCGGCGGCCTATCGCGCTCGCAAGAGGAGTGCGCCCGCCGCCGTCGGTCGGTAGCCGCCCGTCACCGTCGTGGAGCCGAGCGGTCACGCGTCCTCGGGGGCCGCGCGCACCCGGCGGGTGACCGGCGCGGGTGCAGTGCGGCCCGTCCTCCGGAGGCGCCCGGACCCCTGCGCCGGCTGGCTCAGGTGCGGCACGGTTCACCCGCCGACGGGAGGCACTACACCTCCCTCGGCAGTGACCGTCAGGCGAGCTTGGACACCTGGCAGTGGCTGACGAGTCACGCGCGACCGACACGCTTGAGAACAACGCCGAGACGCACGGAGACGGTCGGGCGGTCGACGAAGGAGAAGTCGACGCCGAGGTAGCCGGACACGAGGGCGTCGGCGAGCTCGCGCACCTCCGTGCCGAAGGCTCAGGCGGCCCGGCCCGGATCGTTCGGGTGGGACTCCAAAGGTGTGATCACCGCGGTCATCCAGGGCCACAGGGGAAGGCTGCCGAGCACCTTCGCCCGCAGCTCCGCCTCGTCGTCGGCACGCCAGACACCGATGCTGCGCAGCTCTCCGACCGGGCGCCACAGCCTGTACAGGTGCCCCTGCGCCGTCAGTTCCTTGGCCCGTACGGCCTCGGCGGCGCGACGCTCGTCGACGACCGCCCGGTCGGTTCCCTCGGGGACGGTGGTGGTCAGTTCGACCAGGAACTCCTTCATGATCTTTCCCTTCTCAGCGGGTGCCGGGGGGCAGACCGACTCCGTCAGCGGAACGACCTCGTCCCGTCGCCTGCGCCGGTAGCACTCGACAACCACATGATTCGTCGGTCGTCGCCGGACGGCGAGTCTGAGTGCGAAGGTGCCGGACATCGAGAGCCCTGCCCATCGGGCCCACGTGCCCCTCCGTGGGCCCGCCGTCGAAAGGTGATCTCGGCCGACGGCGCGGTCACCCGGACCTACCCGGTCGGGTTCCGGCTCACGGGTCGCGACGACCGGCCTGCCGCCGCCGGCGGCAACGTGCGGTGACCGCGGGGCGACAGGAGGAGCGCGCCGGCGCATCGAAGGTCTTCATCGAGAGCAGTACCGATCGAAGACTTCCCGACTGTCAGGGGTGAAGGTCCATTGCCGCAATGTCCGCCGCACCTCTGACTCGGTCAGCCAGCCGTGCCAGGCCACTTCACCCGGATCGGAGACGATGGACTCCGCGAGCACGGCGTCGCATACGCCGAGCCAGTGGGGGCTGAGCCCCGCCCGGTTGAGGAACGTGAACCGAAGGCGCACGGTCGCCCGCACGCCCAGCTCCTCCGCCAGCTCACGGGCGGCGGCCTGCACATATGACTCGCCGACTGCGGCAGCGCCTCCGACGCCGAGTTCGTAGTGTCCCGAGAAGCGGGAGAGGTGCTCGGCTCGCCGATGGACAAGGAAGCGACCTTGCCCATCGCGGCACACCACCACACCGACCCGGTGCAGCCAGCCGTTCCGGACCGCTTCCGACCGGCTGACCACTCCCAGCACCCGGTCGTGAACGTCGAGACGTTCCACGAGTTCATCCACGACGCACACAGTGTCAGGACTCACTGACATCGTCTGGTATGCGGCAGGAGACCTGTGCTGTCCGTCCCAAGTCCCCCACGGGCAGGAGCGGTTGTGCGCACTCGTATGGGGAAGGGATGTCCACGGTTCCACAAGGAAGACAACGATGTCGAACCCGGATGGAGAACCTCGTGCGCGCATCGCCCAGCACGTCACCAAGCGGATCGCACCGAAGATTCTTATCAGCCTCTCTCACACTGCTGTTGAGCGCCTTGCTCGCGCTGGGCACCCTCGCCACGCCGACGCACGCCGCCGACCGCGGCGGGGAGAGCTGGACCGTACGCCAGCCCGGCCATCGACCGACCGGACTCAGCGCCGTCGTCCGCCTGGACGCCGCCGACGGGACCCTCACCCTGGCCGCCCGCCGTGGTTCCAGCACCGTGCTCGAACCTGCCCCGCTGGGTGTCGTCACCAAGGACGCCGATCTCACTTCGGGCCTCCGGTTCACCTCCAGCGCCACACGTCAGGTGACCGAGCACTACACCATGACGACCGGCAAGCAGCTGCGTCGCAGCGCGTGGATGACCGAGTCCCGGTTCTCGTTCACCGGCAAGGGCGGCGCCGAACTCGACCTGCTCGTCCGGGTGGCGGACGACGGTATCGCCTACCGCTACGTCCTGCCGGTCGACGGCGAGATCACCGTGGTGCGCGAGGCGTCCGCCTTCCGGCTCCCTGACACCGCACAGGCTTGGCTCGCCCCGTACACCCCTTACTACGAGGGGGAATACAAGCAGACCAGTGTAGCCGATGCCGGCGACGGCTCATACGCCCATCCCTCCCTCTTCCGAATCGGCGAGACGTACGCCCTGATCACCGAGTCCGATATCGACGGGCGCTACGCCGCCGGCCACCTGGTCCATCGGAAGGGCGACGGTCGCTACGACGTCCAGCTGGCCAACGGCGCCGCCGTCACCTCCACGGGCCCGCTCGCGACGCCTTGGCGGACGGTCGTCGTGGGCGACCTCGCCACCGTCACCGAATCCACGCTGGTCGACGATCTCGCAGCGCCGTCCCGTATCAAGGACACCTCCTGGATCCGTCCCGGCAAGGTCGCGTGGTCCTGGCTGGACGGCTTCGCCCCCGCTCAGCGCAGCCTCACCACCCAGCAGCGCTTCGTCGACTACAGCGCTGCGCACGGCTGGCAGTACGCCCTCGTCGACGACGGCTGGAAGACGACGAACTGGATGCCCGAGCTGACCGAGTACGCCCGTCAGCGGGGCGTGGGCGTACTGCTGTGGGTGCACTGGACCGACCTGGACACGGCGGTGGAAAGAGCCGAGTTCCTGCCCCGCGTGAAGAAGTGGGGCGTGGCCGGGCTGAAGATCGACTTCATGGATTCCGACGCGCAGGAGCGCTTCCGCTGGTACGACGACATCCTGCGGGACACCGCGCGTGAGAAGCTGCTCGTCAACTTCCACGGGGCGTCGGTGCCCAAGGGCATCCAGCGGACCTGGCCGCATGTGCTGACGGTGGAGGCAGTACGCGGCGCCGAGTACGGCACCGTCCCCGCGGCCGCTGTGACCGCCCTGCCCTTCACCCGCAATGCCGTCGGTTCCATGGACTACACGCCGATGGCCTTCCAGTTCGGCACACGCACCATCTCGGACGCCGCCGAGCTCGGTCTGTCCGTGGTGTTCGAGTCCGGCCTGCAGCACTTCGCCGGGTCGATACGCGCCTACCGGGACCGTCCGGAACTCGAGCGGTTCCTGGAACAGGTCCCCACCGTGTGGGACGAGTCGCGGCTGCTGGGCGGCCACCCAGGAGAGAAGGCGACGTTTGCCCGTCGTCACGGGGACCGCTGGTTCCTCGGCGGCGTCAGCGCGGGACCGAGGGGGACCGAGGACGTCTCCTTGGACTTCCTCGGTGGCGGACGCTGGCTGGCGGAGGTGATACGGGACGGTGACGAGGGCCTCGTCCGCGAGCGCCGGACCGTCACGCGCCGCGACACCCTCCACGTACCCACCGCTGAACACGGCGGCTTCGCGGCGCTCGTGTGCGAGGCCACCGCGGGACGCAAGACGTGTGACCGACCGGTGACGCGCCTCCCGCTGACCTCGCTGACGGTGGACCCGCCCCGAGCCGAGGTGGACTCGGGCTCGTCCGTCGACGTCACCGGCCGATTCGCGGTCGAGCAGTCCGGGCCCGCCTCGGACGTCACGCTCTCCGTGCGCGCGCCTGAGGGCTGGCAGGTGAAGGGCGACACCCTTCGAGCGGACGAACTGCCCACCGGGGACGACCTGTCCGGCACGTGGACCGTGAGCGTGCCGCAGGCCGCGCGGGAAGGCGGTCATGACGTGGTGATCTCCGCCGAGTACCGCGCGCCGGGCGGGCGGGTGCTCCGAGTCGACCGCACGGTGCGGGTGTTCGTCTCGCCGCCCGGCGTCGACTACGTCAGCAACCTTGCGTTCGACTCTGAACGCAACGGCTGGGGACCGGTCGAGCGCGACCTGGCGAATGGTGAACGGGGCGCCTCGGACGGGGCACCCTTGAGTATCCGGGGGACGACGTACGACAAGGGCCTCGGGATGCACGCGGACGCCGAGGTCGTCGTCGAACTGCATGGTGCGTACCGCGAGTTCAGCGCGTTCGTGGGCGTGGACGACGAGGTCGGTGGGAGAGGCAGCGTGTCCTTCGAGGTGCTTGCCGACGGTGTACCCGTGGCCACCACCGAGGTCCTCTCCGGCACCGACGCGGCCCGCGCTCTGGACGTAGACGTCCGTGGTGTCCAGAAGCTGACCCTGCGTGTCAAGGACGGCGGCGACGGAGTCGACCACGACCACGCCGACTGGGCCGACGCACGCCTCACGGCGTAGGCGGCCCGGCGCGCGCACGACGTAAGCGGTGGCCCGTCCTCCGATGGTGGGGACGGGTCATGGGCCACGCCCCGAGCACCCAACGGCCCCAACGCAACAGCCGCCCACCCATTGGCCGGGGGACTGGCCCCGGTACGGCGGCGAGGAGACATCGGCGGGCAGGTGAGCGTCACCAGGCCCCGGCGAGACGCGGAGCACGACTCCGAGACACGGCCCGCTAAGGTCGGCGTCCATGACCGACGACTCCGGCGCGGGCAAGCGCCGCTTCCTCGTCCTGCACGACTACGGCATGGGCGGTTCGTGGTGGTGGGTCCGAGCGCGTTCCGAGCGGGAACTCCTCGAGACGTTCGCCTGGGTTGAAGTCGTCACCGACCCGGACACCGTGGCCCGGTTCCAGGAGGAGGATCTGGAGGAAGTCGACATCGACGGTCCTCGCATGCCTCCCGGGCTGGACGGTCTGCGCGCCGAACGTGACGCCCAACGGGGGTGCGAAGGCTTCGGTGCGCTCGCGGACAGGGAGATCGTGTTCCTGCGCCGGCGCTGGGACGAGGAGGGCGAAGACCCGGTCGTCCATCTGATGGAAGTGGGGGCCGACGGGCGCCGCATCCGCCAAGTCGAGCTTGCCGAGGACGGAACAGCCGTACGCAGCGGCCCGGACGACTGGCCGTTCAACCCACCGGTCGTGGACCTCTTCAACCCTGGGCTCTCGCGACAGGAGATCAGCCGGAGCGAGTTCGAGGAGCACTGGTCGACGACCCGCCGGACAGATGCCGAATCGTAGGGCGTTCCGGTCGGCTCGCCTCGGCACGCCCGGCGGCGCCGAGCCGCGGACCTGCGTTCCTAACCGTGCGAGGCCGCGTCCACGTCGACCTGCTCGAAGCCTTCACGGCGTATGCGCTCCGTGCCCCAGGCGCCGAGCGCCCCGAGCGCTTGATTGAGCGTACGGCCGTGCTCGGTCAGTGAGTACTCGACCCGTGGTGGCACCTCTGCGTACACCTTCCGGTGCACGAGGTCGTCCTCTTCCAGCTCACGCAGGTGTTGCGTGAGCATCTTCTCGCTCACGCCCGGCAAGGCACGGCGCAGCTCGGCGAAACGCCGTACGCCGTGCTCGTCGAGCTCCCAGAGGATCAGCCCCTTCCATTTGCCGCTCACCACATCGAGCGCGGCATCGACGCCGCAGATGTAAGGCCCTCTTCTCGGTGCCCTGACCATCGCCCAACCCCCTGACCAAAAGGTAAGTACCGCAGAAAATAGTGGGTACTTCCGGCAGCGGTGGCACTTTCGGAGCATGGAGGCGTGAACGAACACCACGATACCGCCACCACCAAGGCCGGCCCCGTCACCGTGATCGGGCTCGGCCCCATGGGCCAGGCGATGACGAGGACTCTCCTCGCCGCCGGTCATCCGGTCACCGTCTACAACCGCACCGCCGCCCGAGCCGACGGCGTCGTCGCCGACGGGGCGGCGCTCGCCGCCACACCGCGCGACGCGGTCGAAGCCAGTGAGCTGGTCGTTCTCAGCCTCACCGACTACCAGGCGATGTACGACCTCCTCGACGGCGCCACCGCGTCCCTCACCGGCCGGACGCTGGTGAACCTCAGCTCCGACACCCCGGACCGGTCGCGTCAGGCGGCAGCCTGGGCATCCGGCCACGACGCCTCGTTCCTCACGGGGGGTGTCATGGTTCCCGCACCCATGGTCGGCACACCGGCTTCCCACATCTACTTCAGCGGCCCGCACGAGGTCATGGACCGTCACTCGCCGACGCTGGCGCTCCTGGGCACGCCCAGGTACCTCGGCGACGACCCTGGGCTCGCCCAGATGATGTACCAGGCTCAACTCACGGTGTTCCTGGCCGGCTTGTCCGCGCTGATGCACGCCACCGCCATGCTGGGCACCGCCGGTCTGAAGGCGACGGAGGCGCTGCCCGAGCTGCTGGCCTTCGCCGACTCCATCGGTGACATCCTCAGAGCCGGTGAACAGACCCCTGGCACGGCGCTGGACGCCGGTGAGCACCCGGGACACCTCAGCACCGTCACCATGATGGGTGCGACAGCCGACCACATCGTCGAGACGACGGCCTCACTCGGTCTCGACCTCGCCCTGCCCCGGGCGATCCAGGCTCACTACCGCCACGCCATCGCCAACGGGCACGGCAACGACAACTGGACCCGCATCATCGACAGCGTCCGGCGTCCGCAGTGACGTGAGGGGGAGGGGCAGGCGCGCGGCCGCTCGTCCACCCCCTCCCTCACACGCTCAGCGCCTCCCGCACGGTCTGCTCGGACCCCGCTCCCCCCTCCCCCGCCGAGGTGACCCTGCCCGCCTCCAACACGTAGTAGCGCTGGGCGGCCCGCATGGCGAAGCCGACGTGCTGTTCGACCAGGAGGACGGACAGGCCGCCCCGCCGGGTCAGGGCGAGGATCGTCTCCTCGATCTCGGCGACGACGGACGGCTGGATGCCCTCCGTCGGCTCGTCCAGGAGCAGCAGCCGAGGTCGGGTGATCAGCGCACGGGCAATGGCGAGTTGCTGGCGCTGGCCGCCGGAGAGCAGGCCGGCGCGGCGGCCGGACAGGTCCCGCAGGACCGGGAAGAGGTCCAGTGCCTCGGCGACGGCCTCCTTCCCGTCCGGGCGTCCGTCGGCGACGAGTTGGAGGTTCTCCGCTGTGGTGAGGTGCGGGAAGGACTGCTGGCCCTGCGGGACGTACGCCACTCCGCGCGCGACCCGTCGGTGGGGGGCCAGGCGGGTGATGTCCTCGCCGTCCAGCAGGACCGTGCCGCCGGTCGGCACGATCAGCCCCATCACCGCTCTCAGGAGCGTGCTCTTTCCGGCGCCGTTGTGGCCGAGGACCGCCGCGACGCCGTCCTTCGCTACCTCGACGGTCACGCCGTGCAGGACGGTGGTGCGGTCGTAACCGGCCTGGATCGAGTTGATCTGCAGCACTGGGCTCATGCCTCCTCGGCTACGGGGACGGCGGCGGTCCGGGGCACGGGCTCCGGTGTCGGTTCGGTGGCGCGGCCGAGGTAGACCTCCTGGACCTTGGCGTCGGCCTGGACCTCCGTGACGGAGCCCTCGCTGAGCACCTTGCCGGCGTGCAGGACGCTGACACTGCGGGCGAAGGAGCGCATGAAGTCCATGTCGTGCTCGATGACCACGACCGTACGGTCCTCGCCGATCCGTTGCAGCAGTCGGCCGGTGGCGTCGCGTTCGTCGTGGCTCATGCCGGCGACCGGCTCGTCCAGCAGCAGGAGTCTCACGTCCTTCACGAGCAGCATTCCGATCTCCAGCCACTGCTTCTGGCCGTGTGCCAGCACGCCCGCCGGGCGGTCGCGCAGGTCGGTGAGGCCGGTGGTCTCCAGGGCCCGCGCCACCTCCTCGGGCACACCCTTGCGGCGCCGCAGCATGGTCAGCGGCCCGCGTCCGGCTCCGGCGGCGATGTCGAGGTTCTGCAGCACGGTCAGCTCCTCGAAGACCGTGGCGGTCTGGAAGGTGCGCCCGATGCCGAGGCGGGCGATGCGGTGCACGGGTTTGCCCAGCAGTTCCTCGCCGCCGAAGCGGACCGAGCCGGTGGCCTTCACCAGGCCGGTGACCGCGTCGACCAGGGTGGTCTTCCCGGCGCCGTTGGGGCCGATGAGGAACCGCAGGTCGCCCGGGTGGATGTCCAGGTCCACGCCGTCGACGGCCGTGAAGCCGTCGAACGTGACCCGCAGGTCGCGGACGGTCAGTCCCTCGCCGCTCATGCTGTCCCTCCGGTCGTCAGGGCGGGATTGCGGCGCCTGCGCCGCAGGACGGTCGCCAGCGAGGCGAGTCCACCGGGCAGGAAGCCGACCGCCAGCACGAACAGCAGGCCCTGGAGGTAGGTCCACGCGGCGGGGTAGGCGTCCGACAGCGTGCTCTGCGTCCAGGCGACCGCGATGGCGCCCAGCACCGCGCCCACCAGGCTGGCCCGGCCGCCGACCGCCGCGCCGATGACGAAGCCGATCGACGGCGCGATGCCGATCAGCGCCGGGGAGATGATCCCCACGGCGGGGACGAAGAGGGCGCCGGCGAGACCCGCCATACCGGCCGCGACGACGTACGCCACCAGCTTGACGTTGGCCGGGTTGTAGCCGAGGAAGCGCACCCGCTCCTCCGAGTCGCGTACCGCGACGAGGAGTTCGCCGTAGCGGCTGACGAACAGCTGGCGGGCGGCGGCCGTCATGAGCAGCAGCGCGGCCGCGATGACGAGGTACACCATGCGCTGGTTGACCGGGTCGTCGAGGTCGTAGCCGAAGAAGCCCTGAAGGTCGGTGAGGCCGTTGGTGCCGCCCGTGGTGGCCTGCTGGCCGACGAGCCAGATCGCGAAGGCGGCGGCCAGCGCCTGGCTGAGGATCGCGAAGTACGCGCCCTTCACCCGGCGGCGGAACACGAAGAAACCGAGCAGTGCCGCTACCACCATCGGCAGCAGGACGGTCAGGGCGAGGGCGAGGACGGGGTCGGCGAACGGCTGCCACCACCAGGGAAGCGTGTCACCGGTGCCGTACAGCTGCATGAAGTCGGGCAGGGTCTGGCCGGTGGCGGCGGCGTCGGCGAGCTTGAGGTGCATCGCCATGGCGTAGCCGCCGAGCCCGAAGAAGACGCCCTGGCCGAGGACCAGCAGCCCGCCGCGCCCCCAGGCGAGGCTCACGCCGACGGCGACGATGGCGTAGCACAGGTACTTGGCCAGGAGGTTGAGCCGGAAGTCGGAGAGGGCGAGCGGGGCGACGCCGAGCAGCAGGACGGCCCCGAGGAGCAACGCGGCGGGCGCGCGGAGGCGTTCCAGGGGTGGTGCCTTCGGCCGGTGGGCCTGCGTGTCGGTGGTGGCGGGTGTGGTTGTGGTCATGCCAGGCTCCGGGTGCGCAGTGTGTACAGGCCCTGGGGTCGCCATTGGAGGAAGTCGACGATCGCCACCAGGACCACGACCTTGGCGACGCTGACGGTCGTGGAGTACTCCAGCACCGACTGGAGCACGCCGAGCGCGAAGGCGGTGATGACGCTGCCCTTGAGCTGGGCGATACCGCCGACGACCACGACCAGGAAGGCGTCGACGATGTAGTTGGTGCCCATCGTCGGGCCGATCGGGCCGACCAGGGTGAGCGCGACCCCGGCCACGCCCGCGAGGCCCGACCCGATGAAGAACGTGGTGCGGTCGACGCGTCCGGTGGCGATGCCGGACACCTCGGCGAGGTCGCGGTTCTGGACGACGGCCCGGATACGGCGTCCGAGCGGGGTGAGCCGCAGGATCAGGGTGAGGGCGAGCACGCACAGCAGGGCGAGGCCGAGGATGAACAGGCGGTTGTTGGCGAGGGTTATGCCGCCCACGCTGATGTGGCCGGTCAGCAGGTCGGGCGCGGCGGTCTGCACGTTGGGGGCGCCGAAGACGTCCCGGGCGAGTTGCTGGAGCATCAGGGAGACGCCCCAGGTGACCAGCAGGGTGTCCAGGGGGCGGGTGTAGAGGCGCCGGATGAGCAGCCACTCGAGGAGGGCTCCCATCGCTCCGGCGACGAGGAAGGCCGTCGGCAGCGCGACGAGCAGGGAGACGCCGGCACTGCTGACGGACTGCTGGAGCACGTACGTCGTGTAGGCGCCGGCCATGATGAACTCGCCGTGCGCCATGTTGATGACACCCATCTGACCGAAGGTCAGGGTGAGTCCGAGGGCGATGAGCAGCAGCACGGCACCGATGCTGATGCCGGTGAAGGACTGATTGAGGACGACCGTCATGAGGCGGCTCCGGATCGGGGACGGAGAGTGCGGGCGCGGGGCGGGCCCGGCCTGGAGGGAGGGACCGGGCCCCGCCGCGAGGGGCCGAGGGATCTCAGGAGAGACCGGAGGCCCAGTCGTAGCCCTTGAGGTACGGGTCCGGCTTGATCGGCTTGCCCGAGTTCCACACCTCCGTGATCTGGCCGTCCGCGCCCACCTTGCCGATGCGGGCCGTCTTGTGGACGTGCTGGGTGGCTCCGTCGACGGTGACCTTGCCCTCGGGGGCGTCGAAGGTGATGCCGTCCGCGGCTGCCTTCACCTCGGCCACGTCGAAGGAGCCGGCCTTCTCGACCATGGCCTTCCACAGGTACACGGAGGTGTAGGCGGCCTCCATCGGGTCGGAGGTCGGCTTGTTCTTGCCGTAGGCGGCCTGGTACGCCTTCACGAACTTCGCGTTCGCCGTCCCGGGAGTGGTCTGGTAGTAGTTCCAGGCCGTCAACTGGCCCTCCAGGTACTGGGTGCCGATGCTCTTCACCTCCTCCTCGGCGATGGACACCGAGAGCACCGGCAGGCTCTTCGCGGTGAGCCCCGCCGACTTGTACTCCTTGAAGAAGGCCACGTTGCTGTCGCCGTTGAGCGTGTTGAACACGGCGTCCGCGCCGGCGTCCTTGACCTTGTTGACGATGGTGCTGAACTCGGTGGAGCCGAGCGGCGCGTAGTCCTCGCCGACCACCTCCATGCCGTGGGCCTTGGCGTACGCCCTGATCTCCTTGTTGGCGGTGCGCGGAAAGACGTAGTCGCTGCCGACCAGGTAGAGCTTCGTCAGGCCCTGCTTCTTGAGGTAGTCCAGCCCGGGAACGATCTGCTGGTTGGTGGTGGCGCCGACGTAGAAGATGTACGGGGACTGCTCCAGGCCCTCGTACTGCACGGGGTAGAACAGCAGCGACTTGTTGCGCTCGAAGACCGGCTTGACGGCCTTGCGGCTGGCCGAGGTCCAGCAGCCGAAGGTGGCGACGACCTTGGAGTCCGTGATCAGGGTCTGCGCCTTCTCGGCGAAGGTGGGCCAGTCGGAGGCGCCGTCCTGGCTCACCGGGTCGAGTTTCTTGCCGAGGACGCCACCGGCGGCGTTGATTTCCTTGACGGCGAGCAGCAGGGCATTGTGGACGGTCACCTCGCTGATGGCCATGGTGCCGGAAAGCGAGTTCAGCAGACCCACCTTGACGGTGTCGCCCGAGGTGTCGGCCTTCGCGCCGGCGGCGGACGAGGTGTCGCTGCCGGTCTTGGCGCCGCAGGCGCTGAGAGCGGCGGACGTGCCCAGGACGGTGAAACCGGTCAGGAGACCGCGCCTGCTGATGCTGGAGCCTGGCATGCAGAACCTCCGTGCCCCGAGGGGCTGTTGAGGAACGGATGGAGGACGGGGAGAGACGCCCTTCAGAGCGGCGGGCGGCGTTCGGCGCGCGGGCCACCAGCCGTTGCGGGGGTGACCTCCGGGCTGGTCGCTGAAGTGCGTCCACAGCCTGCGGCGAAACTGTTTCCACGGTGTTTCCGTGTAATTGAGGACCAGTATCCAACAGCCTTATCGGCCGCATTTATTGCTTCCCCGGGAAAGGATCAGATTGCGGTAATCCCCTAAATGGTCGAGACGTTGAGAGGTACGCTCGTCCAGTCCCCACGGCGGGGGCGTACCCCCGGACGCATGCTGAGGAGTGCGATGGCGAGGCGGACCCGGCGGCCCCAGGAACTGCTTCACCTGCTGACGCGGGCCGAGCGCCTTGCGGTGGGGCGGGTCCGGTCTGTGCTCGACGAGTTCGACTGCTCGATCGAGGCGTGGCGGGTGCTCGACCTGCTCTCCGACGGCGAGGGGCACAGCATGACGGCCCTCGCCGACCACGCCTTCCTGCCGGCGCCGACCCTGACCAAACTGATGGACCAACTCGTCGACCAGAACCTGGTGTTCCGCCGGATCGACCCCGATGACCGGCGTCGGGTACTGGCCCAGCTCACTCCGCGCGGGACGCAGCGCCGGCAGCAGATCTCGCGTGCGGTCCGGGCCGACTGGGACGAGGCGGACCCCCTGGGCGGGGAGGGCGAGGAGGAGGAATTGAAGATCCTGCTCGATCAGCTCGCCGACGCACTGGAGGGAAGAGGCCCGCTCACAACAGCTCGTGCGGAGGGCGGAGTTGGGCGAGAACGGTGAAATCGAGGCCGTCCGCCTGCGCCAGGTAGATGCGCTGGCGCACATGCCGTCCGTCCAGGCTGAGCAGGCCGCGCGGACCTTCGTAGGCGACGTTCTCGGCGGCCGCGCCGATGGCGGACACGTCCAGGGTGCGGGCCCGTTCGATGAGCGCCGCGAGCAGCAGTACGCCCTCGTAGCAGGACTCACCGAGGCTGCCGGGCACCGGCGCCTCCACACCGAAACGGCCGGCGTACCGGCCGTGGAAGTCCAGGGTGTTGCGGTCGGCCAGTGAGGCGAAGTAGCCGGCCGTGCTGTAGAGGTCGACGACCGCCTCGGGTCCGCTTGCCAGCAGCATGTTCTCGTCCATGAGCGTGCTCAGGCGCAGGCAGCGCTGGTCGAGTCCGGCGGCGGCGAAGGCGCGGTTGAAGCGGACCGCGTCGCTGCCCACCAGGAGCATCAGCACCCCGTCGGCGTCCGCCCGCTCGACGCGCCGCAGAAGGCCGGTGAAGTCCTCGGTGCCCAGCGGCAGATACGCCTCGCCGCAGACCCGGCCCTGGCTCGCGCGGGCGTAGTAGCGGGCGGCGCGGGCTGTGCGCCGGGGCCAGACGTAGTCGTTGCCGACGACGAACCAGCGGCGCACACCCCGCTCCTCGGCGAGCAGCCTTATCGCGGGCAGGAGTTGCCACGCGGGCGTCTCACTGGTCAGGAAGACGCCGTCGGTACGCTCGCCGCCCTCGTACAGGGCGGTGTAGACGTACGGCACCCGGTGCGCGATGCGTGGAGCGACGGCTTGCCGTACCGACGAGATGTGCCAGCCGGTGACCCCCTGCACCGCGCCCGTCGCCACCAGGGCCTCCACCTCGTCCGCGACCCGCCCGGGATGCGCACCGCCGTCGACCTCCAGCAGCCGCAGCTCCTTGCCGAGCACACCCCCCGCCCGGTTGACCTCCTCGGCGGCGAGCCGCGCGCATGCCTCGCAGGTGGGCCCGAAGATGCCGGCGGGCCCCTGCATCGGATACACGAGCGCCACGTTCAGGGTCGAGTCGTCGGCCGTGAACCACTCGGGGGCGGGAGGACGGAGCGGCGGCCGGTGCATGGGCCCCATGATGGCGGCCCGGCCTCCGGGGCCCAAGCGGCCGTTCGCTCCATGAGACCGGCGCGTGGGTGCACCCCGCAGCCTGTTCTCTTCTCCCTTCCGCCCCCGGGCGGGTCCTCGTGTCGTCGCCAGCACGGCGGCTGCTGTGCCCCCTACGGTCCGCCGGGGAGTCGACGGCCCGGAGTCACCTCAGGTGCCGGGTGAAGAACCGGGCCGCCGCCTCTCCCGCGAACTCGGGGACGCCGGTGTGTCCGCCCATGGTGGCGTGCAGGGTCTTCTCCTTGGAGGCGAAGGCGTCGAACAGCTCCAGGGACGCCTGCCGGTCGTTTCCTTCGTCGTCCCACTGCAGCAGGACGTGCAGCGGAACGGTGACCCGGCGCGCCTCCTCGAAGACGGCGCGTGGCACGAAGCTGCCGGCGAAGAGGACGGCCGCCGAGATACGGGGGTCGACCACTGCGAGGCGAATGCCGATGGAGATGATTCCTCCCGAGTACCCGACGGGGCCGTCGATCTCGGGCAGTGCCAGGAGGGCGTCCAGCGCGGACCGCCACTCCGGGACCGACCGGTCGACGAGCGGGAGGACCAGCGCGTCGACGATCTCGTCGCTGACCGGCTCGCCGGCCTCCATGACCCGCCGGAGCTCGGAGCGGGCCTCCTCGACGGTGTCCCAACGGGGCCTGTCGCCGCTGCCGGGCAGCTCGATGGTGGCCGCGGCGAAGCCGTCGGCTGCGGCGTGCCGGGCCCGCGCCACCAGCCGCGGGTACATCCTGTCCAGTCCGAGCGGGGGGTGGCCGAGCAGGATCAGCGGCACCGGCGCGAAAGCGGTGGAGGACGCGGGGGTCCAGAGGAAGCCGGGGATCTCACCCAAGGTGAAGGGGCGTTCGACGACGCCGTCGTCGAGGTGCCGTTCGGAAGTGAAGTGAAGGGCCATGGTCGTGCCTTCCGGGAGTGCGCTGGAACGGCGCTCCCGGACGACCTATCGCCCGACCGTGACCCCGGAGGGGAGCACCCACGTCGATACGTTCACGGGTACCACCTCCTCGCTCTCTCGCACGGCCTCGGCGAACCTAGCAGCACCGGTCGTGGCGCGCCAAAGGGTTTTCGTGGTGCCGGGTCGAACAGCGGCCGCTCGGGGTTCAGGAGACCGTAAGGACGATCTTGCCCTGGAGGTGGCCCCGGGCGGCGCGTTCGTGAGCGGCCCGGGCGTCCGCGAGCGGGAACGTGCTGTCGATGGCGACGCGGAGCGCGCCCGTGTCCACCAGACGTGCCAGTCCGGCGAGTTGGGCGCCGTTGGAGCGGACCTGGGTGCCGGTCACGGTGACCCCCAGTTTCGCGTTCTCCTCGTCGTCGAACTCGCCGAAGTAGACCGGGAAGAGGGCGCCGCCCCGCTTGAGCGTGCGCAGGAAGCGCCGGCTGGTGGGACCGCCGACGGCGTCGAGGACCAGGTCGACGTCCCGGACGGCGTCCTCGGGGTGTCGTTTCGTGTAGTCGATGAACTCGTCGGCGCCCAGTTCCCGCAAGAACGTCTCGTGGGCGGTGGAGGCCACGGCGATGACGCGGGCGCCCTTCCACTTCGCCAGCTGGAGCGCGAGGTGCCCCACGCCGCCGCCGGCGCCGTTGACGAGTACGGTCGTGCCGCTGTCCAGCCGCACCGGGCGGTGCTCGGCCTCCTGGAAGGGCGAGGGGTGGTCGTGCCCGACCTCGATCAGGTACTGCCAGGCGGTGAGCCCCGACATGGGCAGTCCGGCGGCGTGCACATGGTCGACGGAGGCCGGCTTGGGGGCGAGGTCGGTCACCGGGGCCGTGACGTACTCGGCGTATCCCCCGCTCTGCATCAGCACGGGGAAGCGCAGCATGCCGATCACCTCGTCCCCGGCCGCGAAGCCGTGGACGTCGGCCGCGGTGGCTTCCACGACGCCCGAGATGTCGGTTCCGGGGATCAGCGGCAGGTCGAACGGCGGCCTGAACTCCGGCGGGATGCCGGGCATGCCGTCGCGCACGTACCAGTCGGGCGGATTGAGGCCGGCCGCGTGCACGCGGACGAGGACCTCGCCCGGCGCGGGTTCGGGGATCGGCACCCTCTCGTGGCGTAGCACCTCGGAGCCGCCGAAGTCGTGCAGGCGGATGGCGTTCATGGTGGCCGTCGGCATTGCTTCTCTCCTGGTCAGGACGGAGCATAGACTTATGTGGATCGCCGATCCACATAACCGGTTCACTGATCCGAATATATGGACCACTGATCCGCTTAGTCAAACGAGGGGACCCATGCGAGCCGACGCCAGGAAGAACCGCGACCACCTGCTCACAGTCGCGGGCACCGCCGTCGCCGAGCAGGGCGTCGAGGCGTCCATGCGTGACATCGCGCGCAGGGCAGGTGTCGGGCTGGCGACACTGCTGCGTCACTTTCCGACCCGCGAGGCCCTGCTGGAGGCCCTGCTCCACACGAGCTTCGAGGAACTCACGGCGAGGGCGACCGAGTTCGAGGCGTCGCACTCCCCCGAGGACGCACTTGTCTCGTGGACCCGCGACTGCGTGGCATGGACGACCACGTACCGGGGTGTCACCGTGCTCATGGCAGCCGCCATCGAGGACGAGGAATCCGCGCTGCACGCCTCCTGCGTCACGCTGCGCGCGGCCGGCACCCGGCTTCTCACGCGGGCCCAGGACGCCGGTGTGGCACGGAACGACATCGACGGCGACGACTTGTTCGCCATGATCGCCATGCTCGCCTGGCTCGGCGACCAGCCCTCGCTCGCGTCGCGCGCCGACCGCCTCGTCGACGTGGTCGCGGGCGCGGTCCTCCAGGGAGCGACGGACGCCGCCACCGAGGCGGACGCTTCTCGGTGACGGCGCCAGGTCGCTTCCGTGGTCCGCGTCGTCGTCTCCTCGCGGGCGAGCGGGGAGCCGCCGACACATGCCCTACGCCGCGTCTGCTCCATGAAGACCCGCCCCGGCGAGCCCGACGGAACGGTCAGCCCTGACCGAGGGGGTCGTCGGACAGGCGGTACGCGGCCAGGACGGCGATGTCGTCGTCGAGGTGGCCGTCGGAGAAGGCGACCAAGTCCTGGTGGAGACGGCTCAGCAGATCAAGAGGAGACAGGGCTACCCACGGCCGGATGCGCTCGTGCAGCGGATAGAAGGATCCGTGGGCGTCGCGGGTCTCGGTCACGCCGTCGGTGTAGAGCAGCAGCAGGTCGCCGGGACGGAACGGCATCACGTCCACGCAGTAGTCGACGCCCAGCAGAACGCCCAGGTTCAGGGGCAGCCCCGGATTGGACGGATGCAGCTCGGTGACGCCGTCGGGGTGCAGCCGCAGGGGGGGCGGGTGGCCGCAGTTGACGAGGCGGACCACAGGCTCGTCATCGGGTACCTCCGCGAACACCGCCGTGACGAAGCGCTCCGCCATGTCACTGCCCGGCAACTGCGCCGCCCTGCGGCTGATGCTCCGCTCGACGCGGCGCGCCACGCCGACCAGGTCGGGCTCTTCGTAGGCGGCCTCACGGAAGGCGCTCAGCATCGTCGCCGCCGTCTCCACCGCCCGCAGCCCCTTGCCCCGTACGTCGCCGATGAGGAAGCGGACTCCGTGCGCGGTGGCGACCGCCTCGTACAGGTCACCGCCGATCCGTGCCTCTGCCGCGGCGGAGAGATAGAGCGCCTCCATCGAGATCCGGCCCACCCGGCGGGGCAGGGGGCGCAACAGCACACGCTGCGCCGTCTCGGCCACCGAGCGCAGGGTCGCGAGCGTGCGCTCACGGCGCATCCGGTGGGAGGCGAGAATGGCGCCCAGTACTCCGAGGAGAGCGGTGCAGACGTAGGCGCCGACATAGTTGCGGTTCCAGAGATAGTCCACCATGCGTCCGGCGCAGCACGGCGTACCGGCCAGCACGCCCTCCAGTACGACGGCGAAGACCGTGACGGCCAGGACGGCGGCAGGGCCGTGCGCGTAGGCGGCGACCACCGGAAGCGCGATGAGCAGGAAGCTCACCGGCCACTGCACCGGCGTGATCGGCTCGAGCGCCAGCACACCGGCGACGTACAACGCCGGTAGCCAGCGCATCCAGGGGGACGGCGTGGGCAGCCGTGGGCTCGCACCGTCCTGCTGCGCTGCACGGCGGCTGGTGCCGTTGACGCCGTTTCGCCGGGCCGGCCATCTCACCACCGGCTCCGGCCCAGGTCCTGGCCCTGGTCACGGATCGACCGTCGCGTGCCGTGCATGCGAACCCCTGTCACAGACTGATCATCGCCACGAGGGTTTGCATCCTAATGGGCAGATATTCCGGATATGCCGTGACGGGCAGGCCCGCCCCCGGGGAAGCCACCATCGTGTGCCTGTGACGCGCCCGAGGCGCTGCGGCCCACGCCCCGCCCGTACCGCATCCTGGGGGTCAGGACGTCGTCGCGGCCCGGTCGGACTCGCTGCGCGCAACGCAGAACTCGTTGCCCTCGGGGTCTCCGAGCACTCCTTAGATCACGTTCTGAGGAGTGGCCCCAGTGGCAGCAAACGCCCAGGTCAGCGCCGGTGAGTCGCCGACTCCCTTCACGACGGGCATGAACGCGCCCGACACCTTCCGCCCCGCGCTCCGGGGTCTGTCCGCATGCTTCGACCAGGCACTGCTCACGCTGGTCCACCTACGCAAGAACGAGACGTTCGCCCAGCTCGGCGCAGGGTTCGGGATATCACAGGCCACCGCCTGGCGGTGCGTTGACGAGGCTCTGGAGGTGCTGGCTGCCTGGGCTCCGGGCCTCACGAAGCCCTCGCCGGTCTCGGTGAAGGCGACCATGTCATCGTTGACGGCACTCTGATCTCCGTCGACCGCGTCCGCGCGGACGAGCCGTACTACTCGATGAAACGCCGCAAGCACGGCATGAACGTGCAGGTGATCGCGCGTCCGGACGGCACCCCGCTGTGGTTCTCCCCGCGCGACACCGGGCCGCACGCACGACCTGACCGCGGCCCGGGCCCACGGCATCGTGCACAGGGCTGCCTCACCGGCAGATGCCATGATGGCGCTGAGTGACCGCTGAGAATGCCGGTTTTCAGCATGAGGAAGCCCCCAGGTGCCCCGGATGATCCCTGAGCGCCTGGGGGCTTCTGTCGTCTCGGAGCGCCGTTGCTTAGTCGTCCGCTGCTGCTGCGAGTCGTTCGCCGCGCAACTCAGCGACGTTCAGCGCGTCACGCAGACACTCGACCGTGCGTTGCAACATGAACCACGCTTCATCGGCCGTCAGTTGGGGGCCGTCGAGCATGGCGCGCACGAGCCCCAGGACGACGGCGCCCGACTCAATCAACTGGTTCTCGATCGTGTCGCTGAGTTCGGCCACCATCCCGCCCGGCTGGCAGTAGGCGGCTTTCCCGTCGGTACCCGGAGGCATACGGCGAAGGTCGCTCATGCCGCACGCCCCTGGGGGCCGTACGGGTAGTCAATGCCGAACGTTGCGAGCACTGCCGCTGTGCGCCGTTCCCGCTGCCGTTCCCGCTCCTGCTGCCGTTCGTGCGCGATGACGAAGGGGCGTACGAAGGGAAGCCGGTCAGCGTTGATTACGTCGGCCGGCCGGGGCGCCCTGGGGGCAGGCAGCGGACGGGAAACGGGGCGTACGACGGGGGCAGGCGTGGCGTGGCGCTTCCCCCGGGCAGGCAGGAAGAGCGCGAGAATCGCGGCCAGTAGGGTTCGCACTAGTGTCCTGCGCCGGTAGTCCGTCGTTAGATCTCGTATGAGTTCTTCTGCCGGGGTGCCGGTGCCGCGTCGTGGTCCGAAGTTGGAACCGCTG
>NZ_JBEYXR010000020.1:0-130193 GCF_040645135.1 Streptomyces sp. NPDC046859
CCGCCCGCTGGGCATCAGTGACCGACAACGGCGGAATCTTCGGACCCGGACGACTCATACCGAACCAACGACGAATCTCCGACTCAGATCACTAGCCGACCGGGGCCGAATGCGGGCGGCGGGTTCTGGGAGCCGCGCGCACGTGGGAACCATGCGCAGGGGGCGGAGCGCAGGGGGCGGGCCCGATCAGTTGGCCGACGTGTTCCGTGTCATCTCGACTGCCTCGGTGATGGCGCGTTGTCTGAGATCGCCGAAGAGCTGCATCGTGACGGCCGCCAGGACGTCGTCCCCGCCGACAGTCCGACCGTCCCCGCGACGGGTGGACAGGGCGAGGAGGGGGTCCTTGAGCAGCGGGGCCGGGGCGGGCTCGCCCGGCACCACCAGACTGACCGTCCCGAACCGCTTGACCCCGCCCTCGCGGACGACCTTGGCCGCATCCCGGGCCAGGTCCGTCAGGAACACGCTCGCGATTCCGTCCAGGTCGCGGACCATCGCCGGGACCGCCCTCACCCCCCGGCTCCTCAGCAGCCTTCTCACCCCGGCCTCGAACCGGTGGGCGCCGGCCACACCGCTCGGTGTACGCGCCCCGCGGCGCTCACGAAGAGACACGGGCGCGCCGTCGGCGTTGCGCACCTCGCCCATCAGGCCGTGGAAGGTCGGGCTGTGCAGGTACCACTCCGATCCCACTTCCGCCTCGACGTTCCGGTCGATCGCCGAGATGAGGTCCTTGGGGATCAGCCTCTTCCTGGCCTCCTCGGCCGCCGCGCTTCTCGCTCCCTCGATGATCTCCGTCAGCACAGTCCGCGTCACCGACGCGGCGGCCCACGCAGCCGACCGGGAGACGTGCAACGAGGTGACGTCCCTGAACACCGCTTTGACGAGCTGAGACTTGAACGGCAGGTCGGTCACGACGGAAGGGGTCGGCGGATCGTTGCGCTCGATGCGTACGGGTGGTGTGGTCATCGAAAAGTGTGCTTTCTACTGTCGGAGGTGTCAGTGGACCATGCCGTACCGGGCGAGGAGGCCACGGAGCTCCGCGGAGGGCGCCGAGCCGCCACAGGACCTGTCTGAACATGCCCCGCTTCATCGAGACCGAGGCAGCTGTTGCAAGATCTGGCAGTCGGGACCCAGCTCCAGGAGGCACGCCATCACCATCATCACGCATGAGGATCCGATCGGCCGAGGTCCTACCAACTACATGATCCACGCCGACCTGTCGGGCCGTCAGGACGGCTGGCGTGAGCAGTTGTGGACCCGCCAGCTCACTGAGGACACGTTCGAGGTGGCCTGTCTGCCGTTCTTCACCTACGGAATCTGCTACCGCGACGTGGTGACTATCGACAGCAGCCATCTGGTGACCAAGGTCGTGCGCAAGTCCGGGCACCGGACCCTTCGCGTCGCACTCGTCGTGGCACACGCGGACCGAGACCGAGTGCACGAGCTCCTGCACGGCAAGGCCGCCGACGCCGGCCTGCCCCATGAGTGGCTTCAGGGCACCTACCTCGCGGTAGACCTCCCGCCTGGCTCCATGGAGGAGACCTTCGTCGAAGTGCTGGAGCCCCTTGCCCAGGCCGGCACCCTCCACTGGGAGATCGACTCCTGACTCGAAAGATCATGGCGTTGGGAGTTCTTGGAGTGCCCAGCAAGATCTGGGCAGGGAAAGGTTGCAAGGATGCTCGTCTCGTGGACAGCAACGGACCCCGAATCGCGACAGTTCTCCGCGACTGAGCGAAGCTCCGGCATCGCGGCTCTGACCGATCACTTCACCGCACTGTGCTCGGGTGGTCAGGGGTATCTCGAAGTCCGCCTGCCGGGCGGCGAGTTCCCCCTGCTGACCCTGGGCTTCCGAGACGATCGAGCAGTCATCCACCTGATCGACGCTGCTGAGAAGTCGTCCCTACTCGTCGGCGACGGCACGGCCGCAGCGGATCCGGTCGTGCAGGTGCCGATCATGGACGACCTGGCTGTGTTCCATGGCGACTGCGTCATCGCTGTCGATCGGGCGTGGGCCCTCGTTCGTCACTTCATCCAGACCGGGGCGGCCGGCGAGCTGGGTGAGTGGCGCGAGTTGTCATCCCGCGCCACTCACCCCTCCGACGGCTGCCAGTCCCGCTTGAGGAGCCCATACACCCACGAGTCGGACACCACGCCGTTCACGACGCAGTCCTCTCGCAACGTCCCCTCACGGACGAACCCCAGCTTCTCGAGGACCCGGGCCGACGCCTCGTTACGGGTGTCGGCCTCGGCCTGGACGCGGTTCAGGTCCAGGGAGTCGAACGCCCACCGGAGCAGAGCCCGTACGGCCTCCGTCGCGTAACCGTGACCCCACATCGCGTCGCCGAGGACGTAGCCCAGCGAGGCGCTGCGGTACTCCGGGTTCCATTCGGACAGGCCGCACCAGCCGGCGAACGCCCCGTCGGAGAGACGGTCGATGGCCACCCGCGCCCCGGTGCCCTCATCCTCCATCGTCCGGCAGACCGCCAGGAACCGCTGGGCACGGGCCGGGTCGGTCCATGGCGGGGAGTCCCAGTAGCGCAGCACGTGGGAGCTGCTGTGCAGCGCGAAGAGGGAGTCCGCGTCGGCACCGGTGAAGGGGCGCAGCCTCAGGCGCTCGGTGTGCAGGACGGGAGTGGGCAGAGTCATGCGCATCATCTTGTGACCCCAGCGGCGGGCAGGGCAACGAATATCCGACCGGCGGTGGACCGTAGGATCGCACATGCCAGGTGTCCGAAGCTCTGGCCCGGCTCATGCGATGCCACTGATGATTTCGGCTGGCACGTGCGGCATTATCATCGACGCATACGCATCCAGCGGGCCGCGAGGCCGCGGCTGCGCCCGTCGAGGACCCGAGGAGTGGACCGTGATGACCCGTTCCGTGCGCCGGACCCGTCGGACGCTGAGGGTGACCGGCGCGGGCGCCGCCGCCCTGATGGTGCTGAGCGCCTGCTCCTCCGACGATTCCCCCTCGTCGGCGTCCCCCTCGGGCAAGCCGTCCGGTGAGGTGACCGTCTTCGCGGCCGCCTCGCTCAAGGAGAGCTTCGAGGAACTGGGCAGGACGTTCGAGAAGGACCATCCCGGCACGAAGGTCACGTTCAACTTCGGCGGCAGCGACGCCTTGGCCGCGAGCATCACCGGCGGAGCCCCGGCGGACGTGTTCGCCTCGGCCAGCCCCAAGACGATGAAGATCGTCACCGACGCGGGGGACAACAGCGGCGCCCCGACCACCTTCGTGCGCAACCAGCTGGAGATCGCCACACTGCCGGGCAACCCCGACAAGGTCGACTCGCTCAAGGACCTCACCGGCTCGGGCATGAAGGTCGTGCTGTGCGACAAGACGGTGCCGTGCGGTGCCGCCGCGCAGAAGGCCCTCGACGCCGGCAAGCTGAAGCTCACCCCCGTCTCCTGGGAGCAGGACGTCAAGTCCGCCCTCAACAAGGTCGTTCTGAAGGAGGCCGACGCGGCCGTCGTCTACAAGACCGACGTGAAGGCAGCGGGTGACAAAGTGGAGGGCGTGGAGTTCCCCGAGTCCGCAGACGCCGTCAACGACTACCCGATCACCCTGCTCAGGGAGTCCGGGAACCCCGGGACGGCGAAGGCGTTCATCGAGCTCGTGAAGTCCCCCGAGGGCCAGAAGGTGCTGAGCGAGGCAGGGTTCCTCACCCCGTGACCTTGCCCGGGCAACCCCCTGGCGGGTGCGTGCCGTCCCAGGTCAAGGCGGTCGCCCTCGGTACGCTCGTGTGCCCGTCGACGAGTCGGCGGCAACTCTGCCCACAACGCGCCGCGCACCGGACATGCCGCGCGACCATGCCTGACTCTTGCCAGCCCTCCTCGCAGGGGCCAGACAGCTCTGTCTTCTGTCCGGACGGCCACTGGTCCCCACGTCGGCCTGGGTTTCGCAGCCGTCATCGCCGGAGGCTGGTCGTGCACGACAGCGACTTGATCACGAAGTCCAAGGAGTACAGGTTCGCCCTTGCCCCGGCGCTCGCCGCCCTTGCCGGGCTCGTGCGCGGACGCCGGGACAAGGGGGGAGCGGCTGTCGGCTCGGATGCCCGAGGCAGGACCGACCCA
Source organism: Streptomyces sp. NPDC046859 (assembly GCF_040645135.1). NCBI lineage: Bacteria > Bacillati > Actinomycetota > Actinomycetes > Kitasatosporales > Streptomycetaceae > Streptomyces > Streptomyces sp. NPDC046859. Next base: position 4,069 of record NZ_JBEYXR010000020.1, read on the forward strand.
GTCGGGTCTATAATGGACAAGTCTGTCTAGAGAAAGGTGGGCGCCATGGCTGCCAGGACCTCGACCCGCGAGTCCGCGCGTGAGCGTCTCCTCACGGCGGCCGACGAGCTCTTCTACGGCGAAGGCGTGCAGACCGTCGGCATCGACCGGGTGATCGAGCACGCCGGTGTGGCCAAGGCGTCCCTGTACAACACCTTCGGAAGCAAGGAAGGCCTGGTCTGCGCCTACCTGGAGCTCCGGTTCGAGCGCCGGAAGGACCACATCACCCGCACGCTGACGCGTTTCCGCACTCCGCGCGAGCAACTGCTCGGCGTCTTCGACGCACTCGGTGAAGCGTTCACCGAGCCGGGATACAACGGCTGCTCTTTCGCCCGGGCCACCTCCGAGGCGGCCGAGGACAGCGCTGCCCGTAAGATCGCCGACAGTTACCGCGCCTGGCTGCGCAGCCTCTTCACCGAACTGGCCGCAGCCGCCGGGTACGCCGACCCCGACACCATCGCCAGGCAGGTCCTCCTGCTGTACGACGGTGCCGGGCAGTCCGCGAAGATGGACCGCGACCCTTCCGCCGCCACGACCGCCCGCGCCGCCGCGGCCGTCCTGCTGGACGCGTCGCCGCTCGCGCCCGCCGTTCCCGCCCAGTAGCCCCTCCCCACAGGGACCAAGAGACAGGTCAGTTCGTCGCCTCGCCGTCACCGGTGGGAGCCGAACAGCGCCTCCGCGACGAGCGGGCCCCGCACCGTCGAAGCGACTCAGTCCCGCGTCTCCCCGTCGAGGTCCGCCAGCCCGTCCTCCCAGCGCTGTCGACGCTCGTCGTCGGACTGTTCCCACCACGGGGTGCCCCGTTCCCCGAGCGCGACCTTGGCCCGCTGCACGCGGGCCCGTGCCTCCCCTTCTGCCTTCGCATCGCTCGCCGTCGTCGCCGAGCGCACGGCGCGGCGGGCGGACATGAGGTGACGCCGCAGGCGTGCGCCGATGTCGTCGGGGAGGGACGGGTCGGTGGCCCGCCATCTTCTTCCGTCGATGACGACGAAGTGCCCGTCGGGGGTCGTCTCCGGTGGTTCACGTGTGCTCATGTGGCCGATTCCGGTCCGGTGCGCCGCTCGGGCCGGCCTCAGCAGCGGACGCCTGGTCCCCCTGCCGGCCGTCACCCTGCGCACCCCTCTTACGCCGTGCGGTGGCCACCGCACCGAGCAGTGCCCCGACCGCCACGATGGCGAGTCCGCGCAGCCACACCGCGCCCTCGATCTGCGTGGCCAGCAGGACGCACGACGCGATGCCCAGCACCGGCAGGACCGTCGGGGTGCGGAAGTGGTCGGCCTCGCCCTCGTCGCGGCGCAGGACGAGGACAGCCGTGTTGACCATGAGGAAGACGATCAGCAGGAGCAGGACCAGGGTCGACGCCAGGGTGGCGACGTTTCCGGTGAGGGCGAGCAGCATCGCCAGCACGGTGGTGACCGCGATCGCGGCCCACGGGGTCCGGCGGCCGGGCAGCACCTTGGTCAGCGCGGAGGGGAGGAGGCCGTCCTTCGCCATGCCGTAGGTGAGGCGGGACGACATGATGCCGGTCAGCAGCGCGCCGTTGGCGACGGCGACGAGCGCGATGGCACTGAACAGACGTTCGGGGACGCCGCCGGCCTCCTTGACGACCTCCAGCAGCGGACCGCTCGACTCGGCCAGCCGTGTGGTGGGGACCGCCGCGGAGGCGGCCAGGCCCACCAGCACGTAGACGGCACCGGCGGTGGCGAGGGCACCGAACAGGGCGCGGGGGTAGGAGCGCCGCGGGTTGCGGGTCTCCTCGGCGACGTTCACCGAGGTCTCGAACCCGACGAAGGAGTAGTAGGCCAGCACGGACCCGCTCAGTACGGCCGCCGCGGCGCCCTTCTCGGCCGTGCCCAGCTGGGTGAGACGGCCGACGTCGCCGTCACCGCGCAGCAGCAGCCATGCGCCGAGGACGATGATGACCATCAGTCCGCCCACCTCGATGAGGGTGGCGACGACGTTGGCGCGGGTGGACTCCTTGATGCCGCGTGCGTTGATCAGGGCGAGGAGGGCCAGGAACAGGACGGCCACCAGGCCCACGGGCAGCGTCACGAAGGCCGAGAGGTACTCGCCGCCGAAGCCCCGGGCGAGGGCGGCTACGGAGACCACGCCGGCGGCCAGCATGCAGAAGCCCGCGACGAATCCGGCGAACGGCCCGAAGGCGCGGGTCGTGTAGTGGGAGGCTCCGCCCGCCCTCGGATACTTCGTCGCGAGCTCGGCGTAGGAGGCGGCGGTCAGCAGGGCCAGCAGCAGGGCGACGACGAGCGGCACCCAGACCGCTCCCCCGGCGTCGGCGGCGACCTGCCCGATCAGGACGTACACCCCGGCGCCGAGGACGTCGCCCAGGATGAAGAAGTAGAGCAGCGGGGTGGTCAGGGCGCGCTTGAGCGCCGTGCCCTCCTGGGTTCCTCCGGGTGCCGCCGTGTCCGTCCCCGCCCGCGCCGAGGTGCTGTTTCCGACTCTTCTTGCCATACCGCCTCGTGTCCCCCGTAAGGCGAGATACACGCTCGCCGCTCCGGAGGACACAAGGACGCGATTCGATTACGACGCCGCACCTTCTGCCTGCCCGGCCGTACCCTCCCCGGTCCAGGCGCGCTCCAGCAGGATGCCGAAGGGGGCGGGTTCCCGTCCGATCAGCTCGGCGAGGGTCGGGTCCACGGCGGTGAACTCGCCGCCTCGCGCCGCCGCGAAGATGCTCAGCAGCAGGTCGGCGAGGGAGGGCGTGGCTCCATGCGCCAGCATCTGCTCGCGGAAGGCGTCGTCGGGGACGTCGGTCCGGGTGAACGGCCGTCCGGTGACCCGGGCCGCGATCTCGGCGACCTCGGCGAAGTCGAGCGCCGCCGTGCCGGTGAGGGGCGGGGTGGGCCCTTCGAAGCGGCCCTCCTCGGTGAGAATCGCGGCGGTGGCCTCGGCGAGGTCGTCGTGGCCGGTCCAGGTGACCGGGCCGTCGGCGGGGAGGGCGATGTCGCCGGTGTGGCGGGCGGCCTCCAGGAACTGCAGGGCGCTGGACGCGTAGAAGCCGTTGCGCAGAGCCGTCCAGGGCAGGCCGGTGGCGCGCAGCAGGTCCTCGGTGCGGGCGTGGTCGCGGCAGGGCTGGAAGCGGGAGTCGTGGGCGGCGCCCATCTGGCTGGTGTAGAGGATGCGGCCGACGCCGGCCTTCACGGCGGCGTCGATGGCGGTGCGGTGGCCGGCGACGCACTCCTCGCCCGCCCGGTCGAGGGAGACGAGGAGCAGTTGCTCGGCGCCCTCGAAGGCGTGCACGAGCGAGGCGGGGTCGTCGAAGCTGCCCTGCCGGACGCGGACCCCACGGTCGGCGAAGTCCTGGGCCTTGCGGGGGTCGCGCACACTGACGCCCACGCGGCCGGCGGGGACGCCCTCCAGGAGGCGTTCGACGACGCGGCGGCCGAGCTTTCCGGTGGCTCCGGTGACGATGATCATGGCCTTCTCCCAGACGTGTTTCCAGTGGAATCACTTTGACGCTAACACCGGAATATCAGTGGAAGCAACTTGCCGATATCATCGATTCATGACTACCCGCGACACCACCGACAGCCCGCGCCGCCGCATCGTCGAGGCCGCCGTCGAGCTCCTGGAGACCGGCGGGCCGGACGCGGTGAGCACCCGCGCGGTCGCCTCCGCCGCGGGGATGCAGCCGCCGGCGATCTACCGCCTCTTCGGGGACAAGGAGGGGCTCCTCGAGGCCGTCGCGGAGCACGGGTACGCGCAGTTCCTGGAGAGCAAGCGCGCGCTGCTGGACCCCGAGCCGGAGGACGCGGTGGAGGATCTGCGCCGGGCGTGGGACACGGTCGTGGAGTTCGGGATCTCCCGTCCGGAACTGTTCGGCGTGATGACCCGGGCGACCGGGCGCGGGGCGGACCTGGCGCACCGCGCCGGCCTGGCCATGCTCTACGGCCGGGTGCGCCGGCTGGCGGCCGCGGGGTGGCTGCGGGTCGACGAGGAACTGGCCGCCCAGATCATCCAGGCCACCGGCCGGGGAGCGGTCACCACCTGGCACTCCACGCCGGCGGAACGCCGCACGCCCGCCCTCCTGACCGCGCTGCGCGAGGCCACGGTCGCCGCCGTCACCCGCGCCGAGCCGACGGTCCCCGCGGCGGAGAGCGGCCCCGCCGCGGCGGCGCGCGCCCTGCGCGCCGCACTTCCGGACGAGGCCGATGTCCTGAGCGACGCCGAGCAGCGACTGCTGCGCGAGTGGCTGACCCGGCTGGCAGCGGACGGCGGCGCTCCGCGGGCATGACCGGGGGTCGGCGGCGTGCCGGCCTCAGATCGGCTCGCCCTCGGGCAGAGCGCGCGGAGCGCCCTCGCCGCGAGTGACGGGTTCGGCGAGGTACCCGTACAGGCCGATCCCGTCCCGGTCGGACGCGTGCTGTGGGAGTTCTTCACGGCGGAGGCCGCCGCCGGGGCGACGGACCGGCGGGAACGCGTCGTGGGGCGGTCATCGTTCGGCTGAACGATGACCGCCCCACGGTCGGTTCCTTCCGGCTCCGGCGTGTCAGCGGGACGGGACGCCGGCCGGTGCCGCCGGCTCGCCCGGTGCCGCCGCCACCCGGTCCCCGGCGGTGGCAGTCGCCGGGTTCGCCGCTGTCGCGGTGTCCGGTGCGGAGGGTGCGGACGCTGCGGGGGTCACGTTGAGTTCCGCGAGCATCGTCTTGGTGAAGCCGAAGTAGTACGTGGCGAGGAAGCCGCCGAGGTAGCCGACGATCAGGCCGCCCGCGTAGACGGCGACGGTCTGGCCAAGTCCGTGGTCGCCGTCGAGCAGCGGGAAGAGCGCCCAGCCCGACGGGCCGATCGCGGTGGAGCCGACGTCGGTGCCCAGCTGGTTGAACAGCCCGATGAACGCGCCGCCGAGGGCGCCGCCGGTGCAGGCGGTGATGAAGGGGCGGCCCAGCGGCAGCGACACGCCGTAGATCAGCGGCTCGCCCACCCCGAGGAAGCCCGGCCACAGGGCCGACTTGATGGTCCGGCGGATGGAGGTGTTGCGGTGCAGGCGGAAGTAGACGGCGATCGCGGCACCGACCTGGCCCGCGCCGGCCATCGCGAGGATGGGGAGCAGCACGGTGTAGCCCTGCTGCTCGATGAGGGTCGTGTGGATCGGGATGAGCGCCTGGTGCAGGCCGAGCATGACCAGCGGCAGGAACAGGCCGCCGAGGATCAGACCGGCTCCGGCGCCGCCGTGCGAGAGCAGCCAGTTCGCGGCCTCACCGATCTTCGTGGAGACCTCACCGGCGAGGAACATCAGCCCGAAGAGGGTGACGAGACCGGACACCAGCACGGTGATGGTGGGCGTGACGAGGACGTCGATGGAGACGGGGACCCAGCGGCGGCACCACTTCTCGATCCGCACGGCGAGCCATGCCGCGCCGAGGGCGCCCAGGACGCCGCCCTGGCCCGGGGAGAGGTGCTGGCCGAACGCCTCCACGTTGGCGACGCCCGCGTAGACGATGATCGCGGCGACGGCGCCGCCGAGGATCGGTGTGCCACCGAACTCCTGCGCCGTGTTGTAGCCGACGAACACGGCGATCAGCGCCATGAACCCGGAGGCCGTCGCGGCCAGCGCGGGGGTGATGCCGGGCAGCCAGCCGAGGTTGACGAGCAGGCCGTTCAGTCCGGCGATGATGCCGCAGCCGATGAGCGCGGGGATCAGCGGCACGAAGATGTTCGCGATGCGCCGCAGCAGCAGCTTGAAGGGGGTGGCGTTGCGGGCTTTGCGCTGGGCCCGCAGGGCGGCGCCCTGGGCGGCGAGGTCCTCGGCGGTCACGGCCTCGGGAGCCGGGCCGCCCGCGGGGGCCGCCGCCTGCGGAGCGGCGGCGCGCTCCTCCTCGACGAGGGTCTCGAACTCGGGGGTGACGCGGGCGACGGTGCCCGGGCCGAGCACGATCTGGTAGGTGTCGTCCTCGACGACGCCCATCACCGAGGGCAGCGCCGTGAGCTGTTCCTCCTGCACGAGGGTCCGGTCGTGCAGGCCCAGCCGGAGCCGGGTCATGCAGTGGGCCACCGACGCCACGTTCCGTGCTCCTCCGACGAGGGGCAGGATGGCGGCCGCGGTGTCGCGGTACTTGTTCTCGTTCGCCATGAGATCGGCCTTGCTGTGAGTAAGGGCTGGTGCGTCAGGCGGCCGCGGTTTCCAGGGCGCTGCGCAGGTGTCCGTGGGCGTTGCGGAGAAGTCGCTCGGCGGTCGGCGCGTCGACGCCGCCGAGCAGGAGGAGGATCGCGTTCTTGACGTCGCCGCCGGTGGCGGCGAGCGCGGCGGAGACGGCCTCGTCGGAGGCGTCGGTGGCGAGGCCCACGATCCGGTGGGCGCGCGCCCGCAGCTTCTCGTTGGAGGCGCGCAGGTCGACCATCAGGTTCCCGTAGGTCTTGCCGAGCCTGATCATGGTGATGGTGGAGAACATGTTGAGCACCAGCTTCTGCGCGGTGCCCGCCTTGAGCCGGGTCGAGCCGGTCAGGATCTCCGGTCCGACGACGACCTCGATGCCGTGGTCGGCGGCCGCCGCGAGCGCGCTGTCGGCGTTGCAGGACAGTCCGACGGTGAGGGCGCCGAGGGAGCGGGCGTGGCGGACGGCCTCGACGGCGTACGGGGTGCGGCCTGAGGCGGAGATGCCCACCACCACGTCGTCGGCGGTCAGCTTCAGCGCATCGAGGTCCTGACGGGCGCCCTCTTCGGAGTCCTCGGCGCCCTCGACAGCGGTGACCATGGCGGAGGGGCCACCCGCGATGAGGCCGACCACCTGGGAGGGGTCGGTGCTGAAGGTGGGCGGGCACTCGGAGGCGTCCAGGACACCGAGCCGCCCGGCGGTGCCCGCTCCGGCGTAGACGAGCCGTCCGCCACGGGCCATCCGCTCGGCCATGCCGTCGATCGCGGCGGCGATCTCGGGGAGCCGGTCCGCGACCGCCGCGCTGACGGTGGCGTCCTCCGCGTTCATGTGGCGGGCGATGTCCAGCGTGGTGCGGCGGTCGATGTCCGCCAATTCGGGCCGGTGCGCCTCCGTGGCCAGGGTGGCCAGTTGGTCACGCAGCAGGGCGTCACCGCCGGCGTCTTGGGTGGACATGAGCGTTCACGGCTCCTGTGGTTCGGGCGTTTCAGGGGCTTGGGCGATGTCGGCGCACTTCCGTCACACGGGACGGGAACCGGTTCGGCTGCCCTGTGTGACAGGAGAGACAGCGGTCGAAACTTTCTTTCACTGCGCTCCGATGACATGAAACATATTTTCAGCCCGGAGGTGCGTCAAGACCTCTTGGGCGATCCACAGGGCGCCCAGCGTGCGCGCCGCCGTGGTTCGATGCCCGCAGGTGTATCCCTCGGACTGCCAGGGCGTGCCGCAGCACAGGCCCCCGCGTCCGGCACAGCGACGGGCACGTGCGCCCCTTCACACAGGCGCAGGAACGCATGCGCCGCTCCCCCGGCCCCGCCCCCGTCCTCCTCGGGGGCGAAGAGGCTGCCGACGCACGCGCCGAAGAAGGCCTCCGCCTGCTGCCGCCGAGCGGACGGACCACCGCGTTCACTCCGAAGTCGGCGGACCCTTCGGGACTCACGAGACGCGTGCAACTGATCGAGGACGGAGCGCCGCTGACCTGGGGTGGCGGGGCCCTTGCGGATGCCCGTCAAGCCGGGCGGGTGCGTCAGGCGGGGTGTTCCACCGCGGCTGGCCAGACCCCCCGTTCAGCGAGGTGAAGCACGAGGCCCGCGATGTTCCAGGCGTCGTCCTCGCCCCGGTGGTGACGGCCTTCGAGCCGCCGCCCGGCGATCTTCAGGGCCTGTGCCATGCCGGGGCGTTTGCGCAGACCATACGCCTCGGTGAAGACAGCCTTGGCGTTGGTGTGACGGCGGCCGAAAGGGTAGGGCGTCCGCGTGGCCTGACACTGCCGTGTGAACTGGTGGCGGTCGTAGTCGCCCCAACTGACCCACGGCCGGGCGCCCGCGCGGTGCTCGGCCGCCAGTAGCCGGCACGCCTCGGCGAAAGTGACCCCCTGATCGACCTCCTGCTGAGTGAGGCCGGTCAGCTCGGTGCAGAACTCGCTGACCGTGGACCGGGCGGGCCTCACCAGGATCCGGTGCCGGGCGAGGCGCTCACCGGCGTCCGGGTCGATGACGGTCAACCCGATCTCGATGATCTCGCTGACCTCGCCACGTGGCTGGGAACCAGCCCAACACGTCGCTTCGACGTCCACGACGTTGACGAGGCCCTCCGCCCAGGTGCTGTCCATGGCAGGCAGCGTATGGAGGCGCAACGGGCTGGAGCACGTCATTTTCGACGCTGCCCTGACACTGACCCGCCCTGCGCCGCCCTCAGGCAGAAATCCCGCATGGCCGCGCCGAGTGGCGCCGGATCAACGGTCGGGAGCGTGCCGCCGCCGTTCGGGCGGTGCGAGGATGTGCCGATGGGGATCAGCGACAGCGAGGGCGTCCACTACCTGCGGTTCCAATCGCCGCATCGCAACGACCGAGGTCGGTTCACCGGGGTCTTCGGGCTCGTGAACAATCTGGCGCGGGAGGGCAGGCTGTCGGAGGAGCAGGATGCCTTCCGGCGTCGCAACAACCGTTGGTACGACGCCGCGTACACCGACCCCTCGACCGTCGACACCAGCGTCTACGACGACAACGTGAATCCTGGCGCCGCGGCGTGGTTCAAGCCGTCGGCCACGCATCTCCTCGCTCGCGTTCCCGGCTACCTGGAGATCCTGTCCGCGCACGGCGTCGACTGTCAGGTTCTGCGGTCCGCCGCTCCGGGACGGGTCGTCTACGAGGACGACGTGCAGATCGTGGTGGTGCCGTACGCGCGGACTGCGCAGGACAACGCCACTGAGGCCGCCCGGAGTTGACCCCGGGTCCTCCGCCCGGCGGCCCTCAGTCGAGCGCGTGCGCGCGGCACGTCCGCAGGATCTCGTCGGACAGGGCGGGCTCGACGTCGCGTACGGCGCGGGCGAGCACCATCGCGCCGACGAGCCGGCTGAGCAGCAGCACCGCCTGGTCGCGGGCCTCCTGCGGAGCGAGGTCCCCGTCGTGCTCGCGGGCGAGTTCCGCGGCGAAGCCGGTCAGGTAGCCCTCCACGCCTGCGGCGTACGAGCGCTGGATGGCCTCGTCGTGGCGTCCGGCGTCGATCACCAGGGAAGCGGACGGGCAGCCGCCGTCCTGGGCGTCCCGGTGCCCGGCCGAGAGGTAGTCGTCCACCATCCGTCGCAGCGCTGAGCCGGCGGGAGCGTCCCCGTCCTCGACGGCCTGCGCCAACACGCCCAGCGACGTCGCGAACGAGGCGTTGCACACCTCGGCGGCCAGCTCGTCCTTGGACGCGAAGTGGTTGTAGAAGCCGCCGTGCGTCAGGCCCGCTTCCTTCATGAGGTCGGCGATCCCGACGGCGTCGATGCCCTGCGCGCGGAACATGCGCCCGGCCGCCTCCACGATGTTCTGCCGATTCCTGGCCTTCTCTTCCTTGGTGATCCGCGGCATGTCCGCCCTCCCTCGCCGACTGTGTTTGACCTTTTCAAGGTTACCTCTCATCATTGTTTTGATGATGCTCGTCATCAAAAGGGCTGGAGGAGCCATGCGCACCCTCGTGCACACCCGCCAAGGCGACCCCGCACAGGTACTCACGCTGAGGGAGGACCCCGATCCGCCGCCCCGTCCCGGCGCCGGGCAGGTCCTCGTCCGCCTGCTGGTCCGGCCCGTCCATCCGGGCGATCTGATCGGCGTGGAGGGCCTGCCGGGGCTGCCGGAGCAGCGGCGGCCGGAGGTCCGCACTCCCGGCGTGGAGGGCATGGGCGTCGTCGAGAGCGTCGGGCCGGACGTGCGGGCGCTGCGGCCCGGTCAACGGGTCGCGGTCTTCCCGGCACCGGGCACCTGGGCCGACCTCGTCGTCGTCGCGGCCGAGCGCGCCGTTCCGGTACCGGACGGCGTCAGTGACGAGACCGCCGCCCTGATGCTGGTCAACCCGCTGACGCTGCTCATGCTGTACCGGGCGGTGGAGAACGCCCTGCGGCAGCGCAAGGGGCCCGTCCTCCAGACGGCAGCCGGTTCGTCCATCGGCCGGCTCGTCAGCGCGGCCGCCGTCCGGCACGACCTGCCGTTGGTCAACCTCGTGCGCAGCGCGTCCGGCGCCCGGACGATGCGGAGCCTGTACCCCACGCTGCCCGTGATCACGACCAGCGACGGGGACTGGCGGGAGCAGGTCCGTCGCCTGACCGGCGGCCAGGACGTCCAGGTCGTCCTCGACTGCGTCGGCGGCGCCATGACCCAGGACCTCGTCGCACTGCTCGCCGACGGCGGCACCCTGATCACCTACGGCCGACTCGGCCCCGGCACCACGACCCTGGAGCAACTGCCCCTCGGCCAGCGGGGACTGACGATCCGGGGCGTGACGGTGTGGCACTGGACCCATCGCACCCCGGAGGAGCGCGCCCAGGACATCGCCTTCGCCCTGGAGCTGGCGCAGAGCACGCCGGAGCTGTTCGAGGTGGCGGCCCGCTACGACCTCGCCGACTTCAAGGCGGCCGTCGAGCACGCCCGTCGCCCGGGCAAACGCGGGACCGTCCTGCTCACCTCGCCGCGATCGGCCGGCACCGGGCAGGAGGCCGTCCGATGAGGATCGGCATGCTCGGAGCCGGAACGATCGCGCAGGCCATCGCGCGGCACGCGATCCGGCTCGGTCACGAGGTCGTGCTCAGCAACAGCCGGGGGCCCGACACTCTGGCGCCCCTGGTCGAGGACCTCGGCCCACTCGCGTCAGCAGCGACGCCCGCGGAGGCCGCCGCAGCGGATCTCGTCGTCCTCGCCGTCGGCTGGCCGCAGGTCCGGGACGTCGCCGCCCGGCTCCCCCGTCTGGACGGGACCGTCGTCATCGACGCCACCAACCAGTTCGCGTCCCCTCCCCCGCAGCCGCGGATCGCCGACCTGGGCGATCTCACCGGGAGCGAGTACGTGGCCACCCTGCTCCCGGGCGCCCGCGTGGTGAAGGCCTTCAACTCCCTCTTCGCGCAGTACATCGCGCCCGACCCCCGCCATGAGGCCGGGCGGCAGGTGCTGTTCCTCGCCGGCGACGACGCCGACGCCAAGAACACCGTGATCGGCCTGACGTCCGCGTTCGGCTTCGCCCCCGTCGACCTCGGAAGCCTGCGCGAGGGAGGACGTCTCATCCAGCTCGGCGGCCCCCTGTCCAGCCTCCATGTCCTCAAGCAGGACTGAACCCACCCCTCCTGCTCGTCCACGCGCCCTCCTCGCGTCCGCGAGGAGCGCCTCACCTCACGGAAGAGACCCTCATGTCCGACCAGACCACGGCACCCGACACCCAGCCCCTCCTGCGCCCCGTCCGGCTGGGCGCGCTCGAACTGCCCAACCGGGTCGTCATGGCCCCCATGACCCGCGCCCGCGCCGCCAACGCCGAACTGGCCCCCACCGATCTGCACGCCACGTACTACGCACAGCGCGCAAGCGCGGGTCTGATCATCAGTGAGGGGACCTGGGTCAGCCCTGACGCGATCGGCTTCATCCACGTCCCCGGCATCTACACCGACGAACAGACCGCCGGCTGGGCCGGGGTCACCGAGTCCGTGCACGCGGCGGGAGGCAGGATCGTCTCCCAGGTCGGGCACCTCGGTGCCGTCTCGCACCCGGACCACCACGGCGGCCGCCTCCCCGCCGGCCCGTCGGCGGTCAACCCCGAGGAGATGTCCTTCACCCCGGACGGCCCGAAGGACACCGTCACACCCCGGGCCCTGACCGGCGCCGAGATCGCGGACACCATCCTCAGCTACCGGCAGGCAGCCGCCAACGCCCTGCGCGCCGGGTTCGACGGCCTGGAGATCCACGCGCAGGGCTCCCACCTCGTGGCCCAGTTCCTCAACCCCCGGCTCAACCGGCGCACCGACGCCTACGGCGGCACCAGTGAGAAGCGCGCCCAGTTCCTCCTCGACGTCGTGGACGCCGTCAGCGACGTGTGGGGCGGCGAGCGTGTCGGGGTCAAGCTCTCCCCGTACTGGAACGGCGGACCGGCCTTCACCGCGGACGCCGAAGTGCTGGCCGACTACGACCTGCTGCTGAAGCGCCTCGGCGACAGCGACCTGGCCTATCTCCACCTCGTCGGCCCAACGCCCGACGCGGGCACCGACGACACGTTCACGGCGTTCACCCGCTTCCGCAGCCACTACCGCGGCGCCGTCATCGCCAACCTCGGCTTCACGCAGGCCACCGGGAACGAACTGCTCGAACGGCAGCTCGCTGACGCGGTGTCGTTCGGCGCGCCCTTCATCGCCAATCCCGACCTCGTCGGCCGCTTCGCCCACGGCCACCCCCTTGCCGACGGCGACCGCGACACGTACTACGCCGGTGGAGTGAAGGGCTACACGGACTACCCCACGGTGGCCGGCTCCTAGAACGGGCACGACCGTTCGCACGAGGAGATGCGAGAAGGCGGGAGCTCCGAGGCAATGAAGTCGGCGTTCTGGGCACCCGCCATTCCATGGCGTGACGCAAGGCCGTGACGACGGGACAGAGGAGTGGCGTGCGGATGAGCAACCTCACGGGATGGGAACAGGCGCTGGAGCGGGTCGGCGGGCGGCTGTGGGAGCGGTGGTTCCCCAAGGAGCCGGTCGAGCTGGTGGCGGCGCTGCGGCGCGAGTGCGACCGTCACGCGGTCGTGTGCAGCGAGAGCCGGGTCGTGGTCCCCAACGCCTACGACGTGGAGCTCGCCGAGCACGTCCAGGCCGAACTCGGCGGCCAGTGCGCCCGCGTGGGGCAGGTCCTCACCGACAAGCTGGCCCAGTACGGCGCACGCCGCGGCTACGAGTGGGCGGGCCCTCTGGCCGTGCACGTGACCACGTCCCCCGACGTCCCCAACGACCGCTACCGGGTGACGAGCAAGGCGATGGCGCACGTGAGCGCCGTCGGCTTTCCCTCCGTCAGCGGCTGACGCACTGCTCGGTCCATCGCCTCGTGCCGGGCTCGGGGCCGCGGTGGTGGCTCCGGTGACCTGCGGCCGGGACGTGGCGCAGCCGGGCGAGGTCCCCGTCGTCGGTGGGAGGTCCACCCGGTACAGGGGACCCAGGGCCGCGGCCGCCCGCAGACCTCGGAAGAGAGCAGGGTGCGGCGCGGGAGGCCGGGCGGCGGTGCGGTACGTCGTCCCCTTCACCGGACAGGGCACCGGACCGGGGCACTCAAGGACCCCGCCGGCCCAGCACCGTGCGGGACCCTCCGCCTCTCCCCGCCTCGTCGCCGAGCGACCGGTGCGGGATGCGTATGCTCCCGGGCATGCGATTCTTCCGACGCGGCCGAAGTGACGCCGAGCGTATGAAGGGGACTCCGGTCTCCGAGGCCAAAGCACTCTACGAGGCCGGGCGTTACGCCGAAGCGGAGGCCGAGGCCCGCGCCGTGGCCCGGTCGCGGCCGCGCGAGGACGAGTACACGGCCGTGGCGCTGAACATCGCCGCGCTCGCGACAGGCGCCCAAGGCCGGCACGCCGAAGCACTCGCCACCTACGACGAGGCACTGCCCGTCTTCAGCGGGTTGTTCGGGGCGGATCACTGGCTGACTCTCAAACTGCGCTCGGACCGCGCCCAGCAGATGGTCTCGCTCGATCGGTACGCCGAGTGCGAGGCGGAGTGCGCGGCGGTCGCCGAGGCGGCGGCGCGCGGCACCGGCCCCGACATGGCCCTCCTGGCCTCGGCCGCCCGCAACGGACTGGTCTTCGCGCTCAACGCGCAGGGTCGCCACAAGGAGGCCGAGACGCACGCCCGCGAGGCCCTGGCCGCCCACGCCGCACGGGACCGGGCGGCCCTGGTCCTGCGGCTCGGGCTGGCGCGCAGCCTCAATGGCCAGGCCCGCCACGAAGAGGCCCTCGCCGTGGCCCAGAGCGCCGACGAGCTGTACCACGTGCTGCCCGCGGACCAGCGTCACCCGGACACTGGCGCCGTGGAACTGGCCATCGGCAACGCCCTGTTGGGGCTGGGGCGCACCTCCGACGCCCGCCGCCGGGCCGCGGTCGCCCACGACGCCTGTCTGGCGTCCTTCGGTCCGGCGCACCGCCGCACCGTCGAGGCCGCGACGCTGCTCGGGCGCATCGACGCCGCCCAGCCGTAGGCGCGGCACCGCCGGGGATCACGCGCGCGGCCGCCGGGCGCGGCGGCGCACCCGGGCTTCCCTCCTGTGGGCGCCATGGCGCCCCCTGCGCGCGTGTCGGATTGCCCGGCGCGGCCAAAGCACCCAACGTCAGGAGCAGAATCGGAAAAAAGGGACACAAAACAGGAAGCAGGACGCCTACATGCCCGCCAGTGAGAGCGAGAACCCGGCAATCCCCTCCCCCACCCCGAAGCCCACCACCCGGCCCCGGACGAACCAGGACTGGTGGCCGAACCAGCTCGATCTCCAGGTCCTCCATCAGCACTCGCCGCGTTCGAATCCGATGGACCCCGACTTCGACTACGCCGAGGAGTTCGCCTCCCTCGACGTCGAGGAGCTGAAGCGGGACGTGTTCGCGGTGATGACGACGTCGCAGGACTGGTGGCCGGCCGACTACGGGCACTACGGTCCGCTCTTCATCCGGATGAGCTGGCACTCGGCGGGCACGTACCGGATCGCGGACGGCCGGGGCGGCGGCGGCATGGGAGCGCAGCGGTTCGCCCCGCTGAACAGCTGGCCGGACAACGTGAGCCTGGACAAGGCGCGCCGCCTGCTGTGGCCGGTCAAGCAGAAGTACGGGAAGAAGATCTCCTGGGCCGACCTCCTGGTGTTCGCCGGGAACTGCGCCATGGAGTCCATGGGGTTCAGGACGTACGGGTTCGCCTTCGGGCGGGAGGACGTGTGGGAGCCGGAGGAGATCTTCTGGGGCCCGGAGGACACCTGGCTCGGCGACGAGCGCTACAGCGGGGACCGCGAGCTCACCGGTCCGTTCGGCGCCGTCCAGATGGGGCTGATCTACGTCAACCCGGAGGGCCCCAACGGCACCCCCGACCCGATGGCCGCCGCCCGGGACATCCGTGAGACGTTCAGGCGGATGGCGATGAACGACGAGGAGACGGTCGCGCTCATCGCGGGCGGTCACACGTTCGGCAAGTGTCACGGCGCGGTCGACCCGAGCTACATCGGTCCGGAGCCCGAGGGTGCCCCCATCGAGCAGCAGGGCCTGGGATGGCGGAACACCTACGGCACGGGCAAGGGCTCGGACGCGCTCACCAGCGGTCTCGAGGGAGCGTGGACGTACGAGCCGACCAAGTGGGACAACGGCTTCTTCGACAACCTCTTCCGCTATGACTGGGAGCTGACGACGAGCCCGGCCGGCGCCCACCAGTGGACGCCCACCGACCCGGCCGCCCGGGACACGGTGCCTGACGCCCACGACCCGTCGAAGCGGCACGCGCCCATCATGCTGACGACGGACCTCGCGCTGAAGCTGGACCCGGTCTACGGGCCGATCTCCAAGCGCTTCCACGAGAACCCGGAGGAGTTCGCGCTCGCCTTCGCCAAGGCGTGGTTCAAACTGCTGCACCGCGACATGGGTCCCCGCTCGCGCTACCTCGGTCCCTGGATCCCCGAGCCGCAGCTGTGGCAGGACCCGGTGCCCGACGTCGACCACGACCTGGTCGGGGAGGCGGACATCGCCGCCCTCAAGCGCACCGTCCTCGACTCGGGCCTGTCCGTCTCCCAGCTCGTGACCACCGCCTGGGCCTCGGCCGCCAGCTTCCGCGGCACCGACAAGCGCGGCGGCGCCAACGGAGCACGCATCCGGCTCGCGCCGCAGAAGGACTGGGAGCTCAACGACGTCCCCGAGATCACCGAGACCGTCCGCAGGCTCGAGCAGATCCAGCAGGACTTCAACAGCTCACAGACCGGCGGCACACGGATCTCCCTCGCCGATCTCATCGTCCTGGGCGGCGCCGCCGCCATCGAGAAGGCCGCGGCCGACGCCGGGCACGACCTCACCGTCCCCTTCGCGCCGGGGCGTATGGACGCCACACAGGAACAGACGGACGTGAACGCCTTCGACGTCCTGGAACCCGCGGCCGACGGGTTCCGCAACTACCTGCGAGCCGGGGAGAAGCTCTCCCCGGAGACTCTTCTTCTGGACCGCGCGAACCTGCTCACCCTCACCGCCCCGGAAATGACCGTCCTGATCGGCGGCATGCGCGCCCTGACCACCGGATTCAAGGGCGCCCGGCACGGCGTCCTCACGGAACGGCTCGGGACGCTGACCAACGACTTCTTCGTGAACCTCCTCGACATGGGCACGGAGTGGGCCACGTCCACCTCGGCGGAGAACGTCTACGAGGGCCGCGACCGCGTGACGGGCGACGTCAAGTGGACCGCGACGGCCGCCGACCTCGTGTTCGGCTCGCACTCCCAACTGCGCGCCCTCTGCGAGGTGTACGCCTCCCGGGACGCCGACGCGAAGTTCGTCCGTGACTTCACGTCCGCGTGGGACAAGGTGATGAACCTCGACCGGTACGACCTTCACCGCTGACGGGCGCCCTCGTCGACGTCGGCCTGCCGCACGCACCGTACGGCAGGCCGACCCGAAGAGGGGGCGAACACCGCCACGAGGCCACCTTCGCCGAGACCGGCTTGTACGACGCCGACACCCGGCACCCACGCGCCGCCGCCCTCGTCGGCGGTGGCTTCTTCATGTGCCTCGGTGACGAACGCGGCAGTCGTGCGGGGCCGTCTGCGGACGGCCGGATCCTTCGCCTCCCACCCGGGTGCGGCCTGATCCCGGGCCCCGCCTGGGTAGGGTCGCCGGATGCGCCAGTTCGCGGAGGAGGAAGCCCTGTCGAGGGTCGTGCGGGAAGCACGGGGAACCGCGGTTCACGTCGTCAGGGTCGAGCGGTTGCGCGGCGGAAGCAAGAAGGGCGTGTACCGCGTCCACACGGACGGACCGCGGCCGGAGCGAGTGATCGTCTACAGCTGGGCCGAGGCCGAGAACTTCTGGCCCGGCGCGGACGGCGTGGACGCGGCCCACCCCTTCGCACCGGCCTCCGGCCTCGTGCCCTTCCTGGCCGCTCAGCGCACGCTGGACGGCCTCGGCGTGCGGGCCCCGGCCGTCCTCTTCGCCGACGACAGCCGAACCCGGTATCCGGCTGACGTGGCGGTCGTCGAGGACGTCGCCGGGGGCACGCTGGAAGCGCTGCTGAGGGCGGATCCCGTACGGGCGTCGGATGCCATGAGCGAGCTGGCGGCCATGCTCGACGTGATGCACCGGCAGCGCAGTGCGCCGTACGGCCGTGTGGACGTACTCGGACGCGGCGACCTGGCGAGCGGGGAGTCGTGCCAGGGTTTGGTGCTGGAGCGGGCTCTCGGCGATCTCACGGAGGCGGCCGGCCGGGACCCGAGGATCGGTTCCGCCGCGGCCCCCTTGCAGGACCGTCTGCG
The DNA here is from genome assembly GCF_040645135.1 of Streptomyces sp. NPDC046859. Taxonomy (NCBI): domain Bacteria; kingdom Bacillati; phylum Actinomycetota; class Actinomycetes; order Kitasatosporales; family Streptomycetaceae; genus Streptomyces; species Streptomyces sp. NPDC046859. Next base: position 21,473 of record NZ_JBEYXR010000020.1, read on the forward strand.
CGAGCTGGCCGCGCGGGTGGCTCCGCGCAGCGAGCACGGGCTGATCCACGGCGAGCTCGGGCCCGACCATGTCCTCGTCGACACCGCCGGGCACCCCGTCCTCATCGACATCGAGGGGCTGATGTACTTCGACGTCGAGTGGGAGCACGTGTTTCTGAAGCTGCGCTTCGGTGAGCGGTACCGGGCCCTGTCCCGTCCCGGACTCGATCCGGCCCGGCTCGACCTGTACACCCTCGCGATGCACCTCTCCCTGGTGGCCGGTCCGCTGCGTCTCCTCGACGGCGACTTCCCGCACCGCACCGTCATGCGGCAGATCGCGGAGCACAACGCGGACGAAGCGCTCGCCCTGCTGCCCCGCTGAGCAGCGGCGGGAATCGAATGGAGCGTCCGGGCGCTGGGTGAGGTGTGAAGAAAATCGGCTTCCTCTCCTTCGGGCACTGGTCGCCCGGGGAGTATTCCCAGACCCGGACGGCCGCGGACATGCTGCGCCAGTCGATCGACCTCGCGGTCGCCGCCGAGGAGATCGGCGTGGACGGCGCGTACTTCCGGGTGCATCACTTCGCCCGGCAGGCGTCCAGCCCGTTCCCGCTGCTCGCGGCGATCGGGGCGCGGACCTCGACGATCGAGATCGGCACCGGCGTGATCGACATGCGCTACGAGAATCCGCTCTACATGGCGGAGGACGCGGGCGCCGCCGACCTCATCGCGGGCGGCCGGCTACAGCTCGGCATCAGCCGGGGTTCACCGGAACAGGTCATCGACGGCTGGCGCCTGTTCGGGCACGAGCCGGCTGCCGGTGAGACGGGCACCGACATGGCACGCCGCCGCACCGAGGAGTTCCTCAAGGTCCTCGACGGCGAGGGGTTCGCCCAGCCCAACCCCCGGCCGATGTTCCCCAACCCGCCCGGTCTGCTGCGCGTCGAGCCGCACTCGGAGGGCCTGCGCGACCGGATCTGGTGGGGCTCCGGGTCGAACGCGACCGCGGTCTGGGCCGGCGAGCTCGGGATGAACCTGCAGAGCTCGACGCTGAAGGACGACGAGACGGGCGAGCCGCTGCACGTCCAGCAGCGCAAGCAGATCGAGGCGTACCGGGAGGCCTACCGGAAGGCGGGCCACACCCGGGAGCCCCGGGTGTCGGTCAGCCGCAGCATCTTCGCCCTCACCGACGACCTCGACCGGGCGTACTTCGGGCGTGACAGGCGGTCCCGCGACCAGATCGGCATGATCGACGACACGACCCGGGCCATCTTCGGGCGGTCGTACGCCGGGGAACCGGACGAACTGGTGAAGCTCCTGCGGGACGACGAGGCGATCCAGGCCGCCGACACCCTGCTGCTGACGATCCCGAACCAGCTGGGCGTCGACTACAACACGCACGTGCTGGAGAGCATCCTCACGCACGTGGCACCCGAACTCGGCTGGCGCTGAACGCACCGACCCGTGACCGGGGCCTCCGGTCACGGGTCGCACAGGGGGGCCGTGAGCGTGTGACGCCCACCCCCTTCGCCCGGGGAGGGAGTTCAGCGGTCTGCTCTCCCGGCTCGCGAGGGCCCTCGGGGCCACGATCGTGCCCGGGGGGGCGGCGCCCTCCTTCCTTCACGAGGAGGAGCGCCGCCCTCCCCCTGCCGCCCTCCAGGACACGGTCGTCATCGCGTCGACCGCGGACGCGTTTCAGGCAGCGTCGGAGGCGTGCCGACGCGCCGCGAAGCGGGGCGGCGGCCGGTGCCCTCCCCGGCGTTCAGCTCGCCGTTCCGGGGACCTGCTTGTTGGCGTCGACGACGGCACGCTGGGTGATCGCGCTGGTGAAGGTGACGGTGCCCACCTCGAACGGGCTGTCCTCCACGGCCTTGACCACGACGATGCGCTCGCCGAGGAACCGCAGCGTCTTCTTGTCGAAGATCCACTCGGTCCGCTCTCCGGCGGTGCCGTCCTCCCGGGCGATGGCGACGCCGTGCCGGCCCGTGGCGTCGACCGCGTCCTCCACCGCGACCACTCCGGGGATCTTGGCGGCGGCCTTGTAGAGGGCCGCGCTGACGTCGGCGGGCGGGTAGCTCTCGGTCAGCAGATCGCCGATGGCGACGAACGCGGCCTGGTCGCGCGGCACTTCGTGGTCGCGGGTGGCGTCCGACTCGCGGTAGATGCGCCGCAGCAGCGCGTCGGGGTCGGTCGGCAGCGTGGCGAGGACGTCGTAGGCCCCGCGCATCCCCACCTCGCCGGCGAGGGTGATGCCCTCGTCGCCCGTCCGGCCGCGTTCGATCAGCCAGCCGTCCTTGCCGTCGAGGGAGTTCCAGACCTGCCGGGGGTGCAGTTCCTCGCTGACCACCGTGGTCTTGTCGCCGACGGTCCTGGGGTAGGTGCTGGCCACCTTCGACGCGATGTAGATGTACTGGCCCTCGCGCGGCGTGGGCGTGGAGGTGTCGGCGGCAGCCAGGGAGATCCGGTCGAGGAGCCGGGGGGCTCCCTTGGCGTCGGCGGCGCCGACGGTGGTGGTCAGGGCCGGGCCGGTGGCCAGCGCGGTCGTGCCGCCGTCCGGGGCGCCGCCGCGGAGGGCGAAACCGCCCGCGACCGCTCCGGCCAGCGCCAGGGCCGCCGCGGGCAGCAGGACCGTACGGCGCAGGAACGGGTTGGGGCGGCGCCTCGGAGGCTCGGGGCGGGTGGTGGTGCGCAGGTCTTCGTGGATCCGGGCCATCAACTGCTCCTTGTGGAACTGGTGGCGGCCCGCCGGCAGATCCCGCTCGACACAGGGCTGCAGGCTCTGCGTCTCCGTCCACTCAGCCGGGTGAGGCTGGTGGGAGGGGCTGGCGTTCATCGGTTTCCTTCCTGTGCGGACCGGACCGCGTATCCGCGGTCATCCTGTATCTGCCGGTTTGCGGGGATGGGTTCCCGTTTTTCGCGAAGCAGTTGCGCGTCGGTGAGCCGGCGCAGCTTGCCGCGGGCGCGGGACAGGCGGGAGCGGACCGTCCCGACCGGGATCTTGAGGACGCGCGCCACTTCGGCGTACGCCATCCCCTCGTGCAGGCACAGGGTCAGCACTTCGCGCTCGGGACGCTTGAGCAGGCTCAGGGCGGTCAGCGTGGCATGGAGCGTGCGCCGGTCGTCCAGCCGTCCGGCGATCGCCTCGGCGTGGTCCTCGACGTCCTCCATCGCGGCCGCCGCGGCGTTCGCCGCCGCGCGGTAGCGGCGGTCGCTGCGGTGGTGGGAGCGCGCCACGTTGGTGGCGATGCCGAGCAACCACGGCCGCAGCGTGCCCCCTTCGGCCTCGACCGTGTCCCTGCGCCGCCAGGCCTCCATGAACGTCGTCGCCATGACGTCCTCGGCCGTCGACCAGTCGACGGTCAGGCGGAAGGCGTGGTTGTACACCGCGCGGGCACACTCGTCGAAAAGTTCCGCGAAGGCATCCGGGTCCCCGTTGCGCACCCGCGCTCGTCTCTCTGTGGTCACGACTTGAACTGTCGGCCCGTGCTGGGGAGTTCCCATGACCTGCGTCACATTCGAACGACTGGAGCCGGTGTCCCGCCGGGTGTCGTGAGGCCGCGGCGCGTGAACGGCCGTCGCCTCGGCACGCCGCCCGTTCCCGCGCGGCCCGTCGCCGTTGTGCACGTCCGCCTCCCCGTCGACGGCATTGTTCACCACAGGGGTGCCGACGGCGGCAGGCGGAACCGAGCCGGGAGCGTGCGGCGTCGCAGCCACCAGGAAGGATCACGTCGTCGCCGGGACCCGGCGGATCACCCGTCGCGCCGGACGTACCGTCTCCCGGTCCGCGCTGTCGGCGTACCGGCGGACGGCGACGCGGAAGCACCCGCTCGGCCGGGTCGCCCTCTTCCGGCGCGCGGCGGAATGCGCGTGCCGGCCGCCTGTGGTGAGCTGATCACGTCGAGCCGGCTCGTGCGCGGGAGGCCGCCGCGCCCCGGCGACCCAGGGAAGGGCGGAATGACGGAACCCAGGAAGCGGCAATTCCCTTGGTACGTCGTCGCGGCCGTGGTGTTCGCCGTGGGCATGGCCGGCACCACGCTGCCCACGCCGCTGTACGGGCTCTACCGCGAGGAGATCGGCTTCTCGCAGTTCATGATCACCGTGATCTTCGCCGTGTACGCCGTCGGGGTCATCGTCGCCCTGCTGATGGCGGGCAACTTCTCCGACGTGCTGGGCCGCCGGCCGGTGATCTTCGCCTCGCTCGTGCTGTCGGCCCTGTCCGCGCTCTGTTTCCTCTTCCAGGGCGGGCTTCCCCTGCTGTTCGCGGGCCGGGTGTTCTCAGGGTTCGCCGCGGGGCTGCTCAGCGGCGCCGCCACCGCGGCCGTCACCGAGCTGGCCCGCCCCGACGAGCGGGCGCGAGCCGCGTTCGCGGCCACCGCGGCGAACATGGGCGGGCTGGGGTGCGGGCCGCTGCTGGCCGGAGTCCTGGCCGAGTACGCCCCCCACCCCCTGCGGCTGCCCTTCCTGGTCCACCTCGGGATGCTGGCCGTCGCCATGGTCCTGGTGGCGGCGCTGCCCGAGTCCGTGCACCGCCCGGTTCCGCGTCCGCCGCTGCGCCCCGAGGGCATGGTGGTGCCGCCGCAGACGCGGTCCGTCTTCGTGCCCGCGGGGCTGGCGTCCTTCGCCGGCTTCTCGGTACTGGGCCTGTTCACCGCTGTGGCCCCGTCGTTCGCCGCGCAGTACCTGGGCGTCGACAACCTTGCGGTGGCCGGGGCGATCGTCCTGGCGGTGTTCCTGGCGTCCACGGCCGGGCAGCTGCTGAACCGCGCCGGTCCGGGCCGCGCCCTGCCGCTGGGCTGCGCCATCCTGATCGTCGGCCTCCTCCTCATCGGCGGCTCGCTGCTGGCGGAGTCCCTGGGGGTGCTGGTGGCGGGCGCGGTCGTCGCCGGGATCGGGCAGGGGATGTCGTTCCGCGCCTCGGTCGCCGGGGTGGCGCGGGCCGCCCCCGCCGAGCAGCGCGGGGCGACGATCTCCGCCCTCTTCGTGGCCGCCTACGTCGGCATCTCGCTGCCCGTGGTCGGCATCGGCGCCCTCTCCGTTCCCCTCGGGCTGCGGAGCGCCGGTCTGGTCTTCGTGGGGTGCGTCATCGTCGTCGCCGCCGCGGTGACGGTCCATCTCGTGCGGCGCAGCGACCTCACGACCTCGCGGGCCGACACCGCCCGGCGGTGACGCGGGCGTACGTGCGGGGTGAGGCGCGGGCCGTGGTCTAGCATGACCGACGTGCCAAAAGTGATATTTCGGTCATAGGGGTGATGGCGAGCCCACGGAGAAGAACGCCTGAGCACCACTCTGCCCTCCCCCACGGTGCCCCCGCGCACTCGCGAGTCCGGACGAAAAGACACGATGCTCACACTCGACGCGGTCCTGCACGGTCTCGCCACCGCTGCGGACGAGCCCGCCCAATTGCTCCCCGCCCGGCAGCAGATGGCCTTCACGCTGGGCTTCCACATCATCCTGGTCCCGTTCGGCGTCGCCCTGACCAGCCTCACGCTCATCGCCCACCACCGGGGGCTGCGGCACGACGACTCCACCGCCCTGCTGCTGGCCCGGCGCTGGTCGAAGGCGGCGGCCGTCCTGTTCGCCGTCGGCGCGGTCACCGGCACCGTCCTCACCTTCGAACTGGGCGTCCTGTGGCCCGGCTTGATGGGTACCTACGGGTCCGCGTTCGGGTTCCCCTTCTCCATCGAGGGCCTGTTCTTCTTCCTCGAGGCGATCTTCGTCTCGATCTACATCTACGGCTGGGACCGGCTGCCCCCGCGGGCCCACTTCTGGACCGGCGTCCCCGTGTCCCTGTCCGGGATCGGCGGCACCGCCTCCGTCGTCGCCGCGAACAGCTGGATGAACCAGCCCGGCGGCATCACGATGCGCGACGGGAAGGTCGTCGACGTCGAACCGGCCGAGGTGTTCTTCAACGGCGCGTTCTGGGGCGAGACGATGCACATGCTGCTGGCCGCGTACATCGTGGCGGGCTTCACCGTCGGCGGCGTGTACGCGGCTGGTCTGCTGCGGGGGCGCGACAACCACTACCACCGCACCGGGTTCCTCATCGGCTTCGTGACGGCAGCCTGCCTCATGCCGGTCCAACTGCTCGTGGGCGACACGATCGCCCGTGACGTCTTCAACGACGAACCCGCCAAGTTCGCCGCCATCGAGATGGTGCCCACGACCGACGACCACGTGCCCGAGACACTGGGCGGCGTCCTGATCGACGGCGAGGTCCGCTACGGCTGGCAGATCCCCGACCTCGGCTCGATCCTGGCCGACTTCTCGCCGTCCACGACGATCAAGGGGCTCGACGCGATCCCCGCCGACGTACGGCCCGACGACCGCACGGTGAGCGTCGTCCACCTCGCGTTCGACGTCATGGTCGGCACGGCCAGCCTGCTGACCCTGCTGGCGGCGTGGTTCGCCTGGCTCTGGTACCGGCACCGGCGCGTCCCGCGGAACCGCTGGTTCCTGCGCGCCGCCGCCGTCAGCGGCGCCCTCGCCGTGCTCTGCCTGGAGAGCGGATGGGTCGTCACCGAGGTGGGACGGCAGCCCTGGACCGTCGTGGGCCTACTGCTGACCCGCGACGCGGTGACCACCGAAGGCAACATCTGGGCGCTTTTCGCCTGCGTACTGGCGCTGTACTGCGCGGTCGGCACGGCGGCGATCTGGGTACTGCGCTCCATGCGGCGGCGCTGGCGCGCGGAAGGGGACGACAACGTCACCGTTCCCTACGGCCCGGCGCCCGAGCCCGTGGCCGCCCGACCGGGACCGAGGGAGCAGTAGATGCAGGACACCGTCGCCGTCCTCCTGTTCGTCGGCGTGATCGCCTACGCCCTGCTCGGCGGGGCCGACTTCGGGGCCGGGTTCTGGGACCTCACCGCCGGGGGCGCCGACCGCGGCCGCCGCCCCCGGCAGCTCATCGACGCCTCCATCGGGCCCGTGTGGGAGGCGAACCACACCTGGCTCATCTACTGCCTGGTCATCCTGTGGTCCGGCTTCCCCACCGCGTTCACCGCCATCACCACGACGCTGTATCTGCCCCTGGTGTTCGCCGCCCTCGGCATCGTGCTGCGCGGAGCCGGTTTCGCGTTCCGTCACAACGCCCTGCGTACACCCGAGCAGCGGCTGTACGGGGCGGTGTTCGCGCTGTCCAGCGTCCTCACGCCGTACAGCTTCGGCGCGATCGCCGGTGCCATCGCCTCGGGCCGGGTGCCGACCGGTGGCAACGGCAACGCGCTGACGAGCTGGAACCACCCGACCTCCCACCTGGGCGGCGTCCTGGCCGTCGTGGTGTGCGCCTACCTGGCCGCCGTGTACCTGCACGTGGAGGCGCGGCGCGCCAACGATCCCGCGCTGGTCCGGTACTTCCGCGACCGGGGTCTCGCCGCGGCCGCCGCGGCCGGGGTGGTGTCCGTGGCCGGCATCTTCGTCCTGCACGCCGACGCCGAGCGGCTGTTCCACGACCTCAGCCATGTCGCGCTGCCGCTCGTCATCGGGGCCGCGGTGTGCGGCGTGGCCTGCATCCTCCTGCTGCTCACCCACCGCACGCTCCTGCTGCGGCAGACGGCGGCCGCGGCGGTGGCGCTGGTGGTGTGTGGGTGGGGTGTCGCCCAGTACCCGTATCTGCTGGGCACCCACCTCACGATCGACGAAGGCGCCTCCCCCCGGGCCACGTTGCAGGTGCTGATCGTCGTGGCCTGTGTCGCCGGGGTCACGGTCCTCCCCTCCCTCGTCCTGCTGTTCCGGCTCGCGGGCCGGGGACGCCTCACCGTCCACTAGTCAGGGCTTCGCGGGCGATCTTCGCGTGCCGCAGGGCGAGACGGCCCGGTCCTCCCCCACCCGGGACCGCCACGAGCCGGGCGGGCCCGGCCCCGGCGCCTCGACGCGTACCCGGACCTGCCCCGGCTCGGGCTCGGGCTCGGGCCGGTCCTCGATGACCAGGGGTGTCCCGAACTCCGGGACGGCCGCCGCTGCTTTCGTGGTGTCCTGTCCGTCGATGCCGGCCGAGTCAGTCGTGGGCGACGACGGCGACGGGGGCGATGGCGTGATGCATGACCGCGTGGGTGACCGCTCCGATGTGGACGCCGAACGGATTGCGGCGCACCCGGCGCCCCACGACGACGAGGGAGGCGTCGAGGGCCGCGTCGATGAGGTGGTTCGCGGGGCTGCCGAGCCGGGACGCCTCGGTCACCTCGACGTCCGGGTACTTCTCCCGCCACGGCAGCAGCACCTCGGTGAGCGCGGCGGCCCGCTCGCGGATCATCCCCTCGCGGGGGTCGACGCCGGCGGCCAGGCTGTAGACGTAGGACGGCGGCAGGTTCCAGCCCGCGACGACGGTCAGGGTGGCCTCGCGGCGCCGGGCCTCCTCGAACGCGAACGAGATCACCGTCCCGTCGGGGCTGCCGGTGTCCAGGCCCAGGACCACGGGCCGGAAGGCGGTGGCGGCGGACGGTATGCCGGCGGGGTCCTTGACGTGTTCGTCGGCGGCCTGTTCGCCCGCCCGGACGAGCACCACCGGCACCTCGGCGCGGGCCACCACCGACTGGCCGACGGACCCGACCAGGAAGCCCGCGAGGCCGCTCAGCGCCCGCGAGCCCAGGACCAGCAGTTCCGCGTCCCGAGCGGATTCGAGCAGCACGTCCGCGGGTGCTCCGGGCCACTGTTCGGTGGTCACCTCGACCCCGGGGTGCCGTAGCCGCAGCCCCTCGGCGGCGCTCCGGGGGATCCGCTCGGTCCAGTGCCGCTGCGTCTCGGTACTGAGGAGCGGGGCCTGTGCCAGGGGGTCCGGAATCGGCTGCCACACGTGGAGGAGCCGTACCGGCGCCCTGCGGAGCGTCGCTTCGCGGGCCGCCCACTCGGCGGCTGCCCGGCTCTCTACCGAACCGTCGAGTCCCACGGTGATCGTGCGGGCCATACCGGTCTCCTCCTCGGTCCGCTGTCCTGCTTCCACCCTGTCCTCAGGCCGCGACGCGGGACAGGGGTCCGTGGTCCCGGGGCGGGGCCGATGGTCCCTCACGGCGGACGGCGGAGGGGGCGGACCCTCGGACGGCACCGGGCCACGGTTGAATGAGCGGATGGATGAGACCGCCGCACTGCGACTCCGTCAGGCCGTTCGGCGGACCGCGGACCGCACCCGCGACCGTGCCGCCACCGGGGTGGGCCCGGAGGAGGCCGATGAGGTGGCCGGCACGTTCGGCACGGACGGCGCGCTCGGCTTCGACCCGTTCCCCTTCCTGCGGGCGCTGCACGAGGCCGGTTCCCGGGCGGTGGTCGTCGGCCAGGTGGCCGGCATCCTGCACGGCTCGACGGAGCTGACGGGCGACCTGGACCTGCTGTGGGACGGCACACCCGGGCAGGCGGACGCCCTGCGCCGGGCGCTGTCCGCCTCGGGCTGCACGGACCTGCCCGAACTGGGCCGCCCGCAGGTGCTCTACCGGGTGACCGGCGCGAGCGGCGACCTCTGCACGCCCGCCCTGCCGTGGGGCGCCATGGACGTGGCACCCTGCCTCGACCGGGCGGCCGTCACGTACGACCCCGCGGGCTTCGCCATCGCCTACGCCGGCCTGGACGACCTGATCGCCATGCGGCGTTCCCTCGGCCGCCCCAAGGATCTGCGTCGCGCGGCCGAACTCGAGGGCCTGCGCGCCTGAGGGATCACCGCTCGCGAGGGCGGGACGGCCACCCCTCGTGGACCCGGGTCAGCAGCTCCGTCCGGCGCCGGCCCTCCGCCTCACTGAGCGGTGCCGGCGGCTCCGCGTCGGCTCGCCCGGCCGGCGTCGCGCACCGCTCCACGGTCTCCCCGCCCGCCCACGACCCCCGGTCGCGCGGGTCGGGGGCGCGGACGACCAGGCCGGCGTCCTCCAGGCAGTGGGCCAGGAGGACCACGTCCTTCGCGTCGAAGCCCGGGCGGCGCAGCGGATCCGTCTGCGCGACCGCCGCGGCCGAGACCGCGGACTCCCTCTGCCTGCCGGTCACCGGGACTGTTCCGTACCGTCCGCCGGAAGGCGGTCCGGCAGTCCGAGGTGCGGGAACTGGTCGCCGTCGAAGATGGTGATCTCCGTGATCGCCCCGCCCGTGATGCGCAGGACGTCGAGCGTCAGCGGCAGGTACGCGTTCTCCCGCTCCCGCCAGAGGTAGTAGGCGACGGCGGGCTGGCGGTTGACGGCCGTGGGGATGGGGCGCAGGCCCTTCATGCCGTCGTAGCCGTCGTCGATCCAGCTGTTCACGACCGTGTCGCGGCCGACGGACAGGCCGGGCGTGGGCGGCATCGAGCATCGGACGTCGTCCCGGAGCATCGCGGTGAGCGCCGGGATGTCCGTGGCCACGCTGGCCTCGGTGAAGCGGCGCACCAGGTCGCGGGTCCCGGCGTCCTCCTCGCCGCCGGTCCAGTCCTGGCGCTCGGCGGGCAGGTGCTCCCGCAGACCGGCGCGGGCCCGCTGCAGGGCGCTGTTGACGGAGTTCACCGAGTCGCCCAGGAACTCCGCGACCTCCTTGGCCGGCCAGCCCAGCACGTCCCGCAGGATCAGCACGGCCCGGGGGCGCGGCGCGAGATGCTGGACGGCGACCAGGTAGGCCAGCTCGATCGTCTCGCGGGCGACGGCCACCGATTCCGGCTCGTCGGCGCCGTCCGCGGACAGTTCGTCGAGGAGGCGGTCCGGGTAGGGCTGCAGCCAGGGCACCTCACCGCGGGTCGCCGGTTCCGGGCGGCACTTGGCGAGCAGGTCGAGGCAGGCGTTGGTGGCGATGCGGTACAGCCAGGCCCGGAACGTCGACCGTCCCTCGTAGGTCTCCCGGCGGCGCCAGGCACGGAGGAACGTCTCCTGCACGGTGTCCTCGGCGTCCTCGAACGAACCGAGCATCCGGTAGCAGTGCACGTGCAGCTCCCGCCGGTGCCGCTCCGCCAGGCCCGCGAACGCCGGCTCCCCGATCTCGCCCAGCCCGTGGGGGGTCAGGTCCTTCTCCAGCCGGGTGTCGGCACTCATCGCGTCGTCCTTCCGCCTCGTCGTGTCCCGTCGTACGTGTGACGGGCGCGGGCACGAAAACTCATCACCGGCGTGGTCCGTGTCGCGGGGCGTCGCCTGCCGGTTCCGCCGCGGGAACACCCCGGGCCACCCCGTGGCGGACGGCTGCGGCGGCACCCGCAGGTCGCCGGTGATGTCTTCCTGGAGCCGGACGAGGCGCTCCACGCGGTCGACCGGGCTCTCGACGGCGCGCCCGCCGACACCGACGCAGCCGGTTCGGCGAGCCGCATCGACCGGGTCCTGCCCCGAACGTGCTCAGTCGGTCAGGCCCAGCGCCCCCGCTGCCTGAATCGCCAGCCAGACCTCGGCCAGAGCCCCCGTCGATGTCAGATCACGGTCGGCGAGAGCACCGAAACGGCGCAGCCGGTAGGCGAGGGTGTTGGGGTGGATGTGGAGCGCCGCCGCGGCCGTCTCGGTGCGGCGGTCGCGCTCCATCCAGGTGCGGGCGGAGACCAGCAGCTGCGAGTCATGGGTTTCGTCGTAGCGCAGGACCGCACCAAGCACGTACTCGACCAGCGCGGTCAGGGCAGCGGGGTCGTCGGGCAGCCACCGGCCCGTCGAGTCGTCGCCGTACCGGACGACGGGGCGACCCGACTCCACGGCCTTGGCGACCGCCCAGAGCGCCTCGCGCTGGGCGACCTTCAGCGCGGCGCCCGGCAGGAAGGTGCGGCTGACCCCGGCTGCCCCGGCCTGAAGCTCACCGACGGCCACCGCCAGCTCCGACGGCCCCAGGACGTAGCGGTCCTCGCCTCGGGTGAGCAGCAGATGGGGTCGGTCCTGCAGGCAGGACAGCAGCGCCTCGTCGGTGGTGTGGCGCACTACGAGGAGTACGGTGTCGCCCTCGATGGCGTGCCGGGCGAGCCGGCGGCGCGCCACCTCCGGGTCGAGCGCCTCCTGCAGTAGTTCGGCCAGTGTCTCCGCGCCCTCGCGGCGCAGCGTCTCGCGCTCGTTGCGTATCATCGCCAGCCGCAGCGCCGCCACCGTGGCGATGTGCTGGACGACGGCGAGTCCCGCGGGCTGGGCGCCCTGACGCTCGTATGCGACCAGAAAGCCCGCCGGGCCGCCGGGCGCGGGCACCGGGAGGACGAAGCCCCCGGGGATCGTCGGCGGGGCGTCGGTGGAAGCGGGCAGGACGGCGGGATCCGGCACGGGAATACCGGGCAGGAGCGGGTGGCCCTGCGGTGTGCAGAGATAGACGTCGTAACCCGACAGGGCTTCGAGACGGCGCAGAAGTGTGGGCGTGTCGAGATCCTCGGCGACCAGCCAGCGCAGCGCGCCGAAGACCTGGAGCTGCGCGCCCAGCCGGTACCGGGCGTCCTCCTGGGCCGCGGCCGCGACTTCCTGGGCGACCGCGATGAACGGGACGGCGAGCGGTACTTCGAGAACCGGGAAGCCCCGCTCCTCCGCCGCCTGGAAGAACGCATAGTGCAGCGGGGGCATGTGCAGCTGCGCGGAGAGGGCGAGAGCGGACACTCCGGCGTCGTCCAGCCGCTCCACGTAGGCGCGCTGTCCGGCCGCGGTACGGGGGACCGCCAGGCCCGCCGTCATGATCACCTCGGCGCCCAGGAGCCAGGGCGTGGGATCGGCAAGCTCGCTTGCGTGCGCCCAGGAGACGGACCGGTCCAGACCGGCGCTGCCGGCCTTCACGGAGAGCTGAAGCGCCGGGAAGGAGAGCAGATCGCCGACGGTGAGTTTGTCGCTTGCCACACAAAACAGCGTACGGCTCTGTGGCAGACACAATTGTCGCTGGTCAATCGCGGGCCGCACACTGTGCACCGTCGCCTGTGCATGACCGGAAGATGGAGCACCCATGACGGCCTCGATAACCGAGATAGAGACCTATGGTGTCGAGCGGATCCCGGACAAGGACCGCTCAGCCCGTCCGATCGATCTATTCCGGCTCGCCTTCGGCGGTGCCAACACTTTCGCGACCTGTGTGCTGGGCGCCTTCCCGATCCTGTTCGGCCTCTCCTTCTGGCAGGGTCTCGCGGCGACCGTCCTCGGTCTCGTGGCAGGTGCGCTCCTGCTGGCCCCGATGGCGCTGTTCGGCCCCGCCAACGGCACGAACAACGCGGTCTCCTCCTCCGCGCACCTGGGCGTGCACGGCCGGGTCGTCGGCTCGTTCCTCTCCCTGCTCACCGCCATCGCCTTCTTCTCGATCTCGGTGTGGTCCTCGGGGGACGCGCTCGTCGGCGGCGCGCACCGGCTCGTCCACGTCCCGGAGTCGGACCTGACCTACGGCATCGCGTACGCGATCTTCGCCGGGCTCGTCCTGGTCGTCTGCATCTACGGATTCCGGTTCATGCTGCTGGTCAACAAGATCGCGGTGCTGGCGGCGTCGGCCCTCTTCGTGCTCGGCGCGTTCGCCTTCGTGGGCGACTTCGACCCCGGTTACGCAGGAACTTTCGCCTCCACGGCCGACCCGCTGTTCTGGCCTTCGTTCATCGGCTCCGCGCTGATCGTGCTCTCCAACCCGGTCTCCTTCGGCGCGTTCCTCGGTGACTGGTCCCGCTACATCCCGGCCGGGGCGCCGCGCCGCCGGGTGATGGGGGCCGCGTTCCTCGCCCAGATCGCCACCCTGCTGCCGTTCCTCTTCGGCCTGGCCACCGCGTCGATCATCGCGGCGAAGGCCGAGAAGTACGTCGACCCTGCCGCCCCCAACTACGTGGGCGGACTGCTCGCGATCTCACCCGGCTGGTACTTCCTGCCGCTCTGCCTGATCGCCCTGATCGGCGGCCTCTCCACCGGCACGACGTCCCTGTACGGCACGGGGCTCGACTTCTCCAGCGTCTTCACGCGCTTCAGCCGCGTCCAGGCCACCTTCTTCATCGGTGCCCTGTCCATCGCGTTCATCTTCGCCGGCCGCTTCGCGCTCAACCTCGCGCAGTCCATCTCCACCTTCGCCACGCTGATCATCACCTGCACCGCGCCGTGGATGATCGTCATGACGCTCGGCTATGTCACCCGGCGCGGCTGGTACGACGCGGAGGCTCTGCAGGTCTTCAACCGCCGTCAGCGCGGCGGCCGCTACTGGTTCACGCACGGCTGGAACTGGCGCGGCATGTCGACCTGGCTGGTCTCCGCCGTCGTGGCGCTTCTCTTCACCAACCTGCCCGGCCAGTTCGTCGGCCCGCTCGGCGATCTCGCGGGCGGCACCGACATCTCGCTGCCGGTCGGCCTCGCCCTCGCGGTCGTGCTCTACCTCGCCCTGCTCGCTGTGTTCCCCGAACCGCGCGCCGTGTACGGACCGGCCGGGCCCCGATTCGTGCGGGCGTCGGATGCCCCGGTGCCGCCGATCACCGGTGACAGCGGAGAGACCGTCACCGAGCCCGCCGTGGCCCAGTGAGGCCCCGCCGTCACCTACGTGACCGAACGCCTCGCGTTCCGGCCTCGACCGCCGAACGCCCGTGACCAGGAGCCGTGCATGAGCACCACCACCGTCCAGGAGGTCCGGACCGCTGCGGACGCGCTTGTCGCCGCCTTCGCCGAAGGCCGTCTCGACGACTACTTCGGCGCATTCGCCCCGGACGCGACCTTCGTCTTCCACACCACCCCGCAGAGGCTCGGCTCCACGGCCGAGTACCGGGCGCTGTGGCAGCAGTGGGTGGAACAGGACGGCTTCCGGATCCTGGGCTGCACTTCGTCCGCACAACTGATCCAGCACTTCGGCGACACAGCCGTCTTCAGTCATGACGTCGAGACCCGGGTCGCCACCCACACCGGCGAGGAGACGGTCCACGAACGCGAAACCATCGTCTTCACCCGCGACGACGACGGCCGCTGGGTCGCCGTCCACGAGCACCTGTCCGCCCGTACCGCCACCTGAGCAGGGGATACGTTCCATGAGCACCACCTTCCGCAACTACGTCGACGGTGCGTTCGCGGACGCCTCGGACGGCCGCACGCTCGATGTGGTGGACCCCACCACCGGTGAGGTCTACGCGACGTCCCCGCTCTCGGGGCCCGCGGACGTGGATGCCGCGATGGCGGCCGCGGCCTCGGCGTTCCCCCTCTGGCGTGACACCACACCGTCCGTACGGCAGCGGGTACTGCTGAAGATCGCCGACGCGATGGAGGCACGGGCCGACGAACTGGTCGCCGCGGAGAGCCGGGACACCGGCAAGCCGCTCCACCTCACCCGCAGTGAGGAGCTCGCCCCCGCGATCGACCAGGTCCGCTTCTTCGCGGGCGCGGCGCGCATGCTGGAGGGCCGCTCGGCCGGCGAGTACATGGAGGGAATGACCTCTGTCGTCCGCCGCGAGCCGGTCGGTGTGTGCGCCCAGGTCGCGCCATGGAACTACCCTCTGCTGATGGCGGTGTGGAAGTTCGCCCCGGCGCTCGCGGCGGGCAACGCCGTGGTCCTCAAGCCCTCGGACACCACCCCGGCCTCCACCGTTCTGATCGCCGAGATCATCGGCGGTGTCCTGGAGGAGCTGGCACTGCCCCGCGGAATCTTCAACGTGGTCTGCGGCGACCGTGAGACCGGCCGTCTGATGGTGGAGCACCCGACCCCCGCGATGGCGTCCATCACCGGTTCGGTACGCGCCGGCATCCAGGTCGCCCAGAGCGCCTCGAAAGACGTCAAGCGGGTCCACCTGGAACTCGGAGGCAAGGCCCCGGCCGTGATCTTCGAGGACGCCGATCTGGCGAAGGCGGTCGAGGACCTGGTGATCGGCGGCTTCTTCAACGCCGGACAGGACTGCACGGCCGCCACCCGCGTCCTGGTCCACGAGACGGTCCACGACGAATTCGTCGCCGCCCTCGCCAAAGCCGCGGCCGACACCAGGACCGGGCTGCCGGACGACGAGGACGTGCTGTACGGGCCGCTGAACAACGCGGGCCAGCTGGCCCAGGTCAGCGGCTTCATCGAGCGCCTTCCCGAACATGCCAGGATCGAGGCGGGCGGCCACCGGGTCGGCGAGCAGGGCTACTTCTACGCCCCGACCGTGGTCTCCGGCCTCCGGCAGGACGACGAGATCATCCAGAACGAGGTGTTCGGCCCGGTCATCACCGTCCAGTCCTTCACGGACGAGGCCCAGGCCGTGCGGTACGCCAACGGCGTCGACTACGCGCTGGCCTCCTCGGTGTGGACCAAGGACCACGCGCGGGCGATGCGGATGTCGAAGAACCTCGACTTCGGCTGTGTGTGGATCAACACCCACATGGCCCTCGTCGCCGAGATGCCGCACGGCGGGTTCAAGAAGTCCGGCTATGGCAAAGACCTCTCCGCATACGGCTTCGAGGACTACACCCGGATCAAGCACGTCATGACGTCGCTCTGAGGTCCGACAACTCGTCGGCCGCCCCGCTCTGTCCCGGGGCGGCCGACGGGTCCACACCACCGACCCCGACACCCGGCAGCTCCTCGCCCGCCTCCTGCCCGGCACCGGATCGGGCGGTTGTCCCGGACACCGGGCGGCCCATGTCCCGTTCCGTTCGTGTCCGCCCATCGTGGGCGCCGACACCGGCCCGTGCTGCCCAAGGACGGGAAAAGGCAGCCCTCCACGGGAATCCGCCGACGAAATGCTGCCCCAGTTGAACGACATCGCCACCGAGCAGGGGAAGATCGCCGGGCCGCGCAGAAGCGGCTCGTGGGCCCGACGGCGGGCCCGGGGCCGTCCTGCACCACGTGACCACGGCCTACGACATCGACGCCAACGAGATGCTCGAAGTGCTGCGCACCGGCCGGGAGAAGATGTCGGACAAGGGCACGAGCGCGAAGAAGCGGGTGGACCCGCTGCGCCGGCAGACCGGTCTGCCCCGGCACGAGGTCATCGCCGGGATGGTCGACTCCTTCCGGCACCGCTACGGCCTCACCGACGGCGAGGTGACGGACGCCGAACTCGCCCTGGCGCAGGAGCTCGCACGCGACAGGTTCTCCTCGCCCGAGTGGACGGCCCGGGTGCCCTGACGGCGCCGGGGAGCGCGGGCCGTCAGCCCATCTCCTCCAGTTTCTTGCCCTTGGTCTCCTTGACGAACTTCAAGACGAAGGGGATCGAGAGCGCGGCGAAGGCCGTGTAGATCAGGTACGTGGCCGACAGGTTCCAGTCGGCCAGGGACGGGAAGCTCGCGGTGATGGCCCAGTTGGCGATCCACTGCGCGGCCGCGGCCACGCCCAGGGCGGCGGCGCGCAGCCGGTTGGGGAACATCTCGCCCAGGAGGACCCACACGACCACACCCCACGACAGGGCGAAGAAGAGCACGAACACATGGGCGGCGATCAGCGCGACCCAGCCCTGGGTGGCGGGCAGCTTGCCGTCGACCAGGTCGTAGGAGAACGCCCACGCCTCCAGGCCGAGGCCGACGACCATGCCGACGGAGCCGATCAGCGCGAGCGGTTTGCGGCCGATCCGGTCGACGAAGATGATCGCGATGACCGTGCCGACGATGTTGATGATCGACGTCGTGAACGAGTAGAAGAACGAGTCCGCCGGGTCGACGCCGACCGACTGCCACAGCGTGGACGAGTAGTAGAAGGCCACGTTGATGCCGACGAACTGCTGGAAGGCCGACAGGCCGATGCCGATCCACACGATCGGCTTGAAGAGGAACGAGCCGCCCAGCAGGTCCTTGAACGACGACTTGTGCTCGGACCTCATCGCCGCCTCGATCTCGGAGATCCGGGCGTCGAAGTCGACGTCCTCTCCCTCGACCTCCGCCAGGATGCGCCGGGCGCGCTCCCGCTTGCCGACCGAGATCAGGAAGCGGGGCGACTCGGGGATCGCGAAGGACAGCAGGCCGTACAGGACGGCCGGGACGACCATGACGCCGAGCATGACCTGCCAGGCCTCCAGCCCCATCAGCCGGCCGCGCTGGTCGCCTCCCGCGGCGTTGAGCAGACCCCAGTTGACCAGCTGGGACATCGCGATGCCGACGACGATCGCGGCCTGCTGGAAGGAGCCGAGACGCCCGCGGTAGGCGGGCGGGGCCACCTCGGCGATGTAGGCCGGGCCGATCACGGACGCCATGCCGATCGCGAAGCCGCCCACGATCCGCCAGAAGGCGAGGTCCCACAGCGCGAACGGCAGCGCCGAGCCGACGGCGCTGAGCGTGAACAGCACGGCGGCGATCTGCATGCAGCGGATACGCCCGATGCGGTCGGCGATCCGGCCCGCGGTCGCCGCGCCGATGGCGCAGCCGATCAGCGCGATCGCGATGACCTGGGCCAGTGCGGCCGAACCGATGTCGTAGCGGTCCCGGATGGCCTCCACGGCACCGTTGATCACGGAGCTGTCGTAGCCGAACAGGAAGCCGCCCATCGCGGCCGCCGCCGCGATGAAGATGACGTGCCCGAGATGTTCGGGATGAGCCGTGGAGGCTCCTGACCGGGGTGATGGGGACGCGGTGCTGGACACGTGAGCTCCTCGGGCCGCCGGCAGAGCCGCCGGGCGATGGACGGTGATCACGGGAGTGATCAACGGCAGGGCTTCTATCCGTTGCCCCTTGCGCGCGCCGATATGCCTGAGCTGGGTCACGCTGGAATCAGCCGCCTCCCTCGGCCGCTTCGCGGGTCTGTCACAGACGGGAGGGCCGCCCGGTCAGTAGGGGTGCAAGCAGTCGTCGCCGGAGCCGTGCCGCACCAGACGGACGGCGCCGCGAACGGAAGGGAAGATCCATGAAGGTCGTAGTGATGGGTGGGACCGGGCTCATCGGCTCCAAGGTGGTCGCCGAGCTCACCGGGCGCGGGCACGAGGCGGTGGCCGCCTCGCCCAGCACCGGAGTGGACACGCTGACGGGTGAGGGCCTGGCGGAGGTCATGAAGGGGGCGTCGGTCGTCGTCGACGTCACGAACAGCCCGTCGTTCGCCGACGACGCCGTGCTGGACTTCTTCCGCCGCTCCACCGCCAACCAACTGGAGGCCGAGCGCGAGGCCGGGGTGTCCCATCACGTGGCGCTGTCCGTCGTGGGCACCGACCGGCTGCAGGAGGCCGGCTACTTCCGTGCCAAGCAGACGCAGGAGGAGATGATCCGGGATTCCGGCGTGCCGTTCTCGATCGTGCGGGCCACGCAGTTCTTCGAGTTCGCCCAGGGGCTGGCGGACTCGGCCACCCAGGGCGACACGGTGTCCGTCGCCCCCATCAGGATCCAGCCGATCTTCTCGGGGGACGTGGCGGCGGCCGTGGCCCGCACCGCGGTGGGTGCGCCGGTCGGCGGGATCGTCGAGGTCGCCGGACCGGACACCTTCGACCTGGAGGACTTCATCCGACGGGCTCTCGCGGTGCACGGCGACCCGCGCACGGTGGTGACCGACCCGCAGGGCCAGTACTGGGGCGCCACCCTCAAGGACTCCGACCTGCTGCCCGGCCCGGACGCGTCGATCGGCGCGACCTCTCTGACTCAGTGGAGCGAGCGGCAGGCCTAGGGCCTTTCGTTTGGATCATCCCGGCGTCGCGGGGCCTGGCACGCGCATCTGCGGCGTTGTCGTCACTCGCCGACACTCCGCGTCGACTCCCTCCTCCGCCTTGCAGCCGCACGCACCAGACCCCGCTCGGGCACGTCACCATGTCCCGTCGGCCACAGCCGGGCTGATCCAAACGAAAGGCCCTAGGTCGCGTCCGAGGCGCCGGGCCGACGGATTCCGCCGGTCCGGCGCCTCAGCCGTTCAGCCGTTCAGCCGTTCAGCCGTTCACACGGGCGTCGCCGGTGGTCAGGCGGGCTCGACGGGCAGCCACAGCTCGCAGGTCGCGGTGCTGAAGTCGGCCGCGCGGTCCAGGACGGCCACGATCGAGGGTCCCGTCCGCAGCCGCCACGGGTTGGACGGGAACCACTCGGTCGCGGTCGCCGCCCAGGTGGTCTGCAGCGCCTGCGGATGCGGGCCACTGGTCCGGAAGACCGCCCACAGCCCCGCCGTCACCTCGATGACGTCGAGTCCGTCCGGGACGGTCGTGTCACGGGCGAGCGCGACACCGTGCAGATAGGTCAGCTCGCTGCCCTCCGTGCCGTTCGGGTCGACGTCGTGGCTGACCTGCAGGAGGCCGGCCGGTTCGGTGTCGCTGAGGGCCTTCAGCCGAGCGTGCTCCTCCTGCGGCAGTGCGGCGATGTGCCGCTGGATGTGCGGGTTGACGCCCTGGTGGATGAGCGGGACGCGGGCGGCATGGCCGGCGAGCCGGAACGCGGGGCGGTCGACGAGACGGGTGTCCATGGGGGTGCTCCCTTCGACGGTCAGGCGGAACCTGAGCTGCGGTTGTGTGCGCAGGGGACCTCCGTCACGGCGTACCTCGCCGGGTCCGGCACCGTGGACCGCCCGGAACGCGCGTCCGAACGCCTCGCTGGAGCCGTAGCCGTGCCGGACGGCGATGTCCAGCAGGTCGGCGTCGCCCCGGACGACGTCCGCGGCGGCCACGGTCATGCGGCGCCGCCGCACGTACTCCGACAGGGGCATGCCGGCGAGCGACGAGAACATCCGGCGCAGGTGGTACTCGGTCGTACCGAGCTCACCGGCCAGTCCGCCGATGTCGAGCTCCTCGCCGAGGCGCCGCTCGACCTCGTCGACGAGCCGGTTGAGTGCCGAGATCATGAGGTCTCCCTTCACGGACAAACCTGGCAGCGGGCACTCCGGCCGCGCCCGATCGTTGCGGTCCGATCCGATCATGCGGCCCCGGCGTCTGGCGCAAGATGGGGCCATGAACCGACTTGGTGACGCGCTGAGGGCGTGGCGGGACCGGCTCGACCCGGCGGAGGTGGGACTGCCGAACGGGGCGCGGCGCCGGGTGCCGGGGCTGCGGCGCGCCGAGCTGGCCATGATCGCCGGCATCTCCGTCGAGTACGTCGTCCGGCTCGAACAGGGACGGGTGGCGACCCCTTCCGCACAGGTGTGCTCGGCGCTGGCCCGTGCCCTGCGGCTGTCCGACGACGAGCACGCGCATCTGCTGCGCCTGGCCGGTCACACCGCCGACCCCGGCCGTATCCCGCGGCTCATCCCGGCCGGCGTGTACCGGATCATGGACCAGCTCGCCGCCCAACCGGTGGCGGTCTACGACGCCATCTGGCAGCTCCTGTACGGGAACCCGCTGTTCGCGGCCACGTTCGGGGAAAGCGCGGTGGGTGACGCCGAGGACAGCAATGTGCTGGTGTCGCAGTTCCTGGCGGAGCTGCCGCGGGTGCGGCAGTCGCCGTCCGAACGGGAGGCGTTCGAGGCATCCCTGATCGCCGACCTGCGTGCCACGACCAGCCGTTACCCCGACGACCCGGACGTCGAGGCGCTGGTCGCGAAGCTCGGCCGCAGTTCGCGGTTCCGCGAGCTGTGGAGCCGCGGCGCGGTCGGCGGGCACGAGAGCGCGCACAAGAGGGTGGCCCATCCGGAGGTCGGGGACATCGCCCTGCTGTCCAACGTCCTGACCTTGGAGGACCACCTCCGTCTCGTGGTGTTCACCCCGCAGCCGGGCACCGACGCCCGGAGCAAGCTCGACCTGCTCGGCGCGGTGGGCCTGCAGAACATGTCCGCCGCTCTGGAGTGAAGGTCCGGGCGCCCTGCACCTCCCGCAGCGCCCGTTCCACGGCCTCCCGTACGCGGGCGGCTTCGCGTTCCTTGCGCCGCGCGCCTGCCCGGCGTAGGAGGATCGGGCTCACGGCGACCGCGAGGGGGAGCAGGCCGAGGGCCGCCCTCACACGGGCCATGGGACATGGGCCCGGACCTCGTCGTCACCACGGGCAACGACCTGTGGACCCGCTCGCCACGCTGAGCCCCAGCCATATCGACCAGCAGTTCCTGGTCGCTGGGGCCGAGTTGGCCGAGCCGCCGGAGAACGTGACGGCCGCCGACTGGACCGGGGCGTCCTTCCGCGGCGAGGGGCTCGGCATGTCCTCCACGTACGAGGCCCGCTCGTTCACCGGCACGCGCCGCGCCGCCGCCGTCAGGGCGGGTGGGGCGGCGCGTGCTCAGCGGCCTGACCGGGATCGCGCTCCGGCTGGACCACGTGAAGTGAGGACTGCCGTACGGCGGGCGGCGAGGGTGGGACGCGCCGTACCAGGAAGAGCCGTGGCTCCCGCCTGCACTCCCGGAAGCGCAGGATCGACTCCGTGACCCCGGCACCACCGTGCCGGCCCGAAGCGGAGGAACCAGCATGCCCACGACGTTCATCACCGGAGCCAACAAGTCCCTCGGTCTGGAGACCGCACGCCGTCTCGTCGAGGCGGGACACACGGTCCTGATCGGCGCCCGGGACCCGGAGCGCGGCCGGGCCGCCGCCGCGTCGGTCGGCGCACGGTTCGTCCGGATCGACGTCACGGACGACGCCTCGGTGGACGCCGCCGTCGCCGACGTCGCCGCGCACGAGGGCGGGATCGACGTCCTGATCAACAATGCCGGGGTCCTCGGCCGGGTGGGGCCCGTCGAGGAGTACACGGCGGCGGACGTGAGGGAGGTGCTGGAGGTCAACGTCGTCGGGATCGTCCGGGTCACCCACGCGTTCATGCCGCTGCTGCGCACTTCGCCGAACCCCGTCATCGTCAACGTGTCCAGCGGCATGGGCTCCTTCGGCCTCACCCAGGACCCGGACCGCGTCGAGTCGCGGTACGCCCTGCCGCTCTACAGCGCGTCGAAGGCCGCGGTCACCATGCTCACCACGCAGTACGCCAAGGAACTCAAGGACATCCGGGTCAACGCGGCCGATCCCGGCCAGACCGCCACCGACTTCACCGGCGGTGTCGGGCACACGGTGGCCGAGGGCGCCGAGTCCATCGTGGCCCTCGCGACGATCGGCGCGGACGGCCCGACGGGACGGTTCGTCGACCGGTCGGGCGAACTTCCCTGGTGAGCCCCCGGTAGGCGTGATCAGGCCTGCGCGGTCGGCCGGACGACGATCTCGCCGACGTCGACGCCCTCGGGCTGCTCGATGGCGTACCCGATGGCCGAGGCGACGGCCGACGGGGGCATGGCGATCTCGTCGCGCTGCTTGACCAGGGCGGCCGCGACCTCCGGGGCGCCCCCCTTGCCGACGCCCTCGGTGTGGGTGAAGCCGGGCGAGACGAGGGTGACCCGAAGGTCGGGTCCCGACTCCTGGCGCAGGCCCTCGGTGAGCACCTTCACCGCCGTCTTGGTGGCCGCGTAGACGGCCAGCGGGCTGGTGACGACGTGCGCCGCGGTGGAGCCGACGTTGACGAACTGGCCGGCGCGCTGCCGGCGGAAGACGGGCAGGGCCGCCCCGACGCCGTTGAGCAGGCCGGTGATGTGGGTGGCGACCATGGAGTCCCAGTCGTCCTGGCGCAGGTCGTCGAACGGGGAGACGGCCATCGTCCCGGCGTTGGAGACGAGCACGTCGAGACGGCCGTAGCGCTCGACAGCCGTGTCCGTGAGGCGGTGGAGGTCCTCGCGGCGCGTGACGTCGACGACGACGCCGACGGCGGTGCCGCCCTTCGCCGTGATGCCGTCCACGACGGCGTTCAGCCGGTCCTCGCGCCGTGCTCCGAGCACCAGCCGGGCGCCCCGCTCGGCGAGGTGGGCCGCGGTCGCCTCCCCGATACCGCTGCTGGCTCCGGTGATGGCGACGACTTTGCCCTCGATACCCGACATGATCAGCGTCCTTTCGCGGGTGTGCGCAGGCCACGCCATGTGACCTACAGTTAACCGGGGGCGCCTCCGGTTCATCCAGCCTAAGCGGGGGCGCCCCCGTTTAACAAGTGAGGGCTCGCGAAAGGGAGGACGACCACTGATGGGCGACGGAACGCGGAGGCCGCTGCGGGCGGACGCACAGCGCAACAGGGAGAAGATCCTCACCGCCGCCGTGCGCGCGTTCACCACGGAAGGACTGGACGCCCACCTGGAACGCATCGCGAAGGAGGCGGGGGTGGGCAGCGCGACGCTGTACCGCCACTTCCCCACCCGCGAGGCCCTGATCGAGGCCGTCTACCGCAACGAGGTGGCACAACTCTGCGACGCCGCGCCCGCGTTGCTCGCCGAGAAGGCGCCCATGGACGCGCTGCACGCGTGGACGCGCCTCTTCCTCGACTACGTCACCGCCAAGTACGGCATGATCGACGCGCTCCGCTCGATCGCCGCCACCGGCGCCAACCCGTACGGCCACAGCCGGGAGTTGATCCAGGCCGCGATCGCCTCCCTCATGGACGCCTGCAGGGCCGCGGGGGCGATCCGCGGCGACATCCGGCCGTCCGACGTGGCCGCCGCCCTCGAAGGCATCGCCTACACCTCGGCGGGCGCGGACCACCGGGAGCAGGCGGAGCGCCTGCTCGACCTCACCCTGGACGGCCTCACGGTCGGCGCCTGACGGACAGGACACGCGCCCCGATCCCGCTCGTCATCATCTCTGTCAGAACCATTGACAACGATGTCAGCAGCGTGATCTAGTCCCCACCGATCGAGTCGGGTGCCACTGGTCGCCGGTCAAGCGCGCGCAACGAGAGGTGACTTCGACGTGACGGACGTGGCCGAGGAACAGGAGACCGCTCCCATGCACAGACCTCTGCACCATCGACTACGTGAGCGCGCGTCGACGGTGCTCGCCGCGCTGCTCGTCACCGGCGCCGCCCTGAGCCCGGCGCCGGCCGTCGCGCGTGACGGAGCAGACACCGGCCCGCTGACCTCGCTCGTCAACCCGTTCATCGGCACCCAGAACTTCGGCAACACCTTCCCCGGCGCGAGCGCCCCCTTCGGCATGGTCCAGGTCAGCCCGGACACTGGCGGCCAGGGCGGCTACGACTACCAGCAGGACAAGATCTACGGCTTCAGCCAGACCCATCTCTCCGGTGTCGGCTGCTCCGTCATGGGCGAGCTGCCCCTGATGCCGACGACCGGAGCCGTCGACCGCGTGGACGCCGACGCCTACCGCTCGACGTACTCGCACGACGACGAGGACGCCGAACCGGGCTACTACCGCGTCGGGTTGAAGACGTACGGCATCGACGCCGAGCTGACCGCCACGGCCCGCACGGGCTGGCAGCGGTACACCTTCCCGTCGACCGGCCGCGCCAACGTCCTGTTCAACACGGGCAAGGCCAACCAGCGGGTGTACGGCTCGGAGGTCCACGTCGTCGGCGACCGCACCGTCGAAGGGCGGGTCGAGGCGGGCAACTTCTGCGCGGGCAAGGACCGGCACACCGTCTACTTCACCGCGACCTTCGACCGGCCGTTCGCCTCGCACGGCACCTGGCGCGGCGGCACCCCGGCCCCCGGTGAGCGCGACGCCGCCGGTGAGGGCGGCAACGGCGCCTGGGTGACCTTCGACGCCGGCACCGACCGGGACGTCGTCGTCAAGGTCGGTTTGTCGTACACCGGTGTCGAGGGCGCCCGCAGGAACCTCAAGGCCGAGACGGGCGACTCCTACGACTTCGACGCCACCCGGGCGGCGCTGCAGGCCACCTGGGAGCGGCAGTTGGAGACGGTCCGGGTCGCCGGCGGCCCGGCGGAGCGGCAACGAGCCTTCTACAGCGCGCTCTACCACGCCCAGCTGCACCCGAACCTCGCCGGGGACGTCGACGGCCGGTACGCCGGCTTCGACGGCAAGACGCATACCGCGTCGGACTTCACGCCGTACCAGAACCTGTCACTGTGGGACACGCACCGGCCGCAGAACCAGTTGCTGCAGATGCTGCAGCCGAAGGTCGCCCGGGACGTGGCCCTGTCGGTCGTCGCGATCGGGCGGGACGGCGGCTGGCTGCCCCGCTGGTCGCTCGCCAACAGCGAGACCAACATCATGACCGGCGACCCGGTCACCCCGTTCCTGGTCGAGGCGTGGTCCAAGGGCCTGCTGAAGGGCTACGAGAAGGAGGCGTACGCGCTCCTGCGGAAGAACGCGACGAGCACGCCGCCGGACGGCTCCCCCTACAACGGCCGTGCGGGGGTGGCCGCCTACCAGGAGCGCGGCTACGTCCCGAGCGGGCTGGAGCTCGGGAAGGACTGCGCCGACAAGGGCGGTGACAACGACTGCGTCCATCCCGCGTCGGCGACCCTGGAGTACGCGGCGGCGGACGCGTCGCTGGCCCTGATGGCGAAGGGCCTCGGACACACCGCGGACGCCCGGATGTTCGCGGCCCGCGGCCAGTGGTACCGCAACCTGTGGGACTCCTCCACCGGGCAGTTCCGGCCGCGCACGAAGGACGGCACCTGGCTGACGCCCTACGACCCGGTCGAGGCGGGCCACCAGTTCCACGAGGGCGGCGCCTACCAGTATCAGTGGCTGGTGCCCCAGGACCCGGCCGGGCTGGTGTCCCTGATGGGCGGCAGGAAGGCCGCCGAGAAGCGGCTCGACGCCTTCTTCGCCTACGACAAGCTGCTCGCGGACCCGGCGAGGACCGCCCGCGAGGACTGGATCTCGGCGCCGTACGACTACTACGGCAAGCCGACCTACAACCCGAACAACGAGCCCGACCTGCACTCCCCGTACATGTACCTGTGGGCGGGCGCGCCCGCGAAGACGGCCACCGTCGTCCGTGCCGCGATGACGCTCTTCACCGACGGGCCCGACGGCATGACCGGCAACGACGACCTCGGCACGATGTCCGCCTGGTACGTCTTCTCCTCGCTGGGCCTGTACCCGACGACGAACGGCGGCGGCTTCCTCGCGGTGTCCAGCCCGCAGTTCCCGTCGGCGGTCATCCGCATCGGCGCGTACGGCAGGAGCCAGGGCGGCACGCTGACCGTCGAGGCGCCGGGCGCGAGCGACAGCCGGCGCTACGTCGAGCGGGCCACGTTCAAGGGGAAGAACCTGCGGGCCACTTGGCTGGACTGGGACGCGGTCGCCCAGGGCGGCGACCTGTCCTTCGCCATGACCGGCAAGCCGTCGGCGTGGGGCACGGCCAAGGCGTCCGAGCCGCCGTCCGTGAACCGTGCGGCGGCCGACTCCCGTCGGCACCTCGACGCCTCACTGCGCACCAGCGCCGACGTGGTGCCGACGGCGGAGCGCGCGCAGAGCGTCCGCCTCCCGCTGGACGTGCTGGGCCAGTCCCCCGGCACCCTGCGCGTGACCGTCGACGCGAAGGCCCCGAAGGGCTGGACCGTCAAGACGTCCCCGTCCTTCTCGCTCGCCTCGCACCGGCTTCCGGTGCAGCGCACGGCGACGGTGGACGTGGAGGTGCCCGCCGGTACCGCGCCGGGCACGTACTCCGTGCGGATCACGGCGGCCGCGAAGGGGGTGAAAGCCGTGGAGCGCACGGCGACCGTCGAGGTCCGCGCGGCGGCGAACTGCGCGTCGGGCGCCGGAGACGTGTGCGCCGTCGACCTCGGCAAGGAGGCGAACCACGACGGCACCGCGACCGTCGCCGCCCCCGACGAGGGCGACTTCGACGGAGCGGGCTGGAGCTACGACGCCGGCCTGCTGCCGAAGGCCGGCCCGGTCGTCTGGGACGGGGTCGCCTATGACGCTCCCGACCCGTCGGGGACGGCCGCGAACTTCGTGGAGACCCGCGGCCAGGCCATGCTCCTCCCGTCCGGTTCCTACGGCACCCTGCGCCTGGTCGCCGCGTCCCACCACGGCCCGGTGTCCACGGCCCTCACCGTCCGCTACACCGACGGAAGCACCGCCGAGGTGCCGGTGACCGTCGGCGACTGGGCGGGATCGACCCCGCAGGGCAGCACCGTCGCCCTGGAGATGCCCCACCGCATCAAGCACGGCCAGGGCGTCGACGGCCCGCCGGTCCGCCTCTTCGGGACGTCCGCGAAGCTGGACGGCTCCAAGACGGTGCGTTCCGTGGGCCTGCCGAACGATCCGCGCGTGCAGATCTACGCGCTGACGCTCGGATAGAGCGCGATCCCCACGCCCACCCCGGCGGCGCCGCCGTGACGGCCGCCGGGGTGGGCGTACGGCCGTCCCGGGGTCCCGGACACGGATCTTCCGGGCGCCTGCCCGGCCCCGGCGGGCGCATGGTCACCAGCGCGTTCGAGCCGAGGCGGCCCGTGTCAGGTCACTCGGCCACGTCGCGGCCGGCGCGGTCCACGGACGAGGCCGCGTGCGTTTCCTCAGCGTCAACGGGCTCGACGGAACACGCCTCATCGCGTCAGGAGGCGCGCCGGAAGACCGCGGCCGGTCCGATGACGCCGGGGCCGAACTTGTCCCGGACGCGGTCGACGGCGTCCTCCGCGACCAGCCGCGCCTCGCGGGCGTCGTCCAGGCTGATCTGCTGGGCGACCTGGTCGGCAGCGACGAGATCCGTGCCCTTGAGGGTCAGTCCGGTGAGGCGGCCGCGCTGGAGACCGGCGGCGTCCATCAGCTGGTAGGCCACCGTCCGCAGGTCCTCGTCGTGCGCGGAGATCTCCGGGAGGCGGCGGGTCCGCTCCCAGCCGCCCCCTCCGGCGAACGTCAGTTTCAGGGTGAGCGCGCGGGTGGCCTGGCCCCTGCGGCGCAGGAGCAGCCCGAGCCGGACGACCAGGTCGAGGAGAGCGGCGCGGACGGCGGCGCCGTCCAGGGCCTGCCGGTCGAACGTGTGCCGGACGGATGCCGTCGGGGGCAGCCCGCGCGGGACGACGGGTCGTGGGTCGATGCCGTGCGCCCGGTCGACCGCCGTACGGCCCGCGCGGCCCCCGAGCAGTCGCTGCACGGTGGCGGGCGGGACGGCGGCGAGCAGACCCACGCTGTGGATGCCGTACGCGCGCAGCGCCTCCGCCTGCCGGGGGCCGATGCCGTGCAGCGCGTCGACCGGCAGCGGGCCGAGCCAGGCGGCGACCTCGTCGGGGTGGACGGCCAGCACTCCGCCCGGCGCGGGGACCTGGGCGGAGGCGGTGGCCGCGACCGTGATCGACGGTCCGATGCCGATGCGGACGTCGACGCCCAGCCGGGAGAGGGTGCGTACCCGCAGGACCTCGCCCAGACGGCGCGTGTCGGTGCCGTGGTAGCGCAGGGCGCCCCGCAGTTCCACCAGGGCCGCGGAGGGGGGCAGGGCCTGCACGACCGGGGACAGCTCCGACAGTTCCTCCAGCACCCGCCGGTAGGTCTCCTCCCCCAGCCGGTCCGGGCACCGCACGTGCATCACCGTCGAGATCTTGCGCGCCGGTCCGTCCGTCGTCATGTCCCACCTCCCGCACTCACCCCTCCACGGTATCGAACAAAAAATCGAACACGCGAGGGCGCACGCCGTGGATCTTGAGCATAGAATCAAAAATGTGTTCGATGACCTGCCGCCCGACCTGGACCGACTGCGCACCCTTCGCGTCTGGCACGCCCTGTGGGTCCAGCGCATCGACGCCAAGATCGCGGCCCTGCAGCGGCGGGAGGCCGAGGAGGAGAACGGCCGGCGGCGCCGCCCCCGACCCCCGGAGTGGATCGTCGAACTCGGCATCGGCGCCGACCGGTCCCCCGTCCAGGTCCACGCGGGCGACTGTCACATGGCCGGACAGCGGCGCCGGGCCGTGAGCCGGGACGAGGCGCGCCGGCTGCTCGCGACAGGACTGGAGGGCTGCAGCCACTGCCGGCCTGCCGCGCGGCTCCACATCATCGAGTTAGAGCCACCCCCGCCGACGTCACCCGTGCCCGTGACGCACCTCATGGCCTGTCCGGCGTCGGCGAAGAGGCCACGGAGGTCTGCCGAGGCTTCGCCGCCACCGCCGGAAGTTCACGGCGGCGCCGCCGGCCCGCGGCCTTCCAGCGCGGTAATTCGTCGGCGTTCGCGGGGACGAGTGATCACCCTGGTCCGGCGACAGAACCCAGACATCGGATCCGGGCCCTGCACACGGATCGAACGATCACCGTCCACCAGGCCTCCTCCCGCGAGATCGGTCTGCCGGCCGCCCGGGACGGGCGTTTCTCCGATCGGTGGCAGCGGGACCGGATGACATGGATCAAGAAGCCGCGTTCACAGACCGTTCCCCTCCCGCCAGCAGCATCCGGCCGCCGGCTGGTCTACTCCACGTCGATGCCGTAGTCCCGCACGAGTTCTTCCAAGCCGCCTGTGTAGCCCTTGCCGCCGAGGACGAAGTCCCAGTCGCCGCTGGACCTGCGACGGAAGGAGCCGAGCACCAAGGCGGTTTCGTGCGGCCGTCCGTCAGAGACCTCCAGACGTCCCAGCTCGGTCATCCCTGGATCAAGAAGCCGGACGCAGGCATCTGTGAAGCCGGATAGGTCGGCGTTCGGATTGACCTCTGGGTCGATGGCGGCCACGAGCACCAACCGGTCAGCCGCGTCCGGCAACCCGTCGAAGGACACGCAGATCGCCGCCTTGTCCGGCGCCGCTGCGGGAAGGGCCCGCACTGAGCCGTCCGGCGTCTGAGGATTGTTGTAGAAGACGAAGTGATCGTCGCTGAGGACGCGGTTGCCACTGCAGACGAGAGCGCACACGTCCAAGGCGACGCTGCCGGTCCACGCCATGCCCAAGACGTTGTAGTTGTCCGGCAGTCGAGTGTCTGGCCCCGAGGGCGTGGGCTGCGCGGCCGCTTGTCGGCTCCCCTCACTCAGTCGCCCACGCAAGCCATGACGATGCAGCAGGTCGACGAGTTCCGGGCCCGAGATGAGCTCCAGCGGCTTGCCGTTGGCGAAGGTGTGTGAGCCAGGACCGAACCCTGATGTCGTCACGAGCACACCCTTGTTGGCGCCGGCGTCCTGCACGGTTCCGTACAGGTCACGGACGGCGGTGGGTGGCACCGTGTTGCGGTAGCGCTTCACCTGCACGACGATCTTGCCGCCGCGGATCGGTGTCGGATCCAGCGCGTCGACGTCCACACCGCCATCGTTGGAGCGCTGAGTGGTCACGGCCTGCATCCCCATGGCCCGGAAGAGGTCGGCAACGAGATTCTCGAAGGCGATCGGATCCATGGTGAACAGGTCCGGATCCTCATCGCCGCCGTGGGCGACGACGCGGTTCCCGACGTCCTGCGGTCGTCTACCCGGCCGTACGGGCGTGAGTTGGTCCGGTCGAGTCGAGAGCTGCCCGCGCAATGCGTCAGGCAGGCAACTACACGCGTCCACCTGCGCCAGGTGCAAGTCATGGAACGCGGAGCGTGAGGCCATGACGGTTGCGAGGAAGATCTGGCCTGGTCGGCCTGTCGTGGGGTCGTGCCCGTCGACGAACCCGTTCAAGGCCACTGACTCCAGCGCAGCCAGCTCATCTGCGGCGAACAACTCGTGCAGAACGAGCAGCATGCACTGCGCGAGAACCTCCCTGTACAGGGCACGCCGCTGGCCTACTGGGCGGGGAGTCTCCTTGTCCTGGTCGGTCCCCGACATGTAGCGAACGGACTTGACCTCCGGCACGACGCTGTATGCGGGCAACTCCCAATCGAGTACCAGTTGCCGGGCGGACGGGTCGTAGGCTGCTACCACCTGGCGTGGGAAACCTTCCGGCCACGCAGTCGAGGCGTAGAGAGCAGCCGAGAAGTACTCGACCACGGAATCGGGGTCCTGACGCCTTACGCCGTCAATGATCGACACGACGCCGGCGTTGTGCCGCCGAACGTCAGCCAGCTGAGCCTCGGCCCACTGCTGGTACTCCCGCTGGTACGACGCCAGCTGTTGCTGTCGGTGAGCCTCTGCGGCTTGGGCAGCGTGCCAATCCCGCTCGAAGCGTGCTCGCGCTTCGGCCTGCGCCCGTGCCCGGCTACTCGCAGTCCAGCCGCTCTGCGTTTGGTAGTGATTGAAATCCGGCATAGGCACTGGCTGTGCCAGTGGCCCTGGAGCGAAGGGCTGGACCTCCTCCGGCCGCATGAGAGAGGCAGCCCTGAAGGCCGGAGCCTGGCAGCCCGACGCGAGAAGCGCCTGCAACGACGCGACCTGCGCGTCCAGTTCCTCCGTGCGCCGTAGAGCCTCTGCCTGCCGGTACTCGCGGTGGCTCTGGGCAGCTCGCCGTTGGTAGGCCCGCGCTTGCTGTTCCTGCTGTCGCCGCCGCCTGGCTTCGGTTTCCAGCTGGCGCTGCTGCTGCCGTTGCATCTCGGCCCATGTACCGACATATCCAGTAGAGCGACGACTCATGTGCTGCAGGCCCTCCCCAGAACGTCGACAGCCGAAAGGCACTTTGGTTGTCCCCACAACCAGTTGTGACGATACGACTCTATCCAGCAACTGCCGTCCCGCACATCCACCCGTCAGAGGAAGTCCCTGGGCATCCCTGCAGGTCAACGTGACTGGAGGGTAACCAGGAATGTGCCTGGGCGCGGTGCCCGAACGGTCACCTTCCCCAACGCTGGAATTCCTGGGTGCGTCGGCCGCAGAAAGGACTGTGAACGCGGCTTGACGTAGATCATCATGCCGCGTTCACAGACCTCAAGAGGCGATTGGCTAGAGGCGCAGCGGCGGCCGCCCGCAGTCGTGTGTGTGGCAGGACTCCCGGTCGTGTGCCGTCTGTCGAACGCTACGACCAGGCGCACACGGTCGTCACCGAAGCGGTCGGCCAGGGCCTTCATCACGGCGAAGACGTGCGGTCAGTGAGTCTCCGAGCCCAGCACAGTAGCCGCGGTCAGCGGTTCGTAGGCACAGACCAGATCGCCGTTCGTCCATGCAACGGGTCCTGAGTTGCTGCGCGAGTCCGCCGGTGGCTCGCCGACCACGGACAGGACCTCCGCCGGCCACTGATGGGATACGAGCTGGCGATGCAGCGTCGACGGGCGCGACTGCTTGTGCCAGGCCACTCGGCCGACGAAGCGCTCCGGTCGGGTTTCGGGATCGATGGAAGCGAGCTCGCCCCAACTGACCCAGCTCGCACCGTCCAGCTCACCCCGGGCAACCCATGAGCTGAGCTCTGAGCGCATGGCGCTCGACAGGTCGACGGGAAGCCCACGACCAGGTGCAAGAGGCGGGAAGCCTGCGGAGTTGCGCACACCGAAGAGCAGACCGAAGGCCGTGTAGTCGGTCTCGTCGTACAGCGGCCACAGATCCATGGCGGTCACCCATGGCTCACCGTCGTAGTCTTCGGTGCCTGCATAAGGGTGACGGAACTCGATCCCGCCGTAAATGTCCGTGCCCATGGTGGCGCACCGTAACAGCCCTGGCCCGCACGACGTACATCACGATCGAAGGGCGGTGAGAGAAGCGGTCCTTGTCTCGCCGTATCCGGACCTCCGGTCAGCCGCGCAGGTGGGCCAGTAGTTCGTCACCGGCGGGATAGTGCTGTTCCTGAGGAAGCAGTCGGGTCGCTGTGTCCAGTTCGCCGCTGCTGACGAAGGTGCGGATCTGGTGGGCGAGCGGGGTTACGTCGCGGATGGACACGATCCATTCGTTCGCGTAGCGCGACGATGCCTCGCTCGAGAGGCCCAGTTGCAGCGAGCGGTACGGCAGAGGACGCAGGTGCAGATCACGTTCGGGATCCCACTGGACGCGGGCGGGTGAGCGTTTGAGGTCACGCTGCCAAGCAGCGCGATCGGGATGCAATCCGCGAACGTAGCTCGACAGGCACGCGTTGCGCAGCGCCCAGTCGAAGCCGTCGCGAGTGATCTCGACGGCGAGGACGGTCTCCTGACCCTCCTTCGCGCCCCAATTGGAGCGGTACATCATCCACATGAAACTGGGCTTGATCCACGTCATGCGGTCGGGTTTCCACGCGGCGGGGAAACGGCCCTTGCGGGCGGCGGGTCCGCCGATCTCCGGGCGGTACGCCTGGTAGACGGTGATCGTGGACGCCGTGTGGAGCGCGCGGATTCTACGGAGCGGTTCTTCCATGGCGTACAGCGTGGAGTCGGTCAGGTCAGAAAGCTACCGATTTTGGAGCGCCTCTTGCGCCGGGATGCCACGACCGCAGACGGCTGGACCCTGGAGGCAGTCATCCCCGGCCTGGCCGAAACGAGCGTGTCCTGCTGTCAACTGATGTGGCTCCCCGGCTAGGCCGCCAGACGTGACCGCACCCAGGTGCCGTCCTCCGTCAGGTACGTCTCCACCGTCAGGCCCGCCTCCGCGAGAGCGCCCTCGAACTGTTTCTTCGTCAGCGGCCGGGAGGGAAACGTCTGGGTCCAGGTGGTGTCCGGGAACTCGTACTCCACGAACACCGAGTTCGCCCCGTCACCCGTCGGCTCCGCTGACACCACCCGTACCGTGAAGCCGCTGGGGTCGACCCGCTCGCGCGGCAGGTTCGTGTGCCAGCCCTCGCCCTCTCGCTGAATCAGCACGCAGCCGCCCGGTGCGAGGTGCCGGACACAGGCGCGCAGCAGCCCTCGCCGTACCTCGGCATCCGCCGCGTGCACGAGGAACGATCCGAGCATCACCACGTCGAACGAATCACCCAGGTCGAGGTCCTCGATCGGGCTGCATATCGTGCGTGCCCCGCGGACGCGGTCCAGCATCTCCTGGGACTCGTCGACGGCCGTCACCGCGAAGCCCCGGTCCAGGAGGGAGTGGGTCACGCGTCCCACACCACACCCCAGCTCCAGGATGCGCGCGCCCGGTGGCACGGCCGCGGCGACGATGTCCGGCTCCGACCCGACCGGCAGTCGCGCGTACAGCTCGACCGCGCAGCCGTCCGGTGTGATCGCACCGGGTCCGGTGCCCTGATATCCCGCCCGCTTCTTCGTCTCCATGCCGGTGCAACGGGTCGGGCCGGAGACCCGTTCCCCCACCCCGCCGTTTCCGCCGTTCGAGGTAAAGTGCGGCGGCCCGCGATTCAGCAGCTCTTGCCCGGGGTAGCGGCCACCGCCCTCAGCAGGTCCCGCACCAGATCGAAGTCGATGTCTCCCGGCTTGCGGAAACGCAGGCACCCCTTGCCCATGTCCCGCCCACTCAGCCGTTCCTCGAACGCCTCCCGGACGTCCCCGCGCATGAGGTAGAAGGACACGTACTGCTTCTGGCTCGCGAAGGCGATCTCCGGGGCGCCGTCCCGCGTATAGGTGGGCATGCCGTACGCCATCACCTCGTCGAACCCCGTGAGTTCCGCCCGGCACAGTTCCCGCAACCTGGCCAGGGCGTCCCTGCGTCCCTCGGGCACCTCGGCCAGGTACCCGTCGACGTCCTCCGCGCTGCTCTGCACCATGCCGTCAGCCTATCGAGGCCCGCCCGGGCTGGGTCTCCTCCCGAGCGGCCTCCAGGAGCCCTCAGCGGCACGGGTTCGCCCCTCCGCGGGACCGTCAGGCCCTGGCCCGTGGCGAACGCCGGGAAGGCGGCCGCCACGAACGTCGAGTTCCCTCAAGGGCACCATCGAGGCGATCCCGCTGCCGGCGAACACCATCGACGTGGCGATCTCCAACTGCGTGATCAACCTCTGCTTCACCGGCGTCGAGATCGTCCCGGCACACGGCGTCGCCGACGGCAGGCACTCCGCCGTCGTCCGCGCCACCAAGCCCGCGGCCACGACAGGTCGGGACACCCGGGCGGCACACGCTGCGGACAGCTGCTGCCGTGGCGTCGGCGCCTGCCGCACCCCGGCCGAGGAGGCGGACGACCCGGCCGTCGGCGTCGCCGAGGCGAAAAGCGCCGCCGGATGCGGCCGCGCGAGCTGAACCGATGCCGCAGGTGCGGCCCTCGACTGCTTCAAGGGCCCCCTTCGCAGCAGGTCACGGAGGTCGACCCGCAGGTCACCCCCTCACGGTGTGTCCCCCGAGTGGTAGAGGCGGCAGGCCACGCCCGGGCCCGGCCCGCGGGTCTCCCCCGGACGTGCGTCGTAGAGGGCCCGGCCGCCCGGGAACCGGCCCAGCTCCGTCTGCAGCGCCACGCCCCCGTCGATCTCGTCGGCACGCCATCCGGTGATGTCCAGCAGCAAACCGTCCAACGGCCCGCCTGTCAGCGCCGCGTAGGTGCGGTGCGGCAGGGCGCACGGGTGGGGGTCGTCGTGGTCGTGGCCGTAGACCCGGCCCCTCAGCAGTTGCTCATCGCCGTTCATGGCACCAGCGTCGCAGCCACCACCGACAACGGCCGGTCACGCGGGACCACCGGCCCCTCCCCCGGCGCCGGACGATTTGTTACTCACTTTCGGGTGAAGATCACCCAGCCCGGCGATGTCCCTTTTCCTCCCGAAACATCCCCTCCCAGGTCACAGACGCATTTCATCCCTCAGGCCCCGCTTGCGTCACACAAGCTCTCATAGATGACTATTGCAGTCGAGAGTCATAGAAATATCCACAAACGGTAACAACGGGCATTGCCTTCGCGCTCCCTCCCTCACGGCGTGGACAAATGGCGTCCGCGGCCAACCGGTCGCCATCGCACACCGCACCGCTCCCCGGGCAGCCACCCAGGCGTCCCGGGGGACGGTGTCCGCACTACAAGGAGACCCTTTGTCCACCTCCACCCGCACCCCCGCCTACGTCACCGTGCGCCGCGTCGCCGCGGCGTCGCTCGCCACCGGCGCGCTCGTCTCGGCGATCACGCTGCCGGCCTCCGCCGCCGACCACTCCCGCCACCAGCGGGGGCAGGTGGAGATCACAGCGGTCCAGTACGACTCACCCGGCCGTGACAACTACTCCAACCGTTCCCTGAACCGCGAGTGGGTGGAGATCACCAACACCACCCGCCGCAGCGTCAACCTCGACGGCTGGACCCTGCGGAACCGGGACGGTGAGACCTACACCTTCGACTACTTCCGCCTCGAGGGCCGCGCCACCGTCCGGATCCACACGGGCATCGGCCGTGACAGCCGCACCGACCTCTACCAGGACCTCCGCCACTACGTCTGGGACAACCGTTCCGACACCGCCACCCTCCGCAACGACTACGGGCGCCGCGTCGACACCGAGTCGTGGGGCTACCGCCGTCACGGAGGCGAGCACCGTCACTGGGGCGAGCACCGTCACGGAGGCGAGCACCAGGGCCGGTACCACCACTACCGCTGACCATCGGCGCGGTCCGTGAACTGAAGTCCCCCGTCCACGCTGCGACCCGACCCGCCTGAGTGCACCCGGCCTCCCACGGCCGGGTGCACTCGCGTGTGTCAGGGCGGTCCGGCCCACCCCCGAGGGAGCACCGCACGGCCCGCCGTGGACAGGAGGACGAGCAGCGCGGCCAGTTCGACGGCGCGTGTCCTGTCCTTCTCCTCGTCGCACAGTTCCAGCCGGCTCGCGGGGCGTCCGGGAATCTCCCCTGCAGTCGCCGACGGTCCTAACATGAGCCCGAGTTGCGCCAAGGGAACACGTGGAGGGGGGTGGGATCTGGTGGCGGCGAAGGACGCGGTGCCCATCGTCTTCGTCCATGGCACACGCTTCAGCGCGGGACAGTGGAGCGTACAACTCGCTGCTCTTCGCGACGAGTTCCCGGTGGCTGCCGTGGATCTGCCCGGTCACGGGGCGCGTTCGGACCAGCCGTGGAGTCTGAGCGGCGCGACGGAGGTCATCGCCTCGGCCATCGACTCGCTCGATGGCGGACCGGCTCTGGTCGTCGGGCACTCGCTCGGCGGATACGCCGCGCTGGAGTTCGCCCGCTGCCGTCCGGAGCTGCTGCGGGGGCTGGTCCTCGCGGGCGCCAGCGCCCCCACGCGAGGGCCGTGGACGGCGCCGTACCGGTGGGTCGCCCGGCTGGTGACCCGGATACCGCAGGATCGGCTGACCCGGTGGAACGACCGGATGCTGCGGCGGCTCCACCCGCCGGAGGTCGTGGCGGAGACCATCCGGTCCGGCTACGCCTTCCACACGCTGCCCGTGGCCTGGGCGGAGGTGCTGGGGCGTTTCGACGCGGACGCGATGCGTCACGTGAAGGCTCCCGTGCTGATCCTGAACGGCGAGAAGGACTCGCTGTTCCGGGCCGGCGAGGCCGACTTCGCCCGCGCGCATCCGCAGGCCCGGGTCGAGCTGATCCCCCGGGCGCGGCATCTCGCGAACTTCGACGACCCGGACGCCTTCACGGGCGCCGTCCGCCGCTTCGCCCGTGAGCTCACGGGCGGCGGTTGACCCGATTCCCTGGACGGGCCGTCCCGTCGGCGCCTCCCGGCGGGTCGCGCGAGGCGCCGACGAGCGGGGGACTACTTAAGGGTGACGGCGTCGCCCGTCGAGACGACCCGCGCCGTGGTGGTCGTGCCGGGGAAGAACCACCGCCAGCTGCCCGCCGAGGGGACGGTGACCTTGGTGCGGAGCTTGCCGGAGCTGTCCGTCTTCACCGTCTTGACGGTGCTGTAGTGGGCGGTGCCCGCCTTCCTGTACTGGAGCTTCACGGTCTGCCCGGTGTAGCCGTGGTACTTCAGGTCCTCCCAGTTCGCACGGGACAGCTTGCCCGTGATCGTGAGGGAGGCGCCCTTGGCCACCGGCTCGGGCGTGGCGTCCGTGGTGAGCTTGGACGCCCGCTTCATCTTGAACTCGGCGATGTCGTCGGAGATCCAGTAGTCACCGTCGTTGGCCTTGACGGTGGCATTGACCTGCCAGACACCGGCGATGGTGTTGATGTCGCCGGGCACGCTGTCCGGGAGCCATCCCGGGGCCACCGTCATGGTGGCCGTGCACACCGACGTGGTGGAGCTCTGCTTCTCGCACCGGGTGTCCGTCCAGTCGCTGAAGCCCCAGCCCTTGGACTTGCTGAAGACGCTGACGCGGCTCAGGCCCTTCGCCCCGGAGTTGTCCCGGATCGTGACGGCGATCGGGTACGTGACCCGTGCCGATGTGCCGATGATGACGTTGTTGCCGCTGTTCACGACGGTCTTCGTGACCCGTACGTCCCCGCGGCCCTCGGCGTGCGCTCCCGTCGCGCACAGCAGCGTCAGCGCCGCCGCACCAGCCACGGCGCCGGCCGTTCTGCCTCGCATGATCCCTCCCCAATGATGTGGGAGGCGAGGCTACACATCCAACGGGGCTGCCAGGACGGCAGGGTGGGCGGAGTGGGGTACGGCTACGCGTACAGGGCGCCGGCCGGGTGCCTGACTGACGTGACCGGATGTGTTGGTCCTCAGCGGCATGGTCACCGCGGTCGGTGCGCCTTCCCGGGCCGTTTCACGGTGAGACCGGCCGCAAGGTCATCCGGGCCCCGTCCCAGTCCGCCACCATGGCGAACGGAAACCGGTCCAGTTCCAGGCAGAGGGCGACATCGTCCGGGTGGACGCCCTTGCGTACGCCGGTCGCCAGCTCGCCGGCGGCACGTGACCCGGCGGCGCGGCGAAGGAACGCGGCGGCCTGCCCGCTTCCCTCAGCGGTCCCCGCTGCCTCGGTCGCCCGCAGCGCGATGTACCGCGCGCACGCGAGATCCTCCTCGGCCCGCCCGTCCTCCCCGGTGACCACGAACGTGACCGTGTCGCAGGCACGCGCTCGCAGAAGCCGAGCCGTGGCCTCCGCCACCACGAAGCCGGCGCAGAGCACCAGGGAGGCCTCCTTGACCGCGAGGGCGCCGACCGTTCCGGCCGTGGTCTTCTGCACGACCGTTCGTCCGCACAGGTCCATGGACCGCACCATGCCTGGTGAGTTGACCGTGTCGAACCCCGGCGCGGGTGGGCCGTCCTTGATCGCCACCCAGTCCGGGTGGCGTGCCCTGAGGGCCAGAACCTCCTCCAGCGACTCGGCGAGCACGATCCGCTCCGCGCCCCGCGCGAACGCCCAGGCGGCCACCGTGAAGGCGCGCATGACGTCGATCACGACGGCCACGGAGGGGACTTGGGTCAGTTCGGCGATGCCGAGGCAGCGAGCTTCCATGCGGCCATGCTCATGGATGACCGGGGCCTGCCGCCTGCCATTTGCCGTGCCCGGAGTCGGCGAGCGCCGGCCGTGTGGAAACCTGACGCCCATGACTGCCGCCCTCATCGACTGGCCGTCCCTCGCGGCCGACGGGTTCCCGTTCCCCGGGCACCTACCGGCCTCCCGGCTCGTCGACGAGCTGGCGGTCGCGTTGGTCTCGACCGATCCCGGGACCCGTGACGACGGGGCCTGCGCCGCGGCCGCCCGCTGGATCAGGGAGGGACGTCTGGACGCCGTTCTGGAGGGGCTCGCGGACTCCGCGGCCGGCCGGTTCGCCCATCCGGAGATACAGGCCCGCGCCTTCGCGCCGTTGATCGTCTCCTCGGTGCTGACGCGTGCGGCCGGTGTTCCCGGTCTCGTCTCGCAGCAGGCCGCGGAGCACTGGTACGCCGCCTTCTCCAACTGGTATCCGGAGGAGCGGGACACCCGCGGCTGGGACGACTCCCTGGGCTGGCTGCACGCCGTCGCGCACGGTGCCGACGCAGTCGCCGCGTTCGCGAAGGTCCTCCCGCACCGCCGTACGGACCTGCTCGACCTGTGCGCCCGGAGAATGACGGCACCTCAGACCGACTACCGCTACGCACAGTTGGAGGACGCGCGACTGGCCCGGGCGGTGGTGCGGGTCCTCCAGGCTCCCGGGCTGACGGCCGAGGAGGCCACCGGCTGGCTGGGCGTGGCGGCCGAGGCACTGAAGGGCGGAGGTCCTGGCCCCGTCCCCGTGTGGGCCTTCAAC
Organism: Streptomyces sp. NPDC046859; assembly: GCF_040645135.1. Classification (NCBI taxonomy): domain Bacteria; kingdom Bacillati; phylum Actinomycetota; class Actinomycetes; order Kitasatosporales; family Streptomycetaceae; genus Streptomyces; species Streptomyces sp. NPDC046859. The sequence continues at coordinate 61,626 of NZ_JBEYXR010000020.1, forward strand.
ACCTTCGCCACCCTGCAGTCCCTTCATCTGCATCTGGCACGTGGTATCGCCGACGAGGACGTCCCTCCCCATGCCGAGGCGGTCGCCGCCCGGGCCGCCGAACTCCTGCGCCTGCCCTACTACTGGCTCGCCTGATCCGAGCCGGCGGCTCCTCTCCCCGCCGGCCCCTTTTGTCCTCTGGCCAACGCGCGTAGACAAGGGCACCATCGTCACAGCACCACCTGCACCACCTGCACCGCCGCCCCGCCCCACAGGAAACACGGCCCCAGCAGGAAGGCTCTGACACATGAAGGTCGCTCCCTCGCCGAAGCTCCGGTCGGCACTCACCGCACTCGCCCTCGTCGTCGCCCCCGGTGTCGCCGTCCTCGGCACCGCGGGTGAGGCGTCGGCCGTGAGCAAGATCAGTCATTCCACCGCCACCTCGATGTTCCGGCAGGTCGGCATCACCTGGTCCTCGTCCGGCGGCTGCTCCGACCGCAACGTCTCCACGTGTACGTCGTTCGAGCAGCTCAACCTCGCCACCGCCCAGGGGGCCCAGACCCTCAAGGGCGCCAGCGGCTGCGCGCTGAACATCACCGGCGGCACCGAGACCGGACACGCCTCCGGGACGTACTCGCACTGGAACGGCTACAAACTGGACTTCAGCAAGAGCACGTGCGTGACCAACTACGTGAAGAACACCTTCACCTACATCGGTGTGCGCGGCGACGGGGCCCCGCAGTGGCGTTCCGGCGCCGGCAACGTGTATGCCGACGAGGGCAACCACTGGGACGTCACCTTCTACAACTGCGGCGGCTGCTGAGCCCCCCGGCCCTCCCCGACCGGCCGCTCGGTAGGGTTCGCCCGTCGGTGATCGACGGGCGCGGCCGTACGGCCGTCGGGAAGGGGCTGGTCGTGGGCGGGTTGCCGGGCGTTTTCACGCTGCCGAGGATGGTGCGGCACTTCGCCGCCACCGGCGAGGGACTGCAGCCGGACGCAGCGGTCGAGGTGGACGCGCCGGACGCCGCTCTACGGGCCGCCCTCGACGCGGCGCGGTCGGGGGCCTGGGAGCCCGCGGCCGAACTGATGGCACGGACGCGCGCCGACCGGGACTGGGAGGAGCGCGGCCGCTGCAGCGCGGGCCTCGCCGAGCTCGCGCTGCATCACACCGGGTGGTTCGAGGAGTGGCGTGAGGCTCGGCCCGGCGACCCCGATGCCGCCCTCGTCGCCGCGGAGTCGGCGATCGACCGCGCCTGGGAGATCCGTACGGCCGCACGGGCGCGCCACGTGTCGCGGGAGCAGTTCCAGGCTTTCCACGCGGTGCTGCGCGACGCCGAGCCCGTGCTGCGCGCGGCCGCCGACCTCAACCCCGGGGATCCGGTGCCATGGCGGGTGTTCATCGCCCACGCCATGGGGCTGGGCGCCCCACGGGACGTGTTCGAGGCGTACCTCGACCGCGGGCGGGCGGCGGATCCGCATCATGTGGGCCTGCATGCGCGCGCGGTGCAGTACCTGGCGCAGAAGTGGTACGGCTCGCACGCGGAGATGTTCGCGTTCGCCGAGTCGGCGGCGGCCGCGGCCCCGGAGGGATCGCCGCTGCGGGGGCTTCCGCTGCACGCGGTGACCGAGTACGCGCTCGAACACGAGGCGGGTGTGGAGCAAGGGCCGGTGCCCTGGTCACGGATCGAGGCGATCGTCGAGGCGGGCCTGGAGCTGTCCGGTGGGTACGAGCCGGGCGATCGACGGGCGGCGGGCTTCCGCAACCACCTGGCGCTCGCGTTGATCCGCTCCGGGCGCGAGGCCGACGCCCTGGACGTCTTCCGGCTGATCGGCACGGACGCGCGCATGTTCCCCTGGGCCTACCTCGGGGACTCCCGTGAGGTGTTCCTGCAGATGCGGCAGGGGGTACGGGTTCATGTCGCGCGCCGGACGCCGTACTTCCGCGGCAGCGTCCCGGCTCCCGGCCGCGCCCCGGCATCAGCGGCCGCGGAGACTCCGGCAGTCCTTCCCGCGGCCCTGGCCGTGGCGCACGTGCGTGCTTCTCTGTCCGACGTCCGTGAGGCCGTCCTGATCACCGGGACGGCCATGCGCCTGGCTCCGGCACCGGGCGGCGGCACGTTCGTCGAGACGGCGCCCTCGACGGAGCCGCCCGGCCGGCGCAAGGGCCTCCGGTCGACGCTGCTCGGCGAGGGCGAACTGGCCCGCCTCGCCACGACGTTCAGCCGCGGGGAGACGTGGCCGGTCCTGGTCGCCGCCAAGGAGGGCGCCGACTACACCTTGCGGCTCCTGCGCGACGGCCGTCTCGTGACGGCCCATGTGTGGTGGGCGGATCCGGCGGAGATGCCGACCCAGCAGGAGGCGGCGGAGCGGGCGACCGCTCTGGCTGCGGCGTACGGCAAGGACGACCACCGCCCCCTCGCCGCCGCGTTGCGGGGCACCGCAGATGCCCGGCGGCACCTGGACGAGGTGATGACGGCGCTCGGACTGCCCGTGCTCCCCGCGGGTTTCGGGCATCGACCGGAACCGCTGGCGGAGGCCCGGGGCGCGCAGGTCGTCGAGCGGCGGTCCCTGTTGCGTGCCATCAAGGAGACGCTGTCGTCGGACGGCGGTGCCTCCGGCGGAGAGCTGCCTCCACTGTCCTGAGCCCCGGCAGAGGGCGCGGGCCGGGCGGGCCTGTCCGACGTGGAAACGCTCGGACAGGCCCCTGATCCCCCGGCCCCCGGGGCCCGCGCCGGGCCCGCAGCAGGCCGCTCCGGGGCTTCAGCGCTTCAGTGTGAACGTGAAGTCGTCCGAGACCCTGCCGGTCAGGCGGATTGCGGAGACCAGCCTCCCCTCCTCGACGAGTCGTTCGACCTCGGCCCTGGGGAGGCCACAGCCGTCGGCGATCAGCCGGACCGGCCGGACGGGGATGGGTGCGGCGAAGCGCACCGCGACGTCGACGACCTCGGAGTCGAGCGGTCCCGGGTCGCCGGTGTGGAGGTGCCAGGCGCCGGCCCAGTCGAGGCCGACGCGGTTGCGGCGCCGCACGACCGGGTCCTGGAGCACCTCGGCCACCAGGCTCAGGTCGTTGGCGTGCATGCGGTCCAGCAGGGCCGCGGGTACGGAGCGTACGTTCGCCCGCTCCAGGACGGTGAGTCCCGCCGTGCGGCCGCAGGATGCGCAGAGCACGAGGAGCCAGGCGTCGAGGAGCTTGTGGTGGGCGTTGACGCGGAACTTGCCGCTCGGCCGCGAGCGCGGGGACGCGCAGGTGGGGCAGCGGCGGAGGACATGCGGAAGGCAGGTGGGTGCGACCACCCAGGTCTGGAGCACAGAAGTACACCGGTTTCAGTGAGAAGTCCGCAGCAGGAAGGGGCGCGGCGCACAGGGGCGACGCGCGACACATCAGCAGTCGGGAGGTCTCACACGGCGTACAACGGCACGTCCTTCGTCCGGCGGTGGGGCCGGGCAGCACGGTAGTGATGGCCGCCGGGCGCTTCCACCGGTTTTTCGGTGTACGCGGGCAGGGGCGGTCCCTGCCGCCCGGACGTGCTCCGGGTCAGGCCAGGCCGAACTTCTCCGCGTGCACCTGGTGGGCGGGCACCCGCAGGTCCCGCAGGCCGGAGAGGACGGCGGCCGTCATGGCCGGGGGGCCGCACACGTACACGTCGCGTTCGGTGACGTCGGGCACCAGCCGGCGCAGGCTGTCCGCGGCGAACGGCGGCGCCCCGGCCTCGCCGGTCCGGCCGGTGAGCAGGTGCAGCCGTCCGCCGCGCTGCTCCACCAGCCGGCGCACCTCGTCCAGGAGGACGGCGTCGGCCTCGCCGCGGACGCGGTACAGGACGACGACGTCACCGGTGGTCTGTTCCTCCAGCATGGCCCGGACCGGGGTGATGCCGACGCCCCCGGCGATGAGCAGGGCGCCGGGCCGGGTGCGGTGCAGGGCGGTGAAGGCGCCGTAGGGACCCTCGACGAAGGCGCGGCTGCCGACGGGGAGGTTCCGCAGGCCGGCGCTGGCGCTGCCGACCGCCTTGGCGGTGAGGCGCAGTCCGCGCCCGTCGGGGGCCGCGGAGAGCGAGAAGGGGTTGGCGAGCCACCAGTGGTGGTGTCCGGGGAACCGCCAGATGCAGAACTGCCCGGCGCGGGCGGGGAGTTTGTCGAGGTGCCGGCCGGTGACGTACACGGAGACCACGCTGTCCGACTCGGGCACGACGGCCGACACGGTGAACCGGTGGTAGGCGTTGCGCCACAGAGGCAGGACCAGGCGCCCGGTCAGCAGCGCGCCGAAGGCGAACAGCCACAGGAGCCACCAGTAGGCCGTGGCGAACGCCGACGACGTGAAGGTCGTCGTCTCCTGCAACTGGTGCACGAACGCGAGGCCGAGGGCGACGTAGAGGGTGAGGTGCAGCCCGTGCCAGACCTCGTACGGCAGGCGCCGGCGCAGGGGCCGGGTGGAGACGGCGGCGACGACCACGAGTACGGCGGCGGCGAGCATGCCGAGCAGGGAGGCCGGGACGCCGCTGAGCGCGACGAACGTCTTGGCCATGGTGGTGTCGTCGAGGGTGGCGTAGCCGAGGACGACGAGGGTGGCGTGGGTGAGGACGGTCCACAGCAGGGTGAAGCCGACCCAGCGGTGCCACACCGTGAGCCGGTCCATTCCGATCCGGCGGTCCAGCCAGGGCAGCCGGGCCACCAGCAGCAGCTGGAGGAACATCAGCAGTGCGGCGTGCAGTCCGAAGAATTTGGCGACGGTCAGCACGTCGTTCTTGCCGGAACCGGCACCGATGAACAGCGACTCGACGATCACCACGTTGACTAGGACGAACGCCCACATCACCCGGCGGGCCACGGCCACCGGTGGGAGGGTGCCGGTCCGGATCTCGTTGGTCGCCGCCGTCATCGTCGTCCTCGTTCCCCCGTGGCCGCCGTCCGCGCGACCGTGTGCCCACACCGATGAAGACCGGGAGGTCCGGCCGGACCCGTCCCCCGATCGGGTAAGAATACGGCCGGGAGGCCGGTTCCGTTCAGGCCGGAACCGGGTGATCTGGCGGCCTTTTCCGGGTGCGGGACGCCGAGTTCAATAGGGCAGTCCTTCGGTGACCGCACGGAGCGCCGCGTGGAGGCAGGCGGCGAGCGCCTCCGCCGATGCCTCACCGCCGTTCGCGCACTTCGCCGCGTAGTCCTCCGCCGCGAGCCGCAGTGCCCCGTTGACCATGCTGGCGTGCACCTTCACCTGCAGCCGGTCGGCGCCGGTGCCGGCCCGGCCGGCGAGGAGTCCGGCGATGACGGACAGGGCGTCCTCGTGGGCCTGCAACCAGACGGCCCGCAGCGCCGGTTCGTCGACGGTCATACGGATCAGGTCCAGGACGGCTGGGTCGACGGGGGGAAGCGTCCCCCGCCGGCACGAGTCGGTGAGGTAGTCCAGCAGCCGTACCTGGGGCGGCCAGTGGCGTAGCCGGTCCGTGGCGGCGTCGAGCCCGGCGGTCAGCAGCGGGCGTACGCAGCTCTCCTTGGTCGGGAAGTGACGCCACAGTGTGCGGGCCGAGATGCCCACGCACTGGGCTATCTGCTCGCCGGTCGTCCCGGTCACCCCCTGGGTGGCGAACAGGCCCACCGCCGCTCGGGCGATCTCCAACCGGAGGGCGGCTCTGCGGCGTTCGGCCAGCGGCAGCGCGACCGCCGATTCACTCATCGCGGTCACGGTTCCGGATGCCTTGCCCACTGTCGCCGCCCCATCTCACTGCGTCACCGATCACCGCAGCATAGTGCCGCCCACAAATGACACATGCAGACGTCTTGTCACTGAGTGACACGCACTCCTACTCTCCAGTAGCTGACTCGCAAGTAAGTCCCCCGCCACGCGAGCCGGTTCTCTCGTCGTTCTCCCCACGTGCCTCCGGGACCGAGGCCACGCGCCCTTCGACGAAGCAAGGAGTGAGCCGCATGACGCACGCCGCGCCGACCCACGCCCCCGAGCCCCCGGTCAGATCAGCTCCCACCCACCACACGCCCGGCGCACGCAGCCTCCTGTGCGCCCTGGCCGTCGCCGCCTGCCTGGGCGCCCAGGCCATCCCCGCCGGGGCCACGGAACCGGGCCCCGTCGTCTCGCGCGGCGTGCCGATCCCCGCCTTCTATCAGCCGCCCGCCACCCTGCCCGCCGCCGACGGGGCGATCGTCCGCACCGAACCGCTGCGCCTGGCCCTCAGCCTCCCCGGGCTCGACGGCCGCCCGCTGCCCGGCACCGCGACCCGCCTGATGTACAAGTCGACCGACGCCAACGGACGGCCCGTCGCGGTCACCGGCGCCTACATCGAGCCCTCGGCCCGCTGGAAGGGCGGCGGCCCGCGTCCCGTCGTCGCCCTGGCCCCCGGCACCATGGGACAGGGCGACCAGTGCGCCGCGTCCCTCGGCCTGGAGAAGCCGATCTCCTTCAACGGGCAGACCATGTCGGTGGGTTACGAGGACATCGCCGTCCACCGGCTGCTGGCCACCGGCGTCGCCGTCGTCGTCACTGACTACGTCGGGCTCGGCGCCACCGACCGGCTGCACACCTACGTCAACCGCGTCGAGGGCGGCCACGCCCTGCTCGACGCCGTGCGCGCGGCCCGTGCCCTGCCCCGGTCCTCCGTCTCCGCGGACTCCCCCGTCGGCCTGTACGGCTACAGCCAGGGAGGCGGCGCCAGCGCCTCGGCCGCCGAACTCCAGCCCACGTACGCCCCCGACGTCGCCCTGGCCGGCGCCTACTCGGGCGCACCGCCCGCCGACCTCGTCGCGGTGACCAGAGGCATCGACGGCACTGCACTGGCCGGCGCCCTCGGCTGGTCGATCAACGGGTTCCTGCAGAACACGCCCGAACTGCGGGCCATCGCCGACGCGCACCTCAACAGCGCGGGCCGCAGGGCACTGGCCGACCTCTCCACGGCCTGCGTCGGGGACGCCATCCTCGGCTACGGCTTCCGCAGGAGCACCTCGTGGACGACCAGCGGCAAGTCCCTCGACGACATCGTGAAGGCCGAGCCCCTGATGCAGAAGGTCCTCGACGACCAGCGCATCGGCCTCCGCACCCCGGCCGCCCCGGTCCGCGTGGCCACCGGCGTGAAGGACGACATCGTGCCGCACGGCCAGGCACGCCAGCTCGCGGTCGACTGGTGCGCGAAGGGCGCCGACGTCACCTACAAGCCCATACGGCTGCCCAACCTCGGCGACGGGCTGCTCACCAACCACGTGGCGCCGCTGCTCCTCGACCAGGGCAACGCCATCGCCTGGCTGACGGACCGCCTCTCCGGCACCCCGGCCACCTCCAACTGCCGTTCCCTCCCCCACCAGCCCTGACCCGCGGGGCCCCGGGCAGCCGGGCCGCACGCGACCCCACTTCGCGTGCGGCTCGGCGCCGTACGAGGCGTACGTCTCGGACTCGGCCACCCTGGGCGTACCGGTGGCATCGGTGATCTCGACGGTGATCCGCGCCTCGACGGAGACCGAGCCCGTCGAACCGGGCGCCGACCAGGTCACATCGTCGAAGATGCCGCCGCCGACCTGCCGCGAGCCCAGCCGTTCCATGGAGAAGGCGCCGAGGACGTCCTCGGAGTGCCGTGCGCCGCCGAGACCCGCCAGGGGCGCGGCGACGCGCGGCACGGGTGGCTACTGGTCCTCTCGCTGCAGCACGCGGTGGGCCGCCTCCGCCTCCGCCGCGGGCGGGGAAAGTTCGTCCAGGGTGTCGAGCTCGTCGTCGAACTCCAGCTCCCACTCCCATGCCGCCGCGAGGCGTTCCTGCTCCTGCCGCGACCTGTCGCCGACCGCTCGGCGGTGCTCCGGGTCCAAGGCCGCGAGGAATCGTCCGACCGTGTCGTTGGCCATGTCCGCTCCTTGTCGCCTGGGAGGTGCCGACGTCTCCAGCATGACGGAAGGCCCGCCGGTCGGCCGCTCGGCACCGTCGCGGCCATCGGCCAGGGTCGCCGTGGCCGAACTCCGAACCCGTACGTGGCCGGGGCCGGTGCTCGCCGTCCGCGGGGCGGGCATGGGCGCCACGATGGTTCCGGGGGGTGTCTGTGGTTCCAGGGAGGGTCTGCGGTTCCAGGGGGTGTCTGTCCTGCCAGACGCCGGGGAGCCCGGCATGATCGGCGCGACACCCCCCTAGGTCTGCTCGGGTCCGTCGCCGTGGGGCTCGCCCATGGTTTCCAGCGCGGCCTCGGCGAAGTCGTGCACGAGGGGGGAGCGGCGGGCGGCCGGCCAGGCCAGCGCCACCTCGCTGGGGCCGATGTCCCGCACCGGTGCGGGCACCACGTCGGACCGGGTGTAGAACGTGGCGGTGGACAGCGGCAGCACGCAGATGCCCGCGCCGGACGCCACCAGCTCCAGCTTCTCCTCGACCTGGTGGATCACCGGCACCTTTGGGCGGTGCCCGTCGCGCAGTTCCCGTGCCACGTCACGCCATTCGGGTACGGCGTCCGGGTCCTGGAGCAGATGCTCGGCGGCCAGGTCGGCGACGGACAGCGCGGCGCGGCCGGCCAGGGGGTGCCCCAGCGGCAGCATGACGACACGGGGCTCCTGGAAGAGGGGCCGCACCTCGAGGCCCTGGCGGTCGACGGGCAGCCGGACGACCCCGATGTCCGCCCGTCCGTCGGGCAGCACCTCCACCTGGCTGGCCCAACTGGTGCGCAGCAGGCGGACGTCGACTCCCGGGTGCCGTCCGGCGAAGGCCGCCGTCGCCGGGGTGACGGTGATGCCGGGCATGAAGCCGACGGTGAGGGTCGGCGTGTCGCGTGCCGCCGTGGTGACGCGCCGGCGCAGGGCCTCGGCGGAGGCGAGCAGGGGGACGGCGTCCTCGAGGAGCTGCCGGCCCGCCGGGGTGAGCCGGGTGCCGCGCCGGCTCCGGTCGAAGACCTCGGCGCCCAGGTCGTCCTCCAGGCTCCGGATCTGCCGGGACAGCACCGGCTGCGCGATGTGCAGCCGTTCGGCCGCCCGCCCGTAGTGCAGTTCCTCGGCCACGGCCACGAAATACCGCAGCTTGCGCAGATCGAGGTCCAAGGAACTCATCCCTCCTGGTGGCGGGCGCCGCCGCCCCGGTCGCTCAGGTCATGCTCCGGCCAGGACCGACAGCGGGTCGGTGTGGGCCGGGACCCAGCCGAGCTCCGCCTCGGCCCGTGCGGGGGTGAACTGCTGGTCGAGGGCGAAGGCGTCCGCGACGGGGCCCATCTGTGCGCGGGCCTGGTCCGGCGTGAGCGTGACGATCTTGCCGTCGAGGCCGACGGCGTGCGCCACGGCCAGGGAGCAGTCCCTCGCGGTGGGGTTGATGCCGCCCACGCCCACGTACACGGCGCCCGGCTCGGCCCGCAGCGCGGCGACGTACAGCTCGGCGATGTCGTCGATGTGGACGAGCGGCCAGTGGTTGCCGCCGTCGCCGATGCAGGGGACGGCTCCGGCCGCCTTGCCGGGGGTGCCGTAGAACGTGTCGATCAGGCGGTTCTCGCCGCCGTACAGCAGGCCGGGGCGGATCAGGACGGGACGGCCGCCCTGCTCGGCGCGGGCCAGCACGGCCTCCTCGACGGGCCGGCGCCAGGCGACGAGGGACGGTGGGTTCCAGGGGGCGCTCTCGTCGGCGACGCCGTCGGTGTCGCCGTGGACCCAGGTGCCGCCGGTGTGGAGGTACGGGCCGCTGCCGTTACCGTCCTGAAGGGCGGTGGCGGCGGCGAGGTCCTCGGCGCCGGTGGTGGCCTGGGCGAGGTGGACCACCGCCTCGGCCCGGGCCGCGGCCCGGTTCAGGACGTCGAGGTCGCCCAGTCCGCCGCGTACGGGCGTCGCTCCGAGGGCGTGGACGGTGTCGGCGGCCCGGTCGGTGCGGGCCAGCGCCTCCACCGTGTGTCCGTGGCGGACGAGGGCGCTGATCTTGGCCTTGCCGATATATCCGGATCCGCCGGTGAGGAAGGTCTTCATGGTCGTGGCTCCTGTCGCGTCGCCGTGCCGGGTGGCTTCGTGGACCAGCCTGCGTCCGGGGGCGGAACCGCGTCCAAGACCTCTTTCGGCGTCTGTGATACCCGCAGGGCATCAGGGCTCACGCGCCGGCGGTCAGGCGGGCTGCCAGAGCTCGATCCGGTTGCCCTCGGGGTCGGTGACCCAGCCGAACCGGCCGACGCCGGCCATGTCCTGCGTCTCCTCCGCGACGTCGGCTCCCTTGGCGCGAAGCTGGTGCAGCATGGCGTCGAGGTCGCGGACCCGGAAGTTGAGCATGATGCCCTGGGAGCGGGAGCCGAAGTAGTCGGTTCCGGAGTCGAAGGCGGCGAACACCGTCGGGCCGGCCTCCTGCCGCCACACGCCGTTCTCGTCGGCGTCCAGGCCGAGGCAGTCGCGGTACCAGGCGCTCAGGGCCGCCGGGTCACCGGCTCGCACGAAGTATCCGCCGATGCCGAGCACTCGTTCCATGCCGCCATCCTGCCACGCGGGGGCGGGCCGCCCGCGGTCACGACGGCAGGCGCAGGGCGAGCAGGGCGACGTCGTCGTCGTTGTCGTCGGGCCGGGCGCGTCGCAGCAGCTGGTCGGCGAAGTCGTCCAGGTCGCGGTGGACGAGTGAGGCGGCGTGCCGGCGCAGGTTCTCCAGGCCAGCGTCCAGGGGCCGGCGGCGGGACTCGACGAGGCCGTCCGTGTAGAGCACGAGCGTGGACTGCGGGGGGAGGGTGAGCCGGGCCTCGGTTCTCGGCCGTGGTGACGGCATCCCGAGGAGCATGCCGTTGGCCTCGGTGAGGTACTGGGTGAGGCCGTCGCGGCCGATGAGGAGGGGCGGCGGGTGGCCGGCGCTGGTCCAGCGCAGCTTCCATGTGCCGTCGGTGTCCGCGGCCAGCCGGGCGAGGATCATCGTCGTCATCCGGACGTCGCTGATCTGCCGCATGGCGTCGTTGAGGAGCTGGACCGTGTGGTGCGTGGGCCGGTCCTGGGACCAGGTGAACGCGCGCAGCATGTTGCGCAGTTGGGCCATTCCGGCGGCCGCCTCGAGGTCGTGGCCGACGACGTCGCCGATGACCAGGGCCGTGTCCCCGAAGGGCAGCGGGAAGGCGTCGTACCAGTCGCCGCCGACGTACGAGGCGTCGGGCGCCGAGAGGTAGCGCGCGGTCATCTGCACGCCGGGCAGGCGCGGCAGTTGGGGCAGCAGGTAGCGCTGCATGGTCTCGGCGACCTGGCGCTGGCGCTGGAAGTGGCGGGCGTTCTCCAGGGCCAGGCCGATGCGCCGCCCTATGTCCTGGAGCAGGGCGAGGTCGGCGGTGGTGAAGGCCTGGGGCCGGTCGGAGCGGGCGAGTGTGATGGCGCCCAGGACCTCGCGCGGGCCGCGGATGGGGGCTATGGCGGCGGTCTTGATGCCGGTGACCTGGAACAGCCGGCGCTGCTCGACGGCGATGCCGCTGTCGGGGGTTCCCTGGTAGGTCTCGGGGCCGGCGATGTTGGACGCCACGCCGCGCAGGGCCCGGGAGAGCGGCATGGGAGACGCCTCGCAGACGGGGGGCATGGGGCCCTGCAGGTCCTCGCGCGCGGTGAGCCTCGTCCCGTCGGCCTGGACCACGAGGTGCCGGTTCACATCGCCCTTGTCGGTGATGAGGTCTATGACGGCCCAGTCGGCGAGCCGGGGCAGGACGAGTTGCACCACCCGGCGCAGCGCCTCTTCCACGTCGTTGTTGGAGATGAGCTGGGCGGTGGTGTCGGCCAGCAGCGCCAGCCGCTCCAGTTCGGACAGGGAGCGGGTGGGCGTGGGCGATGGGCGTGCGGAGTCCGGTAGGACATCCGCGGCCGTGTCGGTCATGGTCGCTCCTCTCCCCGCCGTGCAGCGCGGCCAGGGATGATGCGACCTGAGCCCCGGGGAATCGCTCGCCTCAGGCGGAGAGCGGCGGGGGCCGTGGAGTCGTCCCATGTGCCGGAAACGGCACCGGGCGACATGCTGCGGTCGGGTCGGTGATGGGCGGGGACAGGCGCCTTGGCGAAGCTGCTGTTTTTCCAACAACCGACCGAATGGCGAAGAAGGCCGAACTCCGAATGTATCACAGACGCACTGGGAGGCCGCTCGCGCAGGTGCGGGGGTGTCCCGCTCCCGGGAAGGGGCGGTCGCCGGCGCGGCCGGGCGATCAGAGCAGGCGCAGGACGCCCACCACCTTGCCGAGGATGCGGGCGTCGTCACCGGGGATCGGGTCGTAGGCGGGGTTGCGCGGCATGAGCCACACCCGCCCGTCCTGGCGGCGCAGCACCTTGACGGTGGCCTCGTCGTCGAGGAGGGCGACGACGATGTCGCCGTGGTCGGCGCTGTCCTGGCGTTTGACGGTGACGATGTCGCCGTCGCAGATCGCGGCCTCGATCATGCTGTCGCCGGACACCGTCAGGGCGAACAGGTCGCCGTCGCCGACGACTTGGCGGGGCAGCGTGTAGACGTCCTCGATCATTTCGGCGGCGAGCAGGGGCGCGCCGGCTGCGATACGGCCCACCAGGGGCACCTCGACCGGGGCGGTGCCGGTGACGCCGAGGTCGGGTGCCCAGGAGGGCCGCACCTGGTAGGCGCGGGGGCGGTGTGGGTCGCGGTAGAGGACGCCCTTGCGTTCGAGCGCCATCAGCTGGTGCGCGACGGAAGAGGTGCTGGCGAGGGAGACGGCCTGGCCGATCTCCCGCATGGACGGCGGGTATCCCTGCCGTTCGACCGTCTCGGTGATGAAGCGGACGATGTCCGCCTGGCGGTTCGTCAACTCCCCCGCGGGTGCGCGGGGACCCGGGGGGCGGCCCCGGCGGGCGGGCGCAGTGTCGTCCATCCCGACACACCTCCGTACAAGATCGTTCGGAATGACCCTAACCTGCCGCCCTCCACAAATGGAACACCTTGACGAATTCGCGGGGTCCTCGACCTCTCCCGGGCGGGCCGTCCGCCGCCGGTCCGGTTCAGGCGGCCTGCCGTTCGGGGCGCCGGCGCGGCTGGAGCTCGGGCCGCCCGAACAGCAGGGCGTAGCCCTCGGGCAGCTGGTCGAGGATGCGGTCCACCAGGTCAGGGCCGATCACGTGGGCGACGACGTTGAAGACGGTGCCGGTGTTCCAGCGGGCGACCGCGGGGGTGGTGCCGGTCCGGCGCGCCAGGTCCTTCACGAAGCCCCAGCCGGTCGACTGCTCGGTGGCGGGCACCTGTCCGGTGAACTCCAGGGCGGCCGGCAGCGGCAGCCGGGCGGCCAGTTCGACGCGTTCGTCGCCGGTGAGTTGGCGGCCCAGCGCGGCGAGGACGTGGAGCGTCACCTCCTCGGCCCGCTCCCGGGTGGGGTAGGCGCCCTCGTAGCGCACCTTGGCCAGCAGGGCGTCGTAGGTCGTCGCGGCGTCACGGCGGTCGTGGAGCTGCGCGGTCATGTGAGGTGGCGTGCCTTTCGTGTCGGGGAGCCTCGGTGGGCCCGCGCGGGCGGCCGGGGCCGAGGGCCGTCGCCGTCGACGGGCGGGCGGGCTCCGCTCGTGCGTGGGTGTCCCCGCGCGCACATCGCGGGGCGGGACGCGGGGACCTGGGGGCGCACGGACGATCCTGTGCGAGCTTTGCGCCCTGGTCGCTCCCGGCGGTGACCGGGAAGGCGGGCACGGGCGGCGCGTCCGGGCCGCGAGGGCCCCGGACGCGCCTGCCGCGCCCGAGTGCCGGGTGTGCGCCGAGGTGCCCGCCCGCCTGGCCGGTGGCCCGGCGGGCGGGCACCGGCCCCGCGGGGCGTACGGCGCCGGCAGGCGTCGCCGATCAGTCGCTGATCAGGCGGTGATCAGGCGGAGAGCTCCTTGCGCCGTGACGGTCCGCCGACGACGATCTTGCGGGACTTGGCGCGCGCCGCGATCGGGATGCGCAGGGTGAGGACCCCGGCGTCGTACTCGGCCTCGATGTTCTCGGTGTCCAGCGTGTCGGCGAGCATCACGCGGCGGGAGAAGACGCCCAGCGGCCGCTCGGAGAGTTCCATCCGGACGTCGTCCGCGGTGCTCGGCCGGCGCTCGGCCCGGACGGTCAGCATGTTCCGTTCGACGTCGATGTCGATCGCGTCCGGGCTCACACCGGGGATGTCCAGCTCGATCACGTAGACATCGCCTTCGCGGTGGGCGTCCATCGGCATCGCCGCCGGGCGCGACCAGGTGCCGGACGTACCGAAGACCTGCTCGGTGAGCCGGTCCAGTTCACGGAAGGGGTCGGTGCGCATCAACATCGGCAAAACACCTCCTGTGTGTCGGGCAGTACTCGCTGCCCATGCGGTTCACCTGTCTTGGTTGTAGCATGTCATCGGAACGATGACAAACCAGATGTCATCGAGGTGATGACGAGTCCCGGAACGAAGGAGGAGGGCCGTGCCGACGCCCGACGAGCGATCCGCCGACTGCACCCCCGCGTCCTTCCTGGCGGCGGAGACGGCACTGCGCGCCATGACGGACGCGGTGCGCTCCGCGCGGACCGGCCCGGCGGGCGACGCGGGCGACACCCCGCCGGCCCCGGACCAGGCCCTGGCCGTCCTGGTGCTGCTGCGCGACGTACGGCACCAGCTCGCGCAGTGGGAGCCCAGCCTGATCGAGACCGCCCGCGCGGCCGGCGCCAGCTGGGCGGACCTCGCCGGCCCGCTCGGCGTCGCGAGCCGCCAGGCCGCCGAGCGGCGCTATCTGCGGGGGCGCCCCGGCGGTGACGGCGACACACGCGAGCAGCGCGTGAAGGCCACCCGGGACCGGCGCGCCGCCGACCGCAAGGTGACCGCGTGGGCCCGGAACCACGCCGGTGAGCTGCGCAGCCTCGCCGGCCAGATCGCCGCGCTGCCCGATCTGCCGGAGGCCGCGCTCCCGCCGCTGCGGCGGCTCGCGCACGCCCTGGCCGACGACGACGCCGCGCTGCTGCTGGCGCCCCTGACGGACACCGAGCCCCATCTGCGCGACCACCACCCCCAGCTCGCCACCCGGATCGACGACCTCACCAGTCACGCCGACCAGCTCCGCCAGGACAGCGACGCGGACCGCGGGGCCCGGCCCTGACGGTGCCGCCCGCACCCGCGGGAGGCGGCTTCGTTCGGGTGGTCCGCGCCGCGGACGCGAAGACGGGAGGACCGCGGCGGGACCGACGGGACACCCGGCCGGGCGCCGACGTGACGGCGACGACATCGGACGGTCGCCGTGTTTGCGAGCGGCGCGGTTGAGCAGGCGAGGCTCTGCACATCAGCGCTCGGCAGAAAGGACCCCTCATGGCGGTCAGCGACTCGGACCTGGTCGAGACCGATACCGATCCGGGGGCCGTCCGGCGTCACCGCACGCTCTTCAGGGCCGTGAAGCGCCGCCGGAACCCTCCGCTTCGGCGTACGGACATCACGGTCACCGACGAGGCGGCCGTGAAGCGGGCGGTGAAGGCCGCCTCCCTCGGCAACGCCATGGAGTGGTTCGACTTCGGGATCTACAGCTATCTCGCGGTCACCCTGGGGCACGTCTTCTTCCCGTCGGGCAACGAGACCGTGCAGCTGCTGTCGTCGTTCGCGACGTTCGCGGTGTCGTTCCTGGTGCGTCCCATCGGCGGCATGGTCTTCGGACCGATGGGCGACAAGATCGGACGCAAGAAGGTCCTCGCCCTGACGATGATCCTCATGGCGATCGGCACCTTCGCCATCGGCCTGATCCCGTCGTACGCGACGATCGGCTTCTGGGCCCCGGTGCTGCTGATCCTCTTCCGGCTGGTGCAGGGCTTCTCGACCGGCGGCGAGTACGGCGGGGCGTCGACCTTCATCGCCGAGTACGCGCCCGACAAGCGGCGCGGCTTCTTCGGCAGCTTCCTGGAGCTGGGGACGCTCGCCGGGTACGTCGGCGCGGCCGGCCTCGTGACGATCCTGACGTCGGCGCTGGGCAGCGGCGGCATGGAGGCGTGGGGCTGGCGGGTGCCGTTCCTGGTGGCCGGGCCCATCGGGCTGGTCGGGCTCTACCTGCGACTGAAGCTGGACGAGACGCCCGCCTTCCAGAAGCTGGGGGACGAGTCGACGCACCGCGCCTCCGAGGCCGCCTCCAGCGTGGAGACGACGGCCACCGGAGACCTGAAGAAGATCTTCCGGCAGTACTGGCCGGCACTGATCCTCTGCATCTGCCTCGTCGGCGCCTACAACATCACCGACTACATGCTCCTGTCGTACATGCCGACGTACCTGTCGGACGAGATGGGCTACTCCGAGACGCACGGTCTGCTGGTCCTGATCGCGACCATGGTGGTCCTGATGCTGGTCATC
This sequence comes from Streptomyces sp. NPDC046859, assembly GCF_040645135.1. Lineage (NCBI taxonomy): Bacteria > Bacillati > Actinomycetota > Actinomycetes > Kitasatosporales > Streptomycetaceae > Streptomyces > Streptomyces sp. NPDC046859. Next base: position 77,795 of record NZ_JBEYXR010000020.1, read on the forward strand.
AGCCAGGTGGGCAGGCTCAGCGACCGGGTGGGCCGCAAGCCCCTCCTCATGGCGGGGATGCTCGGCTTCCTCTTCCTCTCCCTGCCGTCGTTCCTGCTGGTCAGGCAGGGCAGCCTGGTGGCCGTGGCCGCCGGGATGCTGATGCTGGGCCTGTCGCTGGTGTGTCTGCTGGGCACCATGTCGGCGACCCTGCCCGCGCTGTTCCCGACCCAGGTCCGCTACGGCTCCCTGTCCGTCGGCTACAACCTCTCCGCGTCCCTGTTCGGCGGCACCACGCCACTGGTGATCACGGCCCTGATCTCCGCGACCGGGAGCGACCTCATGCCCGCCTACTACGCGATGGCCGCGGCGCTGGTCGGTGTGGTCGCCGTGGCGTTCACGAAGGAGACGGCACGGCAGCCGCTCGCGGGCTCCCCTCCGTCGGTCGCGACGGCACGGGAGGCCGCGGAGATGGTGGAGAGCCAGGCCCCGGCTCCCCGGTTCTGACGGCTCCCTGACATGACGACGGCCCGGCACCCGCGCGGACGCGGATGCCGGGCCGATGCCGTGGGCTCGACGCTCAGCCCTGGCGGGCCTTGAAGCGCGGGTCCTTCTTGTTGATCACGTACGTCACGCCGCGGCGGCGCACCACCTGGGCGCCGGGCTTGGCCTTCAGCGAGCGCAGTGAGTTGCGCACCTTCATCGCGGTCTCCTCTCGGACTGGGCGGACCGGTGTGTCCCTCGTCAGCGGGCGGCGGCGGTACGGCCGTAGCGCCGCTCGAACCGCTCGACGCGTCCGGCGGTGTCCATGACGCGCGAGGTACCGGTGTAGAACGGGTGGCTCGCCGAGGAGACCTCGACGTCCACCAGCGGGTAGATCTGGCCGTCCTCCCACTCGATCGTCCGTGCGGAGTCGAGGGTGGAACGGGTGAGGAAGACGTGCCCCGACGCGCGGTCACGGAAGACGACGGGACGGGAGTCGGGATGGATGCCGGGCCTCATGGGATGTCCTTTCGCCGGGGCCTGCCGTGGTTCGGATGGGGACGCGGGCGTCAGCGTTCCTCGCGGAAGTCGACGTGCGCGCCGGCGACCGGGTCGTACTTGCGCAGGACCAGTCGGTCGGGGTCGTTGAGACGGTTCTTGCGGGTCACGTACGTGACGCCGGTGCCGGCCGTCGACCTCAGCTTCACGACGGGACGTGCGGTGCTGCGTGCCATGGGGGTCCTTCCTTTCCGTCCGCACACGAGCCGACTGACTCGAACATGTCAGACAGTGGGTTCAACCACCGAACCCGCTGTTTCATTCCCTCCCCCGCCGACGACGCCGGCGCGAGGAGGAGCGGCGGACCCGGGGGTCGTGCGGGGGAACGCGGGGCGGGGCCCGCTCATTCCCGGCCGACCCGGCACCGACCCTGGAACGACACGAGGGCACGGCGCGCGCGGCGCCGTGCCCGGGATTGTGGCGGCAGGAAAGGCTCGTCCGTCAGGCCGCCAGGGTCTTGTCCCCCTGGATCGCCTTGCGGTCGGCGACGAACCGCTGGAGGAGCACATCCGCCGCCGCCAGCGCCTCGGCGACCGTGCGGGCCCCGACCATGACGCAGAGCGTGTACGTGGCGTCCTCGAGGGCGCGACCGCTGTGAGCTGTGGGGTGCACGTCGTGCGCGAAACGCACTTCGGCGAAGCGGGCCAGCGCGGCACGCAGTTCCTTCTCGGACGGCAGGATCATGGCAAGTCCCCTCTGTGAGCACGCAGCCCGCACCCGGCGGGGTCACCGCGACGAACAGGCTGAGTGCCGGCACCACACACCGGAGCCCGGCGCCGATCGCGCCGAGCTGAGCCCCGAGTGCCCCTTGGGGAATGATTTACACCTGTAACACCGCCGAAGTCCCCCGTGCGGGCCAACCGCCGGACATGCGGCCGAACGCGGAGCACCGGGCCGTCCGGACTCCAAGGACCGCGCCCGGCGAGGAACATGACGTTCACCGGATCAACTACGGGCACCCGCCACCGCCCCTGAACCGCGAGGGCCATGTCGTGCCGCAGGTCCTGGACTCCCCCGCGCATCTCCCCTCGGGCCGGTAGCAATCCCAAGGAGACCCGGCGCCGCCGCATCCGCACCCTCCACAAGAACCACCGCCGCACGACGACGCCACGATCATGCCGGTCTGACGGCATCCGAACCGCCCGGGCGGGGACAAGCGTCGGCTGCGGTGCCGCGGCCCTGCCGAGATCCGGCAAAACCGCGGCACCGCAACCATCCGTGATGCTCCCCACGGGCCATGATGGAGCGGGGAGACACCTTCCGCATTGCCGGTTCCCGGCAGAGTTCACTAGGGTCTGCATGCCGACGGCCGTCACCCGGCCGGCGACGGCGCACCAGGGACGGAGGGCGGGGGCGTGAGCGAGCCGGAGGCGATGAGGCCGTATCTGAAGGGGTACGCGGAGATCCTCTCGGACGTCTCCACCACCGGACGCCGACTGACCCGGGACGAGATCGAGTCCCGGCGCGCCCTCGGCGAACAGGCCGCCGACCACGGGCACACGCTGCGAACCCTGGTCCGCGCGCACCTCGGGGCGACCCGGGAGGACTGGCCGTCCCCACCGCGTCACCCCGACAGCGTGCTGGCGGCCGTCGAACAGGCCGTCGACGCCTTCGCGGAGGGCTACGAGCGCGCGCAGCGCCTGGCCGTGCGCCAGGAGGAGGCCGCGCGCAGGGAGTTCATCGACGACCTGCTGTACGGCCGCAGCGACCTGGGGCGGCTCGCCGAGCGGGCGGAGCGGTTCGGGCTGGTCCTGTCCCGGGCGCACGCCGTGGCCGTCGCCGAGGGGCCGGAGGCGTACGACGACACCGACCCCGTGACCCGGCACGTGGAGAACGCGCTCATCGCGCGCTTCGGTGACCGGCACATCCTTCTCGCCACCAAGAACGGGCAGTTGGTCTGCATCGCGCCCGGCGACGACCGTGACGTCCTGCTGCACTTCGCCAAGCAGGCCCACGCCGCCACGGACGGCAGCCGGGTGGCCATCGGCCGGCCCCGCTCCGGGGCGGGCGGCGTCGTGCACTCCTACGAGGAGGCGCTGAACAGCCTCCAACTCGCCGAGCGCCTCGGCCTGGACGACCCCGTGGTGCACGCCGCCGACCTGCTCGTGTACCCGGTGCTGGCCCGCGACCGGCAGGCCATGGCCGACCTGGTGCTCGCTGCGCTGGGTCCGCTGCGGCACGCCCGCGGCGGTGCGGAGCCGCTGCTGCGCACCCTCCAGGTGTACTTCGACTCCGGCTGCACCGCCGCCGAGGCGGCCCGCCGGCTGTCGCTCAGCGTGCGGGCGCTGACCTACCGGCTGGAGCGCATCCACCAGTTGACCGGCGCCAACCCCGCCGACCCCATGCACCGGTACACCCTGCAGACGGCCGTGATCGGGGCGCGCCTGCTGGGCTGGCCCCAGCAGGAGATCTGATCGGCCCGCCGGTCACCGCCACCCGGCCAGGGACGCTTCGAGCGCGGCGATGTGCCGGGCCTCCGCCTCCTTGCGGACGGCGGCGAAGCGGCGGTCGACGATCAGGAGCGGCACGACCTACAGCGTGCCCCACAGGCGCAAAGGAGTCGACGGCTCCGGTCTGCCGCAGCACGGTGTTGGTCAGGACGCAGAGGATGCCGCAGCCAGTCCAGGCGGCCGTGCGGTGCCCGCCGAGGAAGCGCACGGGCGCGTTCCAGGGGCCGGACAGCGCCTGAAGGGTCGCGGCGCGCACGATGGCGTCGCGGTCCACGGTGTCCGCTTCCCCCGGCGCCGTTCCGCCGCCCTTTTGGAGGTCCGCGTCGAGGGTCCGGGCCTGCTCCTCGGTGTCGTGGCCGGTGACCATGGCGGCGGCCGCGCCCCATCTGAGCTCGTCCCAGTAACTGCGGTTCGCCCAGCGTCGCGCGGCGGCGACCTGCTGGGCCTCCGCGGACTCCGGCGCCAGCTCGTCGAGGCGCCCGGCGAGGACACGGGCGCGGGCGGCACGGCCGGGGTACTCGAAGGCGTCGGCGCAGGCACAGTTCGGCGTAGCCGGCGAGAAGCCCGAGGTGGTCTCCGTCGAGCGTGAGTCCGGCCCGGAACGCCTCCTCCGCGCGGTCGTCGTGATCGTCGTCGTCCTCGGCCGCATGCCCGAGGGCCAGCCAGCAGTACAGGTCGGGGTGGGAGCCGAGTTCGTCCAGGCCCTCCTGGGCGGCGCGCCGCACGGCCGCGTTGCCCCCCGCCGTGAACAGCTGCTCGCAGCGGTCCTGGTACGCGTCGACCGTGGTCACACGGAGTCCCCTCCCCTTCCAGCCACGCGAGGTGGCTCTGTCGTGTGCCGGGATCCTCGCAGGTGCACGGCGAATTGACGATCAAGGAATGTTGACATCCTCCCCTCCCTGAAGGGAGGGGATTCCTGGCTCAGGCTGCCTCCGGGAGCAGCGCTCCCGGAGGTCTTACGCCCTCGGCACCAGCCGGGTTGAGACCAGCCCGGACGAGCATCACGCGGGCGGAGTTCTTGTCCCTGGGGGACACGACTCCGCACGCGGTGCAGGTGTGGGTACGTTCCGAAAGAGGAAGTGCGTGCTTGGTTCTCGCTCCGCACGACGCGCAGTCCATGGTGGTATATGCGGGATTGACGAGGCGAATGTCCCGCCCGTGCTTGCGACCCATCTCGATCAGGGCGGTCTTGGTGGCGCCGATCGCGGCGTCCGCCGCCTTGCGCGCCATCGTGGACTTGGCGAGGAACTTCGGCCGGAAGTCCTCGACGGCGATCGCATCGTGGTCGCGGACCACGGACTTGGCCCATTTGCGGGCGGTGTCCTGCCGCTGCCGGGCGACCTTCTTGTGCAGCTTCGCGGCCTGCACCTGCGCCTGCCGGTAGCCCCTGGACGCGGCCTGCCCGCGTGCGGCCTTGCGGCGGGCCATCATCCGCTGGTAGCGGGCGAGTTTGTGTGCGGCGTTCTTCCCATGCTGGGCGTGGGGGAGGTCGTGGGCGTCGGACGTGGTGGTCGCGGTCTCCTTGACGCCCCAGTCCACGCCGAGGACACGGCCCGTGGCCGGGAGCGGCTGGGCTTGGGTGGCGACGACGAACGACGCGTACCAGTGCCCGACACTGTCGCGGTACACGCGCACCGAGGACGGTGCGCAGGGCAGGTCCCGCGACCACACCACCGTGAGCACGATCCCGCCCGCGAGGTGCAGACGTTTGTCCTTCAGCCGGAATCCCCGCCTGGTGTAGTTCAGCGTCGGCAGCGCCTCACGCTTCTTCTTCACCCTGGGCATGCCCGCGCGCCGGCGGACCGGCAACCGCTTCTCGATGTCCTTCAGCGCCTTGGACCTCGCCTTGGCGAAGTCCCGGACGGCCTGCTGCTGCGGCACCGAAGCACCGTCGCGGAGCCACGACAATGTGGCGCGGGCTTCGGTCAGCATCTTGTCGAGCTGGGCCGGGCCGCACGTCAGCTTGTCGTCCGGGTGTGCGCGGTTGCGGGCGTGTATCTGCCGGGACTTGGCGACGCATTCGTTCCAGGCCCACCGGCAGCGGTCCCACTCGGCGAGCAGGGCGGTGCGGGCGGTCGACGACACGCGCAGTCGGTAGGTGTACCGAGCGTGCCCGGCATCCTCCTGCTGCTTCCGTGGTGTCGTCATGGCATGATTTTAGCATGGACGATGAGAAGCGGATCTCTCTCCGCCTGCCAACGGAACTGCACGCACGCCTCGTTGAAGCCGCCCGCGCCGACCGGCGGTCCCTCAACTCCGAGATCCTGCATCTGCTCGAGGTCGCCCTCACCACCGTGGACGGCGACGACCAATCGCCCTGACGGCGATAGCTCCTTCCTCGCCCTGCCCCGCACGGGTCCGATTCCTCCCCCGCCTGAAGGCCGGGGCATCCTCGGAGGTATCAGGTGACGGCCAGCCCCGTGTGGTGAAGTGGGGATCATGACGACGAGTGACGCGGTCGTGGTGCCCGAGCTGTACTCCGGCTACCCCGGTGTGGCCTTCGGCGGGTATGTCGCCGGAGTGCTCGCACAAGCGTCCGGGGCGGGGACGGTCCGGGTCGACTTCCGCGGGCCGGTGCCGGTCGAGGTGCCCGTCCGGCTGGCCGGGACGGGCGACGGCGGGGTGGAGCTGGGCGGTCCGGAGCGGCCGCTGGCCACGGCGCGTCCGGCCGAGTTGACGCTCGACGCGCCCGGCGCGCCGTCCTGGGAGGAGGCGTCGGCCGCGGCCGACTGGTTCCGGGCCGAGCCGCCGCAGGCGATGGTCGACTGCTTCGGCTGCGGACTGCGCACTCCGGACCAGGGTCTGCGCGTGTACTGCTCCCCGGTGCCGGGCCGGAATCTGGTCGCGACGGGCTGGACGCCGTCCCCCACGTTCGCCGGTCCCGACGGGCTGCTGCCCGACGTCGTGGTCTGGGGCGCCCTGGACTGTCCGGGGCACTGGGCGGGACGCTTCCTCGGCACCCAGCGGCCGGGCGCGGTCACGGCCTCCCTGACGGGGACGATCCTACGGCCGGTGACGGCGGGCGAGCCGCATGTGTCCTATGCCTGGCTGCTGTCGGAGAGCGGCCGCAAACACACGATGGGCGTGGCGCTGGCGACGGCCGACGGCGAGCTGTGCGCGCTGTCGGAGGCCCTGTGGATCGACCCGAGACCTGCCGCCCGAGGGGACGCCCGCCTCGTCAACTCGGCTGACTCACCGCTGCGTTGAGGTGCCGCTCCTCCGCCTTGCCCAGTTCCGCCGTGAACTGGGCCCCCGCGAGCAGGGCCAGGTTGGACAGCCACAGCCAGATCAGGGACACCACGACGCCCGCGAGTGAGCCGTACAGCCGGCTGTATGTGCTCAGGGCCGAGGTGTAGAGGGCGAAGAGGCCCGAGACGGCCAGCCACAGGGCGGCGGCCAGGGCGCCACCGGGCAGGCTGCGGTGCCGGGTTCGGGCCTGGGTGGGGCCGGTGTGGAACACGGTGACCACCAGCAGGGCGGCCAGGCAGAGCAGCAGCGGCCAGCGCAGCAGGGTCCAGGCCCAGGCCGCCATGACGTCGAGTGCGAGGACCCGGCCGACCGCCTCGGCGACCGGTCCTGACAGCATGAGTACCAGCGAGCTGAGCAGGAGCAGGCCCAGCAGGGCGAAGGCCGTCAGCAGGATGCGGTGGGCGGTGCGCCAGGGCGAGCGCTGGTCGGCCACGCCGTGCATCCGGTGCAGGGCGCGCCGGAAGACGGCGAGGTAACTGCTCGCGGACCACAGCGCGCTCACGGCTCCCGCGCCCAGCAGCGTCCAGGCGGCGGTGCCGCTGCGCAGGGTGCTCACCAGCGCGTCGTGCAGCTGGCCGCTCGCCTGCCCGGGGGCGTAGGCGGTGACGTGCCGGATGAAGTCCTCGGCGGTGTCCGGGCCGATCAGGCTGAACGCCACGACGGTGACCATCAGCGCGGGCAGCAGAGCCAGGATGGCGTAGTAGGTCAGGGCGGCCGCGTAGTCGGAGATGTCGTCACGCCACATCGACCCCGGGGTGCGGCGCAGGGCGGGCAGCCAGGTTTCAGGGACGCGGCGCGGCCGCGGCGCGACGGCGGATGCCGTGGGAAGCGTACCCAAGGGGTGCGGGTCGGCGGACATGGCCTCTGGGGTGGTAGGGCGCAGGGCACGGCCCTGAACGGGGCGTTGAGGGTGCGGGGCGCGCTGGCCGTCCGTACACGGCAGGGCGGCGGCGCCTCGCTGTCGGTGCGAGGGCGCCACCGCCCTGCCGTGCCGGTGGGCCGGCCCGTCTCACGGACCGGCGTGGCTCGGCGATCAGATCCGGCCACCGGTGAGCCGGGTGATCGGGCCCAGCGTGCGCCTACCGGCGCGCCGTCCGGCCGCGTACGAGGACGCGCCCAGCACCGCCAGTCCCGTACCGACTCCGGCGGCGACGGCCTTGCGGTTGGCGAGGACCGTCCAGGCCGTCGTCGCGAGGGCGACGGCCTGCCCGGACGCGGCCACCACGGCCTTGCGTCCGGCGTCGGCCCGCTGGGCCGCGGACCGGGCCACGGCGGAGGTGGCCTTGGCGGTCCGCTCGGCCGTGCTCACGGCGGCTGACGCCGTGTCACCGGCCTTGTCCGCCGCCTTGTCCGCGGCCTTCGACGCCGGCGCGGTCGCCCGCGACGTGGCCTGACTTGCCTTGGCGGCCGCCTTCTTGGCGGTTGCGGAATCGTGGTTGGTGTCGTTGTTGGATGGGCTCATGGACACCGCGTTGCCGCTCCCCGCGGCAGCAAACATGTTCCGTCACAGGCATCCGCGCCGAGGGCCGGAGGCTCCCCGTGTCGTGGGTCCGCGACGGCTCTGTCACGGTCGGGGCACGCCTCGGCGTCCGCTCTGGCCACGCAACCGCAACGGCCGAAAATGTGTATCTGAGCCCAGGACACGGCCGCCGCCGGACGGCCGGGGCTCCGGTGCGGCGGCGACACGGCCCGCCGGTGCCGACGGGCGGTCTGGGGGGACGCGCATGAGTACGTGGGAAGTGCCCGGATACACCGGGTCGCTGGAGCTCGGGTCGGGGGCGAGCGGTCGGGTCGTGCTGGCCGTCCACGAGGAGACCGGTGTCCCGGTCGCTGTGAAGTACCTGAGCGAGTCCCTGCGCACCCGGCCGGGTTTCGTGCGCGACTTCCGCGCCGAGGCACGGCTGCTGGGCGGGCTGGAGAGCCCGTACGTGACCGGGCTGTACGAGTACGTGGAGAGCCCGCGGGGCGCCGCCATCGTCATGGAACTGGTGGACGGCGTCTCGCTGCGGACCCTCCTGACGCGTGAGAGCCCCCTGACGCCCGAGGCCGCGCTGGTCGTCCTCAAGGGCTCGCTGCTCGGGCTGGCCGACGCGCACGGGGTCGGCGTCGTCCACCGCGACTACAAGCCCGAGAACGTACTGGTGCTGCCGGATGGGACGTCCAAGCTGGTCGACTTCGGCATCGCCGTGGACGCGGGCACCGACGCCGGGGTGGCGGGCACGCCCTCCTACATGGCGCCGGAGCAGTGGACGGGTGCGCCCGCCTCCCCCGCCGCCGACGTGTACGCCGCCACGGCCACCTTCTTCGAGTGCCTCACGGGCCGCAAGCCGTACGCGGGCGACAACATCGCCGAGCTGGCGCTGCGGCACGTCGAGGCACCCGTGCCCGCCGAGGAGGCGCCCGAGCCGGTACGTGAGCTGGTGCGCCGTGGACTGGCGAAGGACCCGGCGCAACGCCCCTCGCGGGCCGCGGAGTTCGTCCGGGAGCTCGAGGCGGTGGCCGGGGCGGCGTACGGGGCGGGCTGGGAGGACCGCGGACGGGACCGGCTCGCGGCGCTGGTGGCCCTGCTGCCCCTCCTGCTGCCCTCGGCCCGGGACGGCGCCCGCGGCACCACGGCCACCGCGCGCACGGTGCTCGGCCCCGCGCCGGGCCCGGGCCCCGTGCGGGCCTGGCTGCCGGGCCGGGCCGGGATGCTGGCGTCGGCCGCCGCCGTGCTCCTCGGGGTGCTCCTGACGTACGGGGTCCCGTTCGCCCCGGACGACGCGGCACGCGACACGGCTCAGGCCGCCGCCACGACCGGCGCCCGGCCCGGCACGCCGACGCCGGAGCCCGGCACGCCGAGCCCGTCGGCCTCCGCGTCCGGGTCCCCCTCGGTATCGTCCTCGCCGGACGAGGCGCCCACCCCGGCGGCGGCCACGGACGGCACGAGTGCCCCGGCCTCCGGCACTCCCTCCGGGACGGGGAGTACGGCACCCGGAGGCACGGGCGGCACCGCGTCGCCGTCGACCGGCGATCCGCCCGCGACGCCCACCGCGCCGGCCGTCAAGGACGTGGCGGTGTCCGGCTTCACCCAGACCGGCCCCACGACCGCCACCGCGACCGTCGTCGTCACCACGGACGGCACCGGCCCGGTCTCCGTCACGGTCTCCTGGTCCACCGGCGACCTCGCCGGGCTGCCCGGCTCCGCCGACGGGGCGGCCCAGACCTTCACCCGCAGCGGCGCCACCCAGTACACGATCCCCGTCGACCACACCTTCCGGAACCGGGGCTGCTACTGGTCCGTGCAGGCCACGACCGCTCCCGCCGCCACCGGCGGGGCGGCCTCCCAGCAGCTCCTGACCCGGCAGTGTGACCTCCGATGAGCGCGCCCGACGACCGGACGGCCGACCTCGGCCCGCGCCGGGCGGAGCCCGCGGAGGACACCGGCTACAGCGCCACCGTGCTCGGCAGCCACTGGATCCAGCGGCCCGCGCCGGACGCCGACGGCACCCTCGCCGCACCGGCGCCGCGGCCCGACCGCGTCGAGGACACGGTGCTGCGCTTCGGCCCCGGTGTCACCGCCGCCGTCGCCCAGCGCACCCACCGCACGCTGCCCGCTCTGCCGCCGCCCGCGGCACCGGCCCCCCGGCGGCTGCGCCGGCACGCCCTGCCCGCGCTGGTACTGCTGTGCGTCCTCGCGTTCCTGGCCTGGCAGCGGCTCGGGCCGTCCGTCGAGGTGCGCTCGGTGGCCGTCACCGTCCGGCCCGCGGTGCTGCCGTGCGACGGCACCGCGGACGTCGTCGCCGTGGTGGCGACGGACGGCCGTCCGGGCACGCTCACCTACCGGTGGACCCGCAGCGACGGGACGGCCTCGGGGGTGCTGCGTGAGGTGGTGGCCCGCGACCAGCGGCAGGCGCGCCTCACGTTGCGCTGGACCTTCGAGGGCCAGGGCCGCCGCCCGGCCGTGGCCGAGGTGGAGATCCTGTCGCCCGCCCGGCTGAAGGCAAACGCGCGGTTCACGTACGACTGCGGCTGAACTCCCCCCGCGCACCGGCGCAAAGCCGCAGATCGCGCGGCGGCGCGAGCGCTTCGGTGAGCCGCTCGTGCCCCATGTCGGCGCGCAGCGTGCCGTGGTGACTGAGCGACAGAGTGCTGCGCGAGGTCTGGACAGCCGTCCGAAGGGCGTGTTGTCATTCCGCTGTCGCAAGAATTTCCAACGTTGAAAGAGCCGCCCCGACCGCGTCCGTGCCGGTCTTGCGACCCACCCGTGTACCGGCGGGCCCACGGCCCGCCGGACGACCGGCACCGGTCCGCGGCCTCCGTGCGAGGAAAGGTTCGATGACAAGACAACACAACCGCCCACGAGCCGGAGTGTGGGCGCTGCTGGCCGCGGCCGCCCTCGTCGTCCCCCCGAGCGGCCTGGCCGCCACGGCGTCGGCGGCGGAGTCGGCCGGCAGCGCTCAGGCCCCCTCCGCCCAGGCGTCCGACGTCGTGGTGCACGGGCTGAAGGGCGAGTACTTCGCCATGTCGGCGCCGGGCGCCCGGGACTTCGCGCAGCTCGGCGGCACGCTCCTCGAGCCGCAGATCAACTTCTCCGGTCTGACCAGCACGTTCCAGGAGCTGACCGGCCGGACGGAGCACACCACCGCCCGCTGGACCGGCCAGATCGAGGCTCCGGAGACCGGCGACTACACGTTCTACGCCATCGGCGACAACGGTTTCCGGCTCCTCATCGACGGCGAGCCGGTCATCGACCACTGGGAGCCCGACTGGGACAAGGAGCAGACCAGTGCCAAGATCCGGCTGAACGCCGGGGAGAAGCACGACTTCCGGCTGGAGATGTTCCAGGACTTCGGCGGCGCCAACATGTTCCTGCGCTGGTCCGGCCCCGGCCTGGCCAAGCAGCTCGTCCCCATGTCGGCGTTCACCCCGCCCGAGGGCTTCGAGGTCTACCCGGTGGAGCTGACCGTCGGGGCGGACGGCAGGAAGCTGCGCGCCCGTTTCGAGGGCAGGGTCGGTGACCTGAGCACGGTCAAGGACCATCTGAAGATCGAGGCCGACACCACGGCCATGCCCCTGAAGTCGGTGGCCGTGGCCCCCGACGACCGCAACTCCCTGATCGTGACGCTCGCCGAGCCCATCCAGAAGGCCCAGCAGGTGCGCGTCAGTTACGACGGCGTGGGCGGACTGACGTCCGGCGGCGAGACCGTCCCGAAGGTCATCCGGTACGCGGAGAACGCCTCCACGCACCGGCTCACCACCCGGTGGGGCGACAAGGTCGACAAGAAGAACCCGCTGCCGGAGTACCCGCGCCCGCAGCAGGTGCGCTCCAAGTGGAAGAACCTCAACGGCACCTGGCAGTTCAGCGGCGCCAAGGCCGGTGAGCAGCCCGCGTTCGGCAAGGACCTGCGCGAGAAGATCGTCGTGCCGTACCCGGTGGAGTCGCAGCTCTCCGGGCTGGAGCGGCACGAGGACCACATGTTCTACCGCCGCACGATCACCGTCCCGAAGGACTGGAAGGTCGGCAGGAGCGGCAAGGACAACCGGCTGAAGCTGAACTTCGGCGCGGTCGACTACCAGGCGCGGGTCTACGTCAACGGCACGAAGGTCGCCGAGCACACCGGTGGATACGACGCGTTCGGCGCCGACATCACCGACGCGCTGAAGGGCTCCGGTCCCCAGGAGATCGTCGTCGCGGTCACCGACACCGGGGGCGCCGACCAGCCGATGGGCAAGCAGTCCACGAACCCGGGCGGCATCTTCTACACCCAGTCGTCGGGCATCTGGCAGACGGTGTGGATGGAACCGGTCGCGAAGGCGTCGATCGATAACGTTGTCTCCACCCCCGACATCGACTCCGGCACGCTCGCGGTGACGGTGGAGTCGGCCAAGGCGTCCGCGGGCGCCCGGGTCGAGGCCGTGGCGCGGGACAAGCGCGGCAGGGTCGTCGGCAGGGTCAGCGGACCGGCCGGCAGGCAGCTGCGGCTGCCGGTGGCGAACCAGCACCTGTGGAGCCCGGACGACCCGTACCTCTACGACCTCGACGTCACGCTCACCGACGGCAGGTCGACGGACAAGGTGCGCAGCTACTTCGGTATGCGCGAGATCGGTGTGGCGAAGGTCGGCGGCTTCCAGAAGCTGGTGCTGAACGGCAAGCCGATCTTCTCCCTCGCCACCCTCGACCAGGGCTTCTGGCCCGACGGCCTGTACACGGCCCCCAGCGACGAGGCGCTCGCGTTCGACCTGAAGGCGCACAAGGAGCTCGGCTTCAACGCGGTGCGCAAGCACATCAAGGTGGAGCCGGCGCGCTGGTTCTACCACGCGGACCGGCTCGGCCTGCTGGTCTGGCAGGACTTCGTCTCCGGCAACCTGACCGACGAGACGGGGCGGACCGCCTTCGTCGACCAGGGCCGCGAGATCATGCGCGAGCACCACAACGCGCCCTCCGTCATCGGCTGGATCGTCTTCAACGAGGGCTGGGGCGAGTGGGACCGCACCGAGACCGGCAAGATCACCGAGGCGGTCAAGGAGGCCGACCCGTCCCGTGTCGTCAACGCCCACAGCGGTGTGAACTGCTGCAACTCCAAGGGTGACTCGGGCAAGGGCGACATCATCGACCACCACGACTACAACAACGAGGACCCGCCGTTCCCCGACGCCCAGCGCGCCGCGATGGACGGCGAGCACGGCGGCTTCACACTGCGCTCCCCCGGGCACATGTGGCCGGGCGCCCCGACCGTGATCTACAGCGGCGTGGACACCAAGGAGGCGCTGACCCGCAAGTACGTGGACAACACGGAGAAGTTCTACCTGGACCAGGCCGCGGCCGAGCTGTCCGGCTCGGTGTACACGCAGATCACGGACCTGGAGAACGAGCTCAACGGCCTCTACACGTACGACCGCCGGGAGATCAAGGTCGACCCGGCGCGGGTCCGCGACATCAACCGGAAGGTCATCGCCGCCGGCGCCTCGGCGGGCGACCGGCTCCCGCTGAAGGGCGGTGGGCACTGGTCCCTCGACGAGGGCACCGGGACCACGGCGAAGGACGACGGCCCGAACGAGAAGCCCCTCACGCTCAGCGAGGGCACGAGCTGGACGCCGGGTGTCAGCGGCAGCGCGCTGAAGTTCGACGGCAAGGGGCAGTACGCCGAGACCGCCGGTCCGGTGCTCGACACGACGGGCAGCTACACCGTGTCCGCGTGGGTGCGACTGGACGAACTGCCGGGCAACTACGCCACCGCGGTCAGCCAGGACACCCGGCGCCAGGCCAGCCCGTTCTACCTCCAGTACGGGCAGGGGGCGTTCGCCTTCAGCACCCCGGGTGAGCACCGTGCCCGGCTCGTGACGACCCCGGAGAAGGGGCGCTGGTACCACCTGGTCGGCGTCCGCGACGGCGGCGACAACACGATCACGCTGTACGTCGACGGGAAACGGGCGGCGACCGCCACCGGCGGTGCGGCCTACCCCAGCACCGGTTCCCTCGCGGTCGGCCGGGCCCAGTGGGGCGGCGACGACACCGACTTCTGGAACGGTGCCGTCGACGAGGTCCACGCGTTCGACGAGGCGCTCACCGCCGAGGAGGTGAGCGCGCTCTACACGGACGGGAAGCCGTAGCGGCTCGGCGCACGGACGGCCCCGGCGGGAGCGTTTCCCGCCGGGGCCGTCCGCCGTCTCAGGGCAGCGGGGTGCGGTGCAGGGCGATCAGCAGGCGCCAGACGCGGTGGGCGACCTCGTCCGGGCCGCCGGAGACGAGGCCGTGCAGCCAGTCGGCGAGGACCCCGGTGAAGGCCGAGGCGACCGCGGAGGCGACGAGGTCCGGCTCCGGCGCTCCGACGAGAGCGCGTTCGCCGCGGCTGCGGGCGCGCAGGTCCTGGTGGAGCTGCCGGCCCAGGGGCCCTGTGCCACCGGGGCTGAGCAGCGCGCGGTAGAGCCCGGCGTGCGCGGTGAGTCCGGCGAAGAAGCCGAGGAGTGCGGGCGGCGGGGACGCGGGGTCGGGGGTGCCACGCCAGGCGTGCAGGGCGTCCACCGCGTCGCGTACGACGTCCGCGCAGGCGTCGACCGCGAGCGCTTCGAGGTCGGCGTAGTGGACGTAGAAGGTGGCCCGGCCGACGCCGGCCCGCCGCACGAGGGCGGCCACGCTGACCTCCGCCAGCGGCTGTTCGGCGCAGGCGTCCAGCAGCGCGCGGCGCAGCCTGGCGCGGGTGCGGACGGCGCGGGCGTCGCCCTCGGGGCCGGTCACCGGGCGAGGAGGACCGCGGCGAGCGCGAGGGCGCCGGGCAGTGCCTGGGCGACGAGGATGCGGCGGTTGGCGGTGACGCCTCCGTACAGGCCGGCGACGAGGACGCACACGAGGAAGAAGACCCGTGCCTGGAACCCGGTCGGGTCGTCGGCGATCAGGCCCCAGACCAGGCCGGCGGCCAGGAACCCGTTGTAGAGGCCCTGGTTCGCGGCCAACGGCGCGCTGGCGCGGGCGAGTTCGGCGTCGAAGCCGGAGAGCGCGCGGCCGGGCCGCTGCTGCCAGAGGAACATCTCCAGCACCAGAATGTAGGCGTGCAGCGCCGCCACCAGACCGACCAGGACGCTCGCCGTCGTCTCCATCGCTGACCCCCACCCCTCGGACATTTTCCTGGACAGGTGTCCAGCATACATGGACACCTGTCCAGGACGGGGGGAGCGGCCGGCTACCGCGTCGTCACGGCGCCCAGGGCGCCTCCACGGTCCAGGTCGTGTCCTGGGTGAAGAGGGCCGGGTTGTCCCAGGTGTGGGTGCCGCCCGGGGTGGCGAGCCACAGCTCGGCGTTGTAGTGGCGCAGGTACTGCTCCGGGAAGTTGTAGGCCGACAGCCGCACGCCGCCGTCGGCGCCCCGGACGGGACAGAAGGTGGCGTCGGCCCGGTACAGGTCGCCGCTGCCGGCCTCCTTGTAGACGCGGTACTCCCGGTGCCGCAGGTACTGACCGGGGTAGTTGCGCGACTCGAAGCTGTAGCAGGTGTTGTCCGCCAGTCCGGGGACGATCCGCCAGGTGGCGTCGTTCTTCAGGAGGCTGTCGCTGCCGGCGTTCACCACCTCGGTGAAGACCGCCCCGTCCTTGTGGCGCATGTACCGGTCGGTGTGGCCGGGTGTGGTGACCCGCAGGGACCGGTACTGGTCCACGGGAAGGGTGAGCGGGGCCGTCGTCCCGCGGGAGGCGTCGATCAGGGCGCGGTTGGCGGCGCGCACCCGGGCCTCGTCGACCTTGACCACCTGGCGGTCGTAGGTGAGCAGGCCGTTGACCTCGTTCTCGACGTCAGTGATCTCGGTGTAGACCGAGGCGGACAGGCCGCGGGGCATGCGCACCTCGCGGATCGCGTCGATCAGCCCCACGAACCGGTTGTTCAGATGGGCGAGGTCGGGCTGGTCCTCGTAGCTGAAGCCGCCGCCCGGGTACCACTCGTGCCCGGCGACCTTGAAGCCCAGGCCGCCGAACTCGCCGAGGACGGCGGCGCGGGTGGCGCTGGGCACGGTGGTGCCGGGGCCGACGTAGACGTGGTGGTCGACGACGTCTCCGTTGCCGCCGTCGACGGCGCCGCAGCAGTTGACGCCGCTCATGTTGTCGACGAGGCGGGAGGGGTCGTACGCCTTGACCTTGTCGGCGAGACGGGCCTGGTCGTACTGGCCCCAGCCCTCGTTCTGGTTGACCCACAGGACGAGCGACGGGGAACTGCGGTGCTGGTCGACGATCCGGTCGTACTCGGCCTCCCACTGGGTGCGGGCGGCGGCGTCGGGGGTGCGTTCCATGGACGGCATGTCCTGCCAGACCAGCAGTCCCAGGCGGTCGGCCCAGTAGAACCAGCGCTGCGGTTCGACCTTGATGTGCTTGCGGACCATGTTGAAGCCGAGGTCCTTGTGCTTCTGCAGGTCGTGGCGCAGGGCCGCGTCGGTGGGCGCGGTGTAGATGCCGTCCGGCCAGTAACCCTGGTCGAGCGTGCCGGTCTGGAACACGAAGGTGCCGTTGAGCACCGGGCGTTGACGGCCGCCGACGCTCGCGAGGGAGATGGTGCGCATGCCGGTGTAGCTGCCGACGGAGTCGACGGTGGTCCCGCCGGACAGCAGGTCCGCCTTCACGTCGTAGAGGAAGGGGTCCTCCGGGGTCCACAGGTGCGGGTTCGGGACCGGCACGGTGAACTCGGTGCCGACCGGGCCGGTGGCGGTGCCGACCGTGGTGCCGCCGGTGGAGACGGTGACGCGGGCCTGGTGGCCGTTGGTCCCGGTGCCTCGGGCCGTCACCTTGAGGCGCTTGTTCGCCAGGTCCGGCACCATGTCGAGACGGCTGACGTACGCGGAGGCCGTGGGTTCCAGCCACACGGTCTGCCAGATGCCGGACGCCGCGGTATAGAGGATGCCGCCGCCGGGGTGCGGGGCGACGTCACGGATGCGCTGCTTGCCGATGGCCTGGGTGCCGGTCTCGGTGGGGTCCCATACGGAGACGACGAGGGTGTTGGTGCCGGTGGTGAGCAGGTCGGTGACGTCGTAGGAGAAGGCGTCGTAGCCGCCGCTGTGCGTGGCCCCGGCCTGCCGGCCGTTGACCCAGACGGTCGTCCGCCAGTCGCTGGCGCCGAAGTTGAGCTGGACGCGGCGGCCGTTCCACCCGGCGGGCACGGTGAAGCCGCGCTTGTACCAGAGCTTGTCGTTCTGGGTGATCTTGCGCTGGATGCCGGAGAGCGCGGACTCGGCGACGAACGGGACCCGGATCTGCTCGGGGAACGTGGCGGGCTGTCCGGCGTCCGCCGAGGTGACGGCGAAGTCCCAGATGCCGTTGAGGTTGGCCCAGTCGGGGCGGGTGAGCTGCGGCCGGGGATACTCCGGCAGCGGGGTGTCGGTGGGGACCTGGTTCGTCCACGGGGTGGTCATGGGGGACGGTTTGGGGGTCCACGCCCGGGGTGCGGCGGCCGCGGATCCGGTGGCCGTCAGTGCCGTGCCGGCGGCCAGGGCGAACACGGCGAGTGCGGTGATCGCCCACCGCGCTCGACGTCTCAGCCAGGCGAACCTCTGCCGGCCTGCGGGTACTCGACGCATCGTGCCTCCTTGCTTCGTGGGGTGGGGAGACGTGCGCGTGCCAGGGGGTGTCCGACCTTTCCCGCCGTCCGCCCGCGGGGCGGGCCGGGAAGGGTCGGACACCCCCTCAGGACGGCCGGAGGGGAGTCCGGTCGCCCGGAACCGGGTCCGGCGGCGGGCCGTGGGGGCGCGGCCGCCCGGACCCCGGACCCGTCACATGAGTTGCCTTCTGCGGCCCAGCCAGGTCTGGGCGACGACGACGAGGGCCAGGAAGGCGCCGCTGACCACCTGCTGGTAGGAGGAGTCGAGGGAGCCGATCTGGTTGATGACGTTCTGGATGACCTTCAGCAGCAGCACGCCGACCAGGGACCCGCTGACGTAGCCGAGGCCGCCGGTCAGGAGCGTGCCGCCGATGACCACGGCGGAGATGGCCTCCAGTTCCATGCCGCTGCCCAGGATGGTGACGCCGGAGGCGAGCCAGGCCGCGTTGAGCGCGCCCGCCAGACCGGCGAGGAGCCCGGACAGCGTGTAGAC
The DNA here is from genome assembly GCF_040645135.1 of Streptomyces sp. NPDC046859. Lineage (NCBI taxonomy): Bacteria > Bacillati > Actinomycetota > Actinomycetes > Kitasatosporales > Streptomycetaceae > Streptomyces > Streptomyces sp. NPDC046859. The sequence continues at coordinate 96,059 of NZ_JBEYXR010000020.1, forward strand.
GAGGATCTTCGTCCGGGCCACCGGGGCGCCCATCAGGGCCGCCGCGTCCTCGTTGCCGCCGACCGCGTACACGTGCTGTCCGAACCGGGTGCGGCGCAGCACGACGGCACCGGCGACGAACAGGGCGAGCATGATCCAGACCGGGTTGCCGAGGCCGAGGGTCGTGCCCTGGCCGAGTTCGGCGAGGACGGAGCCCTTGCCGATGAGGAAGGTGTCCGCGCCCTCGTCGGTGATGGCCAGCAGCAGGCCGCGCGCACCGAGCATGGCGGCGAGGGTGACGATGAACGGGGCGAGCCGGGACTTCGCGACCAGGAGCCCGTTGACGACACCGATCAGCCCGCACACCAGCAGCGGCAGCAGCAGCGCCACCAGGGTGCCGTGCCGTGATCCCCAGGCGGCGAGGACGCCGCCGAGGGCGAACAGCGAGCCCACGGACAGGTCGATGCCGCCGGTGATGATGACGAAGGTCATGCCGAGCGCGACGATCGCCAGGAAGGCCGAACTGGTCGCCATGTTGCCGACGTTGTCGCCGGTGGCGAAGGAGTCGAAGGAGAACGACGCCACCAGGGAGACGATCACCAGCACGGCGAGCGCGCCGTGCTGCTGGATCAGGGCGCTCAGCCGTTCGGAGCGGGCGGAGCCGACCGGCTCGCTCTCCCCCGCCGGTTCGTTGCTCGCGGTGGTCACGGGTACGTCCGCTTTCGTGACGGTCATCGCTTCCCCCGTCCCCGTGCCGCGTACACCGCGGCGACGATCACTATGGCCTGGGCGATCTGGGTCCAGGAGGGCGGCAGATCGTGCTTGATGAGGGTGGCGGTGAGCAGCTGGATGAGGACGGCTCCCGCCACGGTGCCGGCGATGTTGACCCGGCCGCCGGTCAGCGGGGTGCCGCCGACGACGACGGCCGTGATCGCCGACAGTTCCATGAGGTTGCCGAGCGACGTCGGGTCGCTGGCCTGGAGGCGGGCGGTGGCCAGCACACCGGCCACGGCGGCCAGCAGCGCCGACGCGATGTACACGAGGATCAGCACGCGGCGCACCGGCAGACCGGCGAGCTGCGCGGCGGGCCGGCTGTCGCCGATGGCGAGGAGCTGACGGCCGAAGGTGGTGCGGCGCACCACGAAGGCGACCAGGAGGGCCAGGACGGCGGCGATCAGGATGAGGTAGGGGATGCCGGCGACGTCGCCCGAACCGAGCGAGGCCAGCGACGGGTTGCGCAGGTCCTTCAGCTGGGGCAGCAGCACCTGGGCGATGCCGCGGCCGCCGACCATGAGCGCCAGGGTGGCGACGATCGGCTGGACGCCGACGAGGGCGACGAGGGCCCCGTTGGCCAGGCCGACCGCGGCGGCGAACAGCGCGACCACGAGCAGCGCGGGCAGCAGCCCGTAGCCGAGGTAGAGCGCGGTGACGGACGCGGCGAGCGCCATCACCGCGCCGACGGACAGGTCGACGCCCTCCGTGCCGATGACCAGGGCCATGCCGAGGGCGACGACGATGACGGGGGCGACCTGGACGGCCTGGGTGCGGAAGTTCTCCGCGGAGAGGAAGTGCGGGGTGATGACGATGTTCACCACGAGCAGGGCGGCGACGCCGGCGTAGACGCCGTAGGTCTGCAGCCACTGGAGCACCCGGGTGCGGTCCAGCGGGGCGGTGCGCAGGGTGGCCTCAGCCATCGCTCGCCACCCCCTCGGCCACCGGCTCCGGGCGGCTGTCCCCGGCTATGGTGCGCATGAGCTTGTCCTCGGTGACGTCGTCGCCGGTGAGTTCACCGACGACGGCGCCGTCCTTCAGCACGACCACGCGGTCGGACCCTTCGATCAGTTCCTCCAGGTCGGAGGAGATGAGCAGGACGCCCAGGCCGTCGGCGGCCAGTTCGTCCACGAGCTTCTGCACCTCGGCCTTGGCGCCGACGTCGATGCCGCGGGTGGGCTCGTCGAGCAGCAGCACCTTGGGGTTCATGGCGAGCCAGCGGGCGAGCAGCACCTTCTGCTGGTTGCCACCGGACAGTTCGCCGACCTTCTGGTGCGGGGAGGACGCCTTGATCCGCAGCCGCTTCATGAAGGTGTCGACGACGCTGTCGACCTTGGCCTCGGAGACGAGGCCGAAGCGGGACAGGCGGGGCAGGGCGGCGAGCGCGATGTTCTCCCGGACCGACAGGCCGGGGACGATGCCCTCGCTCTTGCGGTCCTCGGGCAGCAGGCTGATGCCCGCGCGGATCGCGGCCGGCGCCGAACCGCCGCGCAGCGACGTCCCGGCGACCGTGACCCGGCCCGAACGGACCGGCAGGGCACCGGAGATGGCCTTGGCGGTCTCGGTGCGGCCGGAGCCGAGCAGTCCGCCGAGTCCGACGACCTCGCCGGGCCGGATGCTCAGGGACACCTGGTGCAGCTTGTGCGGCACCGTCAGTTCGGCGGCGTCCAGCACCGGTTCGCTGTCGGCGGCGTGGTGGTCGCCGGTGAACTTGGTGAGGCCCTCCTCGCGGACCTCGCCCAGGTCGCGGCCCAGCATGGTGGAGACCAGGGAGAGCCGGTCGAGGTCGGCCAGGTTCCCGTGGTGGACGCGCCGGCCGTCGCGGAGCACGGTGACCGTGCTGCACACGGCGTACAGCTCGTCGAGGCGGTGGCTGACGTAGACGACGGCGATGCCCGCGTCGCGCAGGCGCCGGATCACCGTGAACAGCGTCTCCACCTCGCGGGGTTCGAGCGAGGAGGTCGGCTCGTCCATGATGACGACGCGGGCGTCGGCGGCCACGGCCCGGGCCAGGGCCACCATCTGCTGGGCGCCGACGCCGAGGGTGCGCAGCGGCCGGCGGACGTCGACGTGGACGCCGTGGCCGAGGAGGATCTCCTCGGCCTCCCGGTTCATCCGGGCGACGTCCAGGACGCCGAAGCGGTTGCGGGGTTCGCGGCCCAGGAAGAGGTTGCGGGCGACGCTGAGCAGCGGGATGAGGTTGACCTCTTGGTAGATGGTCGAGATGCCCGCCTTCTGTGCGTCCAGGGGGGTCGCGAAGGAGACCTTCGCGCCCTGGAAGGTGATCTCGCCGGCGTCCGGGCGGTACACGCCGGTGAGGAGCTTGATCAGGGTCGACTTGCCGGCGCCGTTCTCGCCGATCAGGGCGTGGACCTCGCCTGCGTGCAGGGTGAGGTCCACGTCGTCCAGGGCCCGGACGCCGGGGAAGGTCTTGCTCAGTCCGCGGACGGCGAGGACTTCGGCGGGGGGTGCCACCTGTGCCTCCAGGTAGTGAAGGGTGCGGAACGTGGTGAGGGGGAGGCGAGGGGGCACGGTCGCCCGTGCCCCCGGGTGGATCAGTACGCCTTGGCGATGTCCGTCTTGGCGTTGTCCGCGGTGTACGCGCCGTCCTGGATGATGATGTCCTGCGGGACGTCCTTGCCCTGGGTGAAGGTGTCCAGGGTCTGGAACGCCAGCGGGCCGAAGCGCGGGTTGGACTCGATGACGCCGCTGATCCAGCCGTCCACGATGCCCTGGACGGCGTTGCGGGTGCCGTCGACGGTCACGATCTTGACGTCGCCGGCCTTCTTGCCGGCGCCCTTGAGCGCGGCGACCGCGCCGAGGCCCATCTCGTCGTTCTCGGCGTAGATGCCCTTGATGCCGGGCTTGGACTGGATGAGCTGCTCGGTGACCTGCTGGCCCTTCTCGCGGACGAAGTCACCGGTCTGCTCGAACACCACCTTCAGATCCGGGGCCTTCTCGGCGATCCGGTCCTTGAAGCCCTTGGTGCGCTCGGTGGTGACGTTGTTGCCGGCGGAGCCGAGCAGGATGGCGACCTCGCCCTTGCCGCCGGTCGCCTCGATCATCTGGTCGGCGGCGCGCTTGCCCTGCTCGACGAAGTCGGAGGCGATGAAGGAGACGTAGTCCTTGCAGGCGGTGGCGTTGATCTTGCGGTCGATCGTGACGATCGGGACCTTCTTGGCGGCGGCGGCCTGGAACACCGGATCCCAGCCGTCGGAGTTGAGCGGGGCGATGACGAGGAGGTCGGCGCCCTTGGCGAGCAGGTCCTGGACATCGCTGATCTGCTTGGAGAACTGCGACTGGGCGTTGGCCGTCAGCAGCTTGACGCCCCGCTTCTTCGCCTCGTCCCTGATGGACTGGGTCTCGGCGATGCGGAACTGGTTGGTCTCCTTCTCCGACTGGGAGAAGCCGACGGTGGCGTTCTTCAGGTCGATCTTCTTGGCGCCGTAGGCGTCGATGGTGCAGGACTTGCTGCCCGGCTTCGGTGTGACGACCTTCTGTTCGGCGCCCGCGGCGGCCGGGGACTTCGTGTCCTTCGACGCGTCGTCCTCCGACTTCGCGCAGGCGCCGGCGGTCAAGACCACCGCGGCGGCCAGGGCCACGACCCCGGGGCGGGCGAAGAGGCGAGGACGGTGAGTGGTGCGCTGCATGGTGACCCCGATCCGGGCGACGCTGAAAGGGAACTGGGGAGTCGACGCAGGTGAGGAAACGGTGCCTCTCCCCCGGCGGGCAACGTTGTCCAGCCCGCGCAAGAGGTTTTTACATCGTTGGAAGGACGCTGTAAACCCCTTGTGCACAGAGCTGTTGCCCCCCGCGCCGGGAAAGCGTGCGGCGGGCGGGCGGGGACGGCCACCGCGGGGCGGCCGTCCGCGGGGCGCGCGGGGGCCGCGGAGCGCGCCCGGCGGGCATGCCGAACGCCCCCGTCGGCCGGTCGGCCAGGGGGTGTCCGGTACCGGGAGGGGCCCGGCGCGTCACAAGCCGGCCCGCGCCGGCGACGGACCGGCGACGGGCACACGGGCGCACCGGCCCCTCACCTCGCGGTGCCGTCCTCCCGCGCCGCGCGTCCGAGCGTGCTCTCCCGGGCGACCAGGCGGTAGTCCGCCCAGACACGCCGGGGTTCGGGCGCCTCGCCGCCCAGCCGCGCGAGGACCGACTCGACGGCGAGCCGTCCGATGGCCTCCTTGTCCGGCGACACGGAGGTCAGCGTCACCGCGCCGAAGCGCCCCTCGACGACGTCGTCGAAGCCGACGACCGCGGTGTCCTCGGGAACGCGCAGCCCGCGCTCGTACAGCACACGCATCGCGCCGATCGCCATCAGGTCGTTGTAGGCGAAGATCGCGTCGGGCCGCCGCCCCGAGTCGAGGATGCGGGTCATCGCCGCAGCACCGTCCGCATGACCCCACCCTTCGGTGGCGGCCACCAGCCCGTCGTCGGCGGGGAGTCCGGCGGCGGTGAGCTCCTCGCGCCAGCCGCGCACCCGCAGCTGGGCGGTCTCGCTGCGGCCCCGCCGCGCCCCGATGAAGGCGATCTCCCGGCGCCCCAGGTCGAGAAGGTGCCGGACGGCGGCACGGGCGGCGGCCACGTTGTCGATGGCGATGTGGTCGTACGGCAGTTCGTAGTCGCGTTCCCCGAGGAGGACCAGCGGGACGTTCTCCGCGCGGTCGCGCAGGTCCTCCCGCTCCAGCTCGATGGGGCTGAGGATGAGGCCGTCGATGACACGGGCGCGGAACCCCTGACTGACCAGCACCTCCTGTTCGCGGTGTCCGCCGGTGTGGTCGAGGAGCACGATGTAGTCGTGGGCGGCGGCGGCGTCGATGACGGCGGCGGCCAGTTCGGCGAAATAGGGGTTGCCGAGTTCGGGCAGGGCGAGCGCGATGATGCCCGTGCGCCCCTTGCGCAGATGACGGGCGGCCAGATTGGGCCGGTAGCCCAGCGCGTCGATGGACCGCTGCACGCGTTCGCGCATGGCGGGGGTGACGTGCTGGTAGTTGTTCACCACGTTGGAGACGGTCTTGATGGACACTCCGGCGTGGGCTGCGACGTCCTTGAGGCTGACCCGCACGGCATTCCTTTCAGAGCGGCCCGACTCGGGTGGTCGGTGCGGGTACGGTGTCGTCACCGTGAGCCTGGCGCCGAGTCCCTGCTTGACATTTACAACGTTATACAGGCGACGTCCGCGCACTGACAAGGAGTTGTACGGGCCTGCCGGCGCGATGATGTCACCCCCGGCGCGCACGGGGCCGAAGGGGCGTGTTCGGGGCGCGCAAGCGCTTGCCGTCGCGCCCGGTCACGCGCGGGCGCACCGGTCGTCGGGGCGGTTCAGCGGGTGGGGCGGCGGCCGCTGCGCCGGATGCGCAGACCGCCGTAGAGGAACGCGACGACCGCCAGGAGCACGCCGATGACCAGCAGATAGAACAGGCTCTTGGCGAGCACCCCGATGAAGCCGAGCACGACGGCCACGAGGAGCAGGAACAGGAACAGTGCCATGGTGGCCTCCGCCGATTGGTGCCGTCAGCGGCGGGCCAGCCGCCGTTCGCCGCCGGCCCCGGGCCGGTAGCTCAGCTCGTAGTGGTCGAAGACCGCCTTCTCGTCCTCGGCGGGCAGGACGCCGTCCATGTCGATGGACGGAGCGTCCTTCACCAGGTTCTTCGGATACGCGACCTTCAGATACCCCGGGCCGACCGTCGCCCCCACCAGGGGCACGAACACCAGGCGGTGCCGGGTCGGCATGCCGACCGTGACGGTGGCGAAGTGGGGGGCGTCGGTCGCCGTGTCCACGTAGATCGACTCCAGTTTGCCGATCTTGCGCGCCTCGGCGTCGACCACGTCGTGACCGCGCCACTCCCGGATGTCACCGGCCTCGAACATCGGGATCCTCCGCTCGTCGTTCCTTCGGTTCGCATACCCCGTCCGGGGCTTTCTTCACGGTGACACCGGGAGGACGACGGGGCACCTTCACCGCCGGAAGGCCGAGCAGACCGGTCCCCCGGCCGCCCGGCCTTCCTTCATCGGTGCTCGGCGCCGGCCCGAAGCACCAGGTGCCGTGCGCGACCCGACGGACCGCGAACCCCCGGTCCGTCCGCAGGTACCGGGCTCCCTGCGGCGCCGTCACGTCGTGCGGACCGGCCGCCGGGACGTGGACCTTGGCGACCGCGCCCACCGGCATCCCCAGCTCCATCCGGAAACCGGTCGCGCTCTGCTCCCAGGAGACGCCCGCGGTGCCCCGGACGGGGGGAGTACGGATCGACGTGCGGGCCCGGTCGACCCCCGTACGGGCCTCCGGGCGTACGGAGAAGGTGGCGTAGCCGGCGTCACCCGGCCGCGGACCCGCGGCGACGACGGGCGGGGATCAGCCGAGACCGCGATGGGCGGCCCACAACTCCCCGGCGCGGTCGGCGGCGTCGGAGACCAGGGCGGCCAGTTCCGGCCGGTCGGGCACGGGGAACGAGACGTAGGCGCCGCGGCCACCGCCGACCGGTCTGCCGTACGCCTTCACGGCGAGATGGCCGTCGGGGAGGAGCCGGACGTTGAGGGTCGTCAGCGAGAACTCCTGACCGCGTCGGGTGTCCGTCCAGCGGAGCGCCTCCGGGATCACGACATTGACCGCAAGAGCACTTACTTCCAGGTCGCCGCTCATGGGCGGATGATGTCACGCGAGCGGTGGAAGACGGACGCAACCGCCTTCAGGGGCAGGCAGTTCGACCACTCGAGGCGCGCCGGGACACCCCTGGTGCCGCCTGCGCGCCACGCTCGCATCAGCACCGGCGCTGCCAGGAGCGCGCCCGGGACGGCGCGGTGCCGGGCCGTCGCTGCTGCGTGGCGCCGACCTCCTCCGGAACCGCGGCAGGGCGAGGTCCTCCTCGTCCTGCTTCCTGCCCCCTCCTCCGGGTGGACGTCACACCCCCATGACCTCCTCCAGTGAACATGTCATGTCCCGGTCCTCGGTGCCGGGCGTCGGTGCCTCCGCCCGGGTCAGGTGCGGACGTGCGGCCCGTACCCGCCGCTCCCGCGACCCCCACGGAGACGGCCCGCCGGGTGCTCACACCTTCTGGCCGCTGCTCCCCCGCACTTCGAGGCGGTGCGGCACGACGACGTCGAGCGGGGGCACGCCGTTGTCCGGGCTGTAGATGCGGTCGGCGAGGCACTGCAGGGCGCGTTCGGCGAGTTGCCGTTTGTCGGGGGCGACGGTGGTGAGGGGCGGCTGGGCGTAGCGCCCGTCCTCGATGTCGTCGAAGCCGACGACGGCCAGGTCCTCCGGCACGCGCAGTCCGCGTTCGTGGGCCACGTGGAGGGCGCCGAGCGCAAGTTCGTCGGTGAACGCGAAGACGGCGTCGGGTGCCGCCGGGGCGTCGTCCAGCAGGGAGGCCATGGCCTCGGCGCCGTCCTTGCGGTGCAGTTGGCGGACCGGGCGTTCCAGCGCGTCGTCCACGACCGCGCCGGCCCGGCGCAGCGCGTTGCGGTAGCCCGTCAGCCGCTGGTCGGCGGTGCCGTTGCGCAGGTGGGGCTGGAGGCCGATGGCGGCGATGCGGCGGCGGCCGGCTTCGAGGAGGTGGGTGGTCGCCTCGTCGGCGGCGGCGACGCTGTCGACGGCGACCCGGTCGGCGAGTCCGCGGGGCGGGCGCTCACCGAGGAGCACGACGGGCGCGTTGCGGGCGTGGGTGGTGACCTCCTCGGGGCCGAGGGCCCAGGGGCTGATGATCAGGCCGTCCACGAGCCGGCCCTGGGTGCCGTCGAGGAGGCGCCGTTCGGCCTCGGCGTCGCCGAAGGTCTGGTCGATGACGACGGTCCAGGAGCGTTGCTGCGCGGCCTCCACGATGAGGCTGGCCAGTTCGCCGAAGTAGGGCGAGTACAGCTCCGGGACGACGAGACCTATGAGTCCGGTGCGGCCCGCGCGCAGATTGCGTGCGGCGAGGTTGGGCCGGTAGCCGAGTTCGTCGAGGGCTTGCTGGACGCGCTGCCGGGTGGCCTCGGCGACGTTGCCCGATCCGCTGACGACGTTCGACACGGTCCGGACCGAGACGCCCGCGAGGGCGGCGACATCTTTCAGGCGACTACTCACGGTGGCCATCCTCCCACGCGTCCACGGCGATCCGACATCGTTGCGGCGGGGTATTGCAACGTTGCATGCAACGTTGCACGATGTGGGGGATCCATCGCAGTACAAGGAGGCACCGCATGACCGCGCACCTGTACCCCGGAGTCGACCCGGCCACCCTGGACGTCGACGTCCGTCCCGACGTCGAGGCGCTCCACGGCGACGGGATCACCGCCCGCAAGGGCGCCTTCTCCGTCGAGTGGGTGGACCGGCTGCGCGAGGACGTCGACTCGGCCTTCGAGGAGGCGCTGTCCCGCCCCGGCGGCGCCGTGGGGCGCGGCCCCCACCGCTACTACGTCGAGATCCACCCCGAGCAGATCCGGGGCTTCGTCGAGCTGGTCGACCACCCGTGGGTCCGCTCGGTGTGCGCCGCCGTCCTCGGCCCCGGCTACCGCATCGTCGAGCTCGGCTTCGACGTCCCCCTGGAAGGCGCCGTCAACCAGCCCTGGCACCGTGACTTCCCGATGCCCGAGGAGACGCGGCGCGAGCGCCGGCTGACCTCGCTCGCCTTCAACGTCACGACCGTGGACACCGCGGAGGACATGGGGCCCTTCGAGATAGCCCCGGGCACGCAGTGGGACGACGGCCCCGAGTTCGGGCACGGCATGTTCCCGCCCCGCTCGCACTACCCGCGCTACGCGGAGCGCGCCGTGCGCAAGTACCCCCAGCGCGGTGACATCTCCGCCCGGAGCGCCCTGACCATCCACCGGGGCACGGCCAACCGGTCCAGCACGTCGCGCCCGGTCCTGGTCCTCGGCGTCGACGGACCGGAGGGCACCAACGGCGAGCGGCACGACGCCGCCGTCACGCGCGGTTACTGGGAGGCGCTGCCCGAGCGGGTGCGCCGGCACCTGGACGTCGCCGTCGTGGACGAGCTGACGCCCCTCACGCAGAAGCACACCATCGAGGGTCTGGTCATGGGCGATGCCTGAGGCGGCCACCGCCCCGCACCGGGTCGGCGGCGCCGGCCCGGCCGCCGCGTCAGGTGTACGCGGTGGCGGCCGTCGCCGCGCTCGGCGGCCTGCTGTTCGGCTACGACACCGGCATCATCTCCGGCGCGCTGCTGCACCTGCGGGAGGAGCTCGGGCTGTCCTCCCGGGGACAGGGGATCGTCGTCAGCGTCATCCTGGTCGGCGCCATGGCCGGCGCGCTGTGCTCGGGGCGGCTCGCCGCCCGGCACGGGCGGCGCCGGGTGGTGCTGTGGGTGGCCGTCGTCTTCGCGGCCGGGGCCGCGGCGGCCGCCGTCGCCTCGGGACGCTGAACGCGGCACGCTTTCTCCTCGGTCTCGCCGTCGGCGGAGCCTCCACCATGGTGCCGGTGGAGATCGAACGGGCCCCGCGCGCCCCGGGCTCCTTCCGGCGCAACCTCGGCGGACGGCCGGCCCGCCGCTGAGCCGGGACATGGGACGGCCCCGGACGCGGTGATGGCGTCCGGGGCCGTCCCCCCTGTCACTCCTGCGGGGCGCCCACCCGCGCAGGCTCCAGCCGGACCACGATCGACTTGAACGTCGGCTGGTTGCTGTGGTCGGCCACACTGTCCAGCGGCACCAGCACATTGGTCTCCGGGTAGTACGCGGCGGCGCAACCCCGGGCCGTCGGGTACGGGACGACGCGGAAGTCCTCGGCACGCCGCTCGACGTCGTCGGACCATACGCTCACCACGTCGACGCGCTGGCCGTCGCTGAGCCCCAGGCCGCGCACGTCGTCCGGGTTGACGAGCACGACCCGCCGGCTGCCGTGGATACCCCGGTACCGGTCGTTGGACGTGTAGGGCACGGTGTTCCACTGGTCGTGCGAGCGCAGGGTCTGCAGCAGCAGATGCCCCTCGGGCACGCGCGGCGCCTCGGCGCTGTTGCGGGTGAACAGCGCCCGGCCGGTGCCGGTGGCGTAGACGCCCTCGTTGACCGGGTTCATCAGCTGGATGCCGCCGGGGCGGGTCACCCGCCTGTTGTAGTCCTGCAGACCGGGCACGATGCGGGCGATGTGGTCGCGGATCACGCCGTAGTCCGCCTCGAACCGCTCCCAGGCGATGTCGGGCTTGTCGCCCAGGGTGCGGCGGGCCAGCCGGCACAGGATGGCGATGTCGCTGAGCAGCAGGGAGGACGCGGGCCGCAGCCGTCCCTGTGAGGTGTGCACCTCGCTCATCGAGTTCTCCACGGTCACGAACTGCTCTCCGGTCGACTGCACGTCCCGGTCGGTCCGGCCCAGGGCGGGCAGGATGAGCGCGGTGTCGCCGCAGACCGTGTGGGACCGGTTGAGCTTGGTGGAGATGTGCGCGGTCAGCCGGCAGCGGCGGACGGCCTCCTCGGTGACCGTGCTGTCGGGGGTGGCGCGCACGAAGTTGCCGGCCAGGCCGAGGAAGAACTTCACCCGGCCCTCGCGCATCGCCCTGATCGCGTTGACCGAGTCGTAGCCGTGGGCGCGCGGCGGGTCGAAGCCGAACTCCTCCTTGAGGGAGTCGAGGAAGGAGTCCGGCATCTGCTCCCAGATACCCATGGTGCGGTCGCCCTGCACGTTGCTGTGCCCGCGCACCGGGCAGGGGCCGGTGCCGGCCCGGCCCACGTTGCCGCGCAGCAGCAGGAAGTTGACGATCTCGCGGATCGTGGGCACGGCGTGCTTGTGCTGGGTGAGCCCCATGGCCCAGCAGACGACGACGCGTTCGCTGCGCAGCACCTCGTCGCGGACCTGCTCGATCTCCCCGCGGGTCAGGCCGGTGGCGGCGAGGACGTCGTCCCACTCGATGCCGCGGACGTGCCGGGCGAACTCCTCGAAGCCGGTGGTGTCGGCGTCGATGAAGTCGTGGTCCAGGACCTCGCCCGGCCGGGCGTCCTCGGCCTCCAGCAGCAGCCGGTTGACGGCCTGGAAGAGGGCGAGGTCACCGCCGTTGCGGATGCGCAGGAAGCGGTCGGCGATCTGCGTGCCCGGGCCGATCACGCCCCGGGGCTTCTGGGGGTTCTTGAACCGCAGCAGCCCGGCCTCGGGCAGCGGGTTGACGGCGATGATGCGGGCGCCGTTGCGCTTGGCCTGTTCGAGCGCGGAAAGCTGGCGTGGATGGTTGGACCCGGGGTTCTGGCCCACCAGGAAGATCAGGTCGGCGTGGTGCAGGTCGTGGAGGCTGACCGTGCCCTTGCCGCTGCCCAGAGTCTCGTGCAGGGCGTATCCGCTGGACTCGTGGCAGAGGTTGCTGCAGTCGGGCAGGTTGTTGGTGCCCAGGGCGCGGGCGAACAGCTGCAGGACGAACGCCGCCTCGTTGCTCGCCCGGCCCGAGGTGTAGAACACGGCCTCGTCCGGGGTGTCGAGCGAGGTCAGTTCCTCGGCCATCAGCCCGATGGCGTCGTGCCAGCTGATCGGCTCGTAGTGGTCCGATCCCGGTCGTTTGACCATCGGCTCGGTCAGCCGGCCCTGCTGGTTCAGCCAGGCGTCGGAGCGGCGGGCGAGGTCAGTGACGGAGTGCTCGCGGAAGAAGTCCGCGCCCACCCGCCGGGTGGTCGCCTCGTCGTTGATGTGCTTGGCGCCGTTCTCGCAGTACTCGTTGCGATGCCGGTGGCCCGGGGCCGGATCAGCCCAGGCGCAGCCGGGGCAGTCGATGCCACCGACCTGGTTCATGGTCAGCAGGGTCGTGCCGGTGCGCCGGGCCGACGTCTCCTCCAGGGAGTACTCCAGGGCGTGTGCCACCGCGGGGACGCCCGCGGCCCACTTCTTGGGCGGAGTGACGGTCAGGGCCTCGTCCGGCTCGTCGCCGGGCGCCTTCTTCATCGCGAGTCGCCTCTCAGTCGTGCGGTTACCGGGGGATCAGCCGTGGGGCCAGGAGGGCACTCCGCTGATGTGCCGCTCGGACTCCTCGCGCCGCACCCGGCCGTTGCGGATGGTGCCGCGCCAGGCCCCGCTCTCCTGCCCCACCCCCTCGATGAACTCCTTGAAGTGCTCCAGCTCGCGGGCCACGAGGCGGTCGGCGACCTCGGAGACACCGGGCACCAGCCCGGCGGGGCCGTTCGGCCCGACCTCCATGCGCACGGTGAGGGCCGTGCCGCCGGCCGGGGTCGGCGCGAACGACACCCGTCCCCGGTGGCCGGGGCGCTCGTCGAGGCTGCGCCAGACGAGGTGGGAGTCGGGTTCCTGCTCCACGATCTCCGCCTGGAAGGTTCCGCGCAGGGGACCGGCGGCGAGGGTCCAGGAGGTGAGGGAGGGCTTGATCTGGTCCACTTCCCGCACCGTGGTCATGAAGCGCGGGAAGTGCTCGAACTGCGTCCACTGGTTGTACGCGGTGCGCACGGGCACCGCGACCTCGATTGTCTGCTCGATACTATGCATGGCCCACCCATCGTCAGGCGCCTCGCCGTGTTCTGCCACACGGGTACGGCCCACCGGCTGAGGGGGCGCCGGATGAGCCGTCCGTACGGGGCACCCGACTACCCCGCACACGGCGCGTCTAACTAGAACGCGTACCGCACCCGCAGCCACGGGGCGTGCCGGTCGATCAGGGCGCGCAGCGTCGCCACGGACTCCCCCTTGGTCCCGTTGCGGTAGCGGACGTTGCGGGCGCCGTTCTGCGACCGCTTGGCCTGCTGGATCTCCGGCCGCCACAGGACGTCCTCGGCGCGGGGGTGCCAGCCGAGGTTGACCTCGTGCAGCTCCTGATTGTGGGTCAGCATGATCACCTCGGCGGCCGCCTGCTCCTTCACCCGTGCGGGCAGCACGTCGTCCAAGTGGCGCAGCAGGCCGGCCCAGGCGTCCTCCCAGCCGGGCCGTACGACGACGGGTGAGAGGTTGAAGTGCACCTCGTACCCGGCGTCGAGGAAGTCCGCCGCGGCGGCGATGCGGTCGGCGACCGGCGAGGTGCGCACGTCGAGGAGCCGGGAGTCGTCCGGCGGCATCAGCGAGAAGCGGACGCGGGTACGGCCGCGAGGGTCGAGGGCCAGCAGGTCGGGGTTGACGAACTTTGTGGCGAACGACGCCTTGGCGGTGGGCCACTGCCGGAAGGCGTGCACCAGGTCGGCGGTGTTGTCGCAGATCAGGGCGTCCACGGAGCAGTCGCCGTTCTCGCCGATGTCGTACACCCAGGCCTCGGCGTCGCACTGGTTCGGCTCGGGCTTGGGTCCCTGCCGGGCGACGTGCCGGCCCAGGTGGGCGATGATCCGGTCGATGTTGGTGAAGACGGTGACGGGGTTGGCGTAGCCCTTGCGGCGGGGCACGTAGCAGTAGGCGCAGGCCATCGCGCAGCCGTTGGAGGGGCCAGGGGCGATCCAGTCCGCCGACCGGCCGTTGGGCCGGGTGTTGAGAGTCTTCTTCTCACCGAGCACGAGCGTCTCGCCCTTGACCCGCACCCATCGGTCGATGTTGCCCTCGTTGCCGTGCAGGCCCGGGATGCGCCAGTGCGAGGCGACGGGGATCACCTCGGCGTCGGGGTACCGGGCGATGACCTGCCGCCCCCGCGGGGAGGCCGCGGCGGCCGGCTCGGCGTAGATCCGCCGGACAGGCAGCAGACGGCGGGCCCCGGCGGAGGTCCGGAAGGCCGAGTGCCGTGCGGCGGGGGCGGGTCCGAGCGCGTCGAGCCCGAACAGGGTGCCGGAGTCGTCGTCCGGGAGGCCGGAGGCGTGGTGCATGCGTGCTTCCGTTCGCTCGCCGTGGCGGGGTCGGCCGGACGCGGCCGTACCACCGGTGTGCGTGCCGTCGTACCGCTTACCGAACGGTCCTGGCCGCCGCTGCAACTGTACGGGCCATGTACCGGCCACGTCCTCCGGCGCACAGTCGCCGTGCGTGAGGACGCCGGGCGGGGGCATACGCGTGGAGCCACCCCTACCGGCTCATCCCTACTTCGAGGAGGCACCACGTGCTGGGCATCATCGCGGCGGTCCTGTTCTTCATCTCCTTCCTCATCAACGCGGCGGACATCGCCACCAACGACGTCTTCACGTCGGTCAACTTCATGCTGATCGGTCTCATGCTGCTCGCCCTGCACGTGGCGGGGATAGGCAGCGGCTGGGCGGCGCGCGGCCGTCGGCGCTGACCCCGGCGGGCCCGGTCACAGGGTCTGCTCGGCCCAGATCGTCTTGCCGCGCACGGCCGGCCGGGTCCCCCACGCCTGCGCGAGCTGGGCGACGATGAACAGGCCGCGCCCGCCCTCGTCGACCGTGCCCGCGTGGCGCAGGTGCGGGGCGGCCGTGTCGGCGTCCCGCACCTCGCAGGTGAGGGTGCGGCCGCGGATCAGACGGAGTTCGATGGGCGGGCGTCCGTACCGCAGGGCGTTGGTGACGAGCTCACTCGCGATGAGCTGAGTGTTGTAGGCGGTCTCCTCCTCGACGCCCCACGCGGTGAGCTGCGCGCGTGTGCGTCGCCGGACGGCGGACACGGCCGTCGGGTCGGGATCGAGCGGCCAGACGGCGCACTGGTCGGGCGGGAAGGCCCGGGTCCGCGCGACGATCACCGCGGCGTCCCGGACGCCCATGCCGGCCGGGAGCGCGTAGACGAGGGCGTCGCACAGGTCCTGCAGCGGCCGGTCGCCGTAGCGGGACACCGAGGCCAGGGGGCCGGGGCGCTCGGCGAGGTAGGCCGTGAGCAGCGGGTCGCTGGTGAACACCAGGACGCTGCCGGCCGGGACGTCGGCGTCGACGGCCGCGAAGGGGGCGCCCTCCGCGCTCCCCAACCGTGGCCCGGCCGGGGTGCCGAGCACCGAGACGGTGCCCTCCGGGCGTACGACCAGCGGTGCCAGGTGACCGGCGGCCGCCGCCACACAGCTACCGGTCAGCGGGTCGTGCACCGCGTACACGCAGTCGGCGGTCAGCTCCTCCTGGCGCAGGGGATCGCCGAGCGGCAGCCGGGCCCGTTCGGCGGCGAGCCGGGTCGCCGTGTCGTGGAGACGGGCGAGCAGTTCGTCGGGGGTCAGGTCGAACGCCGACAGGGAGCGGATCGCGGTGCGCAGCTGGCCCATGGTCGCGGCCGCCTCCAGACCGCGCCCCGACACCTTGCCCACCACGATGGCCGTGCGGGCGCTCGACAGGGCGGTGGTGTCGTACCAGGCGCCCGGGTCGGCTCCGGTGAGGGAGAGGTAGGCGGTCTCCAGCCATGCCTGGGCCTCGGGGCGGCGGGGCAGCAGCTGCCGCTGGACCGTGGCGGCGATCGTGTGCTCACGCGTGTAGCGTCGCGCGTTGTCGAGGCACAGCGCGGTGTGCGTGCCCACCTCCATGGCCAGCGCCCGGTCCTCCTCGTCGAAGACGGGCGAGCGGTCGGCGCGGTAGAGGCTGACGAGTCCGAGGGCCGCGTCCCGCAGGGCCAACGGGACGACCAGGAGCGAGTGGCCCCGCGCCGCGTCGACGGCCCGCGCGAGGGCGGGGTCCGCGGCGAGCCAGGGGGTGTCCGGGCCGAACCGGACCATCCTGGGGCTCAGGTCGGCCAGGGCCTGGGTGAACGGCGTCGGGTCCGCGAGGCGGCGCACATCGCCCACCGCGTGGATCTGCTGCGCCGCCTCGTCGATCGCGCTGCGGAAGGCGGTCCGCATCAGGAGGGTTCCGATGGGGGCGCGGGCCAGGGGCGGGTCGTCGCCGCGGATGACGGCGTCCTCCACCTCGACGGTCACCAGGTCGGCGAAGTCGGGAACCAGGATCGCGGCGAGTTCCTCGCCGATGACGACCGGATCCAGGGTCCGGCCGACGCCTTCCCGAACCCGGTCGAGCATGCGCGTCCTGGCGTGGGCCCGTTCCCGCTCGGTGACGTCGACGGCGATGACGCCCACCCCGAGCACCTTCCCGCCGAGTCCCTGCAGGCGCAGTGCGTTGACCTCGAACGTGCGCTCCACGGGTGCCTCGTCGACCAGGGCCCGCACGATACGGCGCAGCACAGGGGTGCCCGTGTCGAGGACGTCCCTCAGGAGCGCCTCCGCGTCGGCGTCGACGAGGCGGTAGACGTCCCTGGCCCGTTGCCCCCGGATGTCGTCCAGGCTGACGTCGCGCATCCACGGTGTAGCGGTGTTGACGCGGACCACGCGCAGGTCGGGGTCGACGAGGTGGAGCCCGATCGGGGACTGTGTGAACAGTGCCTCCAGCATCGAGGCCGCCGCCTGGTCGACATGGCCGAGGGGATCGTTGCCCAAGGGTCCCATCCACCTCCGAGGTCCGGTCGCCGCGCGCGCTCGGGGGGTACGCCCCCTAGAACAGCGTGCGCCCTGGGCGGCGGCGCCGCACCCGCTGCGGGCCGTGCACCCAGCCTCCACTCCGTGTCACGCACATGACCGGTCGTCCACTCCACCGGACTTTGAACTCACTGATGACAAAGTATGGACGCGCACGGCGAAAGTCCCCTACGGTATCGGCGCAACCGCAACGAGTACCGCCTCTGCGCGTCTCCCGCGCAGGGGGCAACTCGACCGGAGAGCGATCCGGCGGCCTCCGGTCCGTTCTGGAGGACCGATGCATCCACGGTTGTTCCGCCGTGCCCGAAGACGACTCACCCCCCTTCTCCTCGGCGCCTTGCTGGCCGGGGGCGTCCTGGCGGCGCCCCCGGCCGCCGCCGCCCCCGCTGACATCCCGCCGCAGGAACCGGGCGTGACCCTGCGCGTGTTCGACACCCAGGTCCCGCTCAGCAAGCTGTGCACCCTCAAGCCCGGCCAGACACCGAACCACGACAGACTCATGCCGACCGTGGACTGGTCCACGACCGGTGACTTCGGCGGCTTCGCCGACAACTTCTCGGCCGTGGTGTCCGGTTACCTCGTCATCCCGGACGACGGCTCCTACACCTTCCGCCTCACCAGCGACGACGGGTCACGGCTCACCGTCGACGACCGGACCGTCGTCGACCACGACGGTCTCCACGGAGCCGAGCCGAAGGACGGATCGGTCCACCTCACCGCCGGTTCCCACCCGTTCCGCATCGACTACTTCGAGCGCGGCGGCGACCAGCACCTCGCGCTGGCGTGGAAGCCGCCGGCCGCGAGCGACTTCAGCATCGTGCCGACGGAGGCGCTGAGCACGGACGCCGGTGTGGTCCGGGTGACCGCGCCCGGCCGCAAGGAGTGCGAGTCGGGGGCGGACAGCCCCGGCGACGGGCTGCCCCTGACGGACGTACGGCCCGACCTCACCCTCACCGATCTGCGCCCCGACGGCTTCGAACCGCAGGTCACCGGCATGGACTGGCTGCCCGACGGACGCCTGGCCATCAGCACCTGGGGCGGCTCGGAGACCACCACGGGCGAGGTGTACCTGCTCGACAACGTCACCGGGAGGACAAGCCGCGACAAGGTGACCGTCAAGAAGGTCGCGAGCGGGCTGCGCGAGCCCATGGGCATCAAGTACGTCGACGGCTCCCTGTACGTCTCGCAGAAACACGAACTGACCCAACTGGTCGACCGGAACCGCGACTTCGTCACGGACGAGTACCGCACGGTGGCGACCTGGCCGTACGGCGGGAACTTCCACGAGTTCGCGTTCGGCCTGCTCTACCGCGACGGCTACTTCTACGTGAACCTGTCCGTCGCCATCGACTACGGCGGCGCGACGACCACTCCACAGCCGGCGCCCGGCCGGGGCACGACGTACCGGATCAACCGGAAGACCGGGAAGATCCAGCCGATCGCCGGTGGTCTGCGCACCCCCAACGGCATCGGCTGGGGCCCGGGCGGCGACATCTTCACCACCGACAACCAGGGCGGCTGGCTGCCCGCCTCCAAGCTGGTCCACATCAAGCAGGACCGCTTCTTCAACCACTACACCGAGCCGTCCGGCCCGTTCGACGACCGTCCCGTCACCGAACCGGTGCTGTGGCTGCCTCAGAACGAGATCGCCAACTCCCCCAGTACGCCGCTGTATCTGACCAAGGGCCGGTTCGCCGGGCAGCTGCTCATCGGCGACGTCACCTACGGCGGGCTCCAGCGCGCCTATCTGGAGAAGGTGAAGGGCCAGTACCAGGGCGCCGTCTTCCGCTACACGCAGGGACTCGAAGCCGGCGTCAACCGGATCACGATGGGCCCCGACGGCGCCGTCTACGCGGGCGGGCTCGGTGCCGACGGCAACTGGGGCCAGGAGGGCAAGCTGAAGTTCGGGCTGCAGAAGCTCACCCCCAACGGCGGCGACACCTTCGACATCAAGGAGATGCGGGCCGTCCCCGGCGGCTTCGACCTGGAGTACACGCAGCCGCCGGCACAGGAGACCGTGGACAAGCTCGCCTCCCGCTACCAGGCCGAGCAGTGGCGGTACACCCCGACATCGGACTACGGCGGACCGAAGATCGCCGAGGAGCGGCTCGGCGTCCGCTCGGCGACCCTCGCCAAGGACGGCCGCACCGTCCAGCTGCGCCTCGACGGACTGAAGCCCGGCCGTGTCGTGCACGTGCGCTCCCCGCGGCCGTTCGCGTCCGCGTCCGGCGAGAAGCTGTGGAGCACCGAGGCCTGGTACACGCTCAACGCCCTGCCGGGCAAGCAGCCGCCACCCGCCACGCTGTACGAGGCGGAGGAGGCCCGCCTGACCGGGACGGCCGGGGTGAACCGGGACCACGGCGGCTACTCGGGCAGCGGCTTCGTCGACCGGTACGGCACCGAGGGCAGGGCGGCGACCACGTTCGACGTCACGGTCCCGAAGGCCGGCGACTACGACGTCAACCT
The DNA here is from genome assembly GCF_040645135.1 of Streptomyces sp. NPDC046859. NCBI lineage: Bacteria > Bacillati > Actinomycetota > Actinomycetes > Kitasatosporales > Streptomycetaceae > Streptomyces > Streptomyces sp. NPDC046859. The sequence goes on from NZ_JBEYXR010000020.1 coordinate 115,494, forward strand.
GCGCTACTCCAACGGCCCCAACCCCTTCCAGGGCACCAAGTCCCTCTCCCTGTACGCCAACGGGAAGAAGCTCCGCCAGACGAGGCTTCCCTCGACCGGCGACTGGGAGACCTGGTCGACCCGGACGGAACGGGTCACCCTGCGCAAGGGGCACAACACCGTCGCGTACCGCGTCGACACCGGTGACGACGGGCACGTCGACCTGGACCTGATCACGGTCCGTCCGCACGGGGCCCGCGTCACCCTCTTCGACGGCACGGCCGCGTCGCGGAGCCAGTGGCAGCACACCGACGGACGCGTCACCGAATGGCCGCTGACAGACGGGAAGTCGATGGAGGTGTGCTGCGGCGACCTGCGCACCAAGGACGCCTACCAGGACTTCAGGCTGCACGTGGAGTTCCGCGTACCGCTCCTGCCCGACGACGTGACGGGCCAGGACCGCGGCAACAGCGGCGTCTACCTCCAGGACCGCTACGAGGTGCAGATCCTCGACTCGTACGGCGACACGACACTCGACACGAACGAGGCTGGCGCGATCTACCTGAAGAAGGCGCCGGACGTCAACGCGGCCACCGCGCCGGAGACCTGGCAGTCGTACGACATCACCTTCCGGGCGGCCCGCCACGACGCCGACGGCACCAAGACCGCCGACGCCCGCGTCACCGTCGTCTGGAACGGCAAGAAGGTCCACGACGACGTCGCGATCGACGGCCCGACCGGAGGCGGCCGGCCGGAGGGCGCCTCGGCCGGCGCCGTCCGCCTCCAGGACCACGGCAACAAGGTGCGCTACCGGAACATCTGGATCCAGCCGCTGAGCTGAACCAGCGGTGAACAGGGGCGCGTCCACGTTCCGGTGGGCGCGCCCTCCCGCCTAGGTGTATTGATCACGAGCGTTGTCAACGCTCGTGATCAATACACCTAGGTCCGTGGGACGACGTCCTTGACGTACACGAGGCCGTCGAGGGCCGCCAGGTGCGCCGGGTCCAGAGGGGCGTAGCCGAACCACGGGGACACGCGCGGCGCGGGCGGCGGATCGCCGAGGGCGGCGGTCAGCCGTTCGACGTCGACGAGGCCGGCCTCCCCTGCGAGTCCGTACAGCAGCCCCTCGACGGACCCCGGAGGCGGGGTGTCCACGCCCCGGTGCCGTATGGTCCCGACCGCCGTGGCCAGGACGGCGTACCCGGCACCGAGCCGGGCGTCCACGAGCGCGCCGGCGCTCCACCATTCCACCCGGCCCTGCAACATCGTCATGCTGCTCCTCGGGCGCTGGAGGTGGGAGTTGTGGGCGGCGACGAGCACCGGTGCCCGTTCCGCGAGGGCCAGGAGGTTCTGCGCCATCATCAGGTCCCGCAGCGCGCACAGCCGGGTCATCCGGGCCGGTGAGGGGTCCGCCATGGCGTGGTGGTAGCGCAGCAGGCCGGTGGCCGTCCGCGCGTACAGGCGGGCGTGGTCCCAGGCGTCGGGCGGCAGGGCGGCGGTCAGGTGCGGTGCCTGCGTGTCGAGCAGGGCCACCAGATCGTCGGTGAGCAGCCGCAGTTCGCGGGCTTCGGCGGACCGGCCCACGGAACGGGCCGGGTCGAGCATGGCGTCGGGGTCGGTCCACCGGTCGTCGTCCCCGAGCAGCCGGTCCAGGGTCTCGACGGTGCACGGCAGCAGTCCGGGTTCCACCTGGGCGGCGAGCCGGCCGTGCAGTTCCAGGAGGGCCCGGCGCGGGGAGTCGGCGGCGGTGATCTCCAGCGGGCCGTCGCAGCCGGCGAAGCGGACGTGCTCGCCGGAGGGCCGGCCCTCGTTGTGGGCGCGCATCCACCGCACGAGGTCACGGTTGCCGGCGTGGGCGCCCCAGCCGTGCCCGAACCCGTGCTCCATGGCCGCGTCGAGCGTGCCCTCCCCCGTGGTGACGTACGCGTCCACGGCCAGGGCCCGCAGGCAGTCGCTCTCGAGCGCGATGGTACGGAAGCCCTCCTGCTCGACGAGTTGCCGGAAGAGGTGGTTGCGGACGGCGAGCAGGGCGTCCTCTCCGTGCGTGGGCTCGCCCAGGGCGAGGACGCGGGGCCGGGCGGGGAGCAGCGGCAGGAGGGCCGCGGCGTCGAGGGGGCGGGTGAGGTCCTTGAGGTCAGAGGCCATGCCGTCAACGCTATCGTTGAAGGTTCGGTGGAGACTTTGTCCGCGATGCGGCCCGATATCCTGGCCGTCATGGGTTCCAACCTTCAAACCGGTGCACGTCTGCGGCCGATCGACCTGGCGCGCGGGGCCGGTCTGTCCACGCAGGCGGTCCGGAACTACGAGGACGCCGGCATCCTGCCGCCCGCGGCCCGCACCGACTCCGGCTACCGGGTCTACACCGCGGTGCACGCGGCGGCGCTGCGCGCCTTCCTCGCCCTGGTCCCCGGCCACGGGCACGCCACGGCGACGGCGATCATGCGGGCCGTCGGCCAGGACGCGCTGGAGGAGGCGTTCCGGCTCATCGCCGGCACTCACGCCCAGCTCCTGGAGGACCGGGCGACGCTGCGGGCGGTGGAGCGGGCGCTCGGTGACCTGGAGCCCGCGCCCCCCGCCGCTCGGGGCGGGGGCGGCCTGTTCGTCGGCCCGCTCGCACGGCAGCTCGGGGTGCGGCCCGCGACGCTGCGCGCCTGGGAGCGCGCCGGGCTGGTGCGCCCGCACCGCGACCCGCAGACCGGGTACCGCCTCTACGACGAGGCGGACGTACGCGACGCCCGTCTGATCCGCCAACTCCGGCGCGGCGGCTACCTGCTGGAGCAGATCGCGCCGCTGATCAGCCAGATCCGGGCGGCCGGTGGACTGGAGCCGCTGGAGGGGACCCTGCGCGACTGGCACGGCCGGCTGTCCGCGCGCGGGCGGGCCCTGCTGAGCGGGGCCGCCGCGCTCGAGGCGTATCTGCGGACCCGCGAGGAATGCTCCGTCGGCGTGGACCCGGACATCCGGACGGCGCGGCCGTCGTTGGACCCGGCATGAGGATCATCGCCTGCGCCGCGCTCGTCGGCGCCGCCCTGCTCACCGCCGCCCTTCCCGCCTCGGCCGACGACGGGCCGGTCGACTTCGGTCTCTTCCAGGGGGTCAACGACACGAAGGGCTCCACGACCACCGACCCGGGCCCGATCTGGCCGCCCTCCTCCGGCGGGACCGGCGCTGGCGCACCGAGGTCGGCGCTCGGCATGCTCGTGGAGGGTCTCGTACAGGGCTGACGCCTCGTGCGGTGGTGACGGCCGCCCATGACCGGGCGTCCGCCGGAAAGCCGTGGACGCGGGTGCCCGCGACCGCGACGAGCGCGGGCACCAGGAGCAGGAGAACGCTCCACGGCAAGGACGCGGGGGGGGCACGGCCCGAGGTCGTCGTCGCTTCGGCGCCAGTCCCCCGCGCCGGCACCCGCCATGCTCGACGGCATGAACCGACTTGAGGGAAACGTGGCCCTGGTGACGGGCGGCAGCCGGGGCATCGGTGCCGCTGTGGCGACACGCCTGGCCGAGGAAGGCGCCGATGTCGTCCTGACCTATGCGAGCGACGAGAGAGCCGCCACGGAGGTGGTGGAGCGGATCAGGGCCGCAGGGCGCCGGGCGCTGGCCGTCCGGGCCGACAGCGCCCGCCCGGAGGCGGTCACCGCCGCCGTCGACGAGGCCGTGGAGAGGTTCGGCAGACTCGACATCCTGGTCAACAACGCCGGTGTCTTCCTCGTCGGCCCGCTCGAGGAGCTCGGGCCGGCCGAGATCGAGCGCACCCTGGCGGTGAACGTCCGGGCGCCGTTCGCGGCGAGCCGGGCGGCCGCGCGCCACATGGGGCGGGGCGGCCGCATCATCAGCATCGGCAGCAATGTCGCCGAGCGCGCGGTCTTCCCGGGACTGGCGCTGTACGCGATGAGCAAGACGGCTCTGGTGGGGATGACGAAGGGCTTGGCCCGGGAGCTCGGCCCGCGTGGGATCACCGTCAATCTGGTGATCCCCGGCCCCACCGACACCGGCGCCAACCCGGCCGACGGGCCGAACGCCGATGTGATCGCCGGCTTCACCGCGGTGGGCCGTTATGCGCAGGCGTCCGAGATCGCGGCCACCGTCGCCCACGTGGCCGGTGCGGACGGCGCGTACATCACGGGGGCGTCCCTGCCCGTCGACGGCGGCTTCACCGTCTGACCCGGCGGCGGTGTGCTCACCGCTCCGCCAGCGCCGGGGTCAACCCCGCCCACGGGTTGGGCAGATCACCCGTCACCGGGCCGCAGACGCCTGCGCCCCGCTCACCCGCCGTGCGCAGGGCGAGCGGGACCAGGGGGCGCGGCACGCCGTAGACCAGGTGGCACAGGCGGGCGGCGGGGACGCGTTCCGTCCAGGCGGGGCGGGTGAAGTCCGCGACGTACCGGGACCAGGGGCCCTCGAAGGTGACCGTGAGGTCGGCGAGGCGGGCGTAGCCGGGGGCCGGGTGGACGCCCGGGTTGAGGACGACCGTCGAGGCGCCGAGGCGGCGGACCGCGCGGACCAGGCGGCGGCACTCCGGAAGAGCCTCGGGGGCCGCCGGTGTCTGGTCGAGGAAGCAGCCGTCGACGCCGTACCACTCCCGGTGCCGGCGCAGGTCGGCGGTGACCTCGGCGGGTCGGCGGGTCCCGTAGTCCGTGTCCAGGTAGCCGAGGAGGCGGGCGCCCGCCGCGCGCAGCGCCTCGGCCGCCTTGGCGAACGCCGGGTCGGGGGTGCTGCCGGGGCCGTTCGCCGGATTCAGCACGACCGCGTAGGTGCGGGAGGCGCAGGTGATGAGCCGGTGCCAGGCGCCCGGGTCCTCGGCCGGGTGCACGTACAGCGGGATCAGCAGGCTCACCGCGTTCGTACCTCCTCGGGGCGGCGGGTGGCGGCCTCCCACAGCGCCGCCACGGACGAGGTGAGGGGGTGGTCGGGGGTCCAGCCCAGGGCGTCGCGGGCGGCGGTGATGTCGGAGCACTGCCAGGAGACCTGCGCGGACCGGGCGGAGCCGACGGTCCCGGCCTCGGCGATCCGGCCCCGGAATCCGGCGGCGTCGGCGAGGGCGCGCACGAGGTCGCGGACCGGCCGGGCGTCGCCAGCGCCGATGTTCAGCACGGGCGGCAGCGGTCCCTCGGCGGTGGCGGCCAGCGCGGCCGCCCGGGCCACGTCGCGGACGTCCACGAAGTCGCGGTGTGCGGACAGGTCCCCGAGCCGGAGCGCCGCCTCCGGGTCGTCGCCCGCCTCCGCGAGGAGGGCCGCGACCCGGCCGGGCAGCCCGGTGGGCGGGGCTCCCGCGCCCACCGGGTTGCCCACCCGCAGGACCACCGAGTCCAGACCGGACGCCGTCACCGCCACCGTGCCGGCCAGCTTGGTCGCGCCGTACGGGCCGGCGGGCCGGGTGGCCGCCGACTCCGGGACCCGCACCCCCGGTTCGGTGGGACCGTACTCGGCGGCCGAGCCCAGATGGACCAGGCGTGCCCCCGGTGCCGCCTCCCGCAGCGCCGCGCACAGCACGGCCGGGCCGCGGGCGTTCACCTCGGCCAGGGTGACGGCGTCGCCGCCGGTCGCGCCCGCGCAGTTGACGACGGCGTCGGGCGCGGCCTCGGCCAGTGCCGCCGCGAGGTCCCGTGGGCGCGCGGCGGCGAGGTCGACGGTGACGTCGGCGGCGAGGGAGCGGCCGGCCACGAGGACCCGTGCGCCGGGCAGCGCGCGCAGCCGCTCGACGACATGCGTGCCGAGGTAGCCGGTGGCACCGAGTACGAGGAGGTGCACGGTGGTTCAGGCCCCCTTGAGCAGGAGCGACTTGCGGCTGGTGAACTCCGCGTTGGCGCGGTCGTAGTCGTCGGGGCGGCCGATGTCGAGCCAGTAGCCGTCGAACTCGTAGGCGTGCGGAGGGCGTCCGGCGGCGAGCAGGTCCGTGACGAGTTCGTCGAAGCCGAGGGGCAGTCCGGGGGTGTAGCCGTCGAGGGTGGGCCGGGAGACACCGTAGACGCCCATGGACACCCGGTAGTCGATGCTGGGCTTCTCGGTGAAGGCGACCACCCGGCTGGCGTCGGTCGTCAGCACCCCGAAGTCGATGTGCACCTTGCGCGCGTACGTGGCGATCGTCAGGGGGGTGCCGGACGCCGCGTGGGAGCGCAGGACGTCGGCGTAGTCGAGGTCGGTGAGGACGTCGCCGTTCATGACGAGGAAGTGCTCGGGGAGGCGGTCGCGCAGCGCGAGCAGCGGCCCCATGGTGCCGAGCGGGCTCTCCTCGGTGGCGTAGTCGACGCTCATGCCCCACTGGGAGCCGTCGCCGACGTAGGCGCGGATGATCTCGCCGAGGTGGCCGATGGCGAGGGTGCAGCGGGTGAAGCCGGCCGTGGACAGCTGGCGCAGCACGATCTCCAGGATGGCGTGCTGGTCGCCGATGGGGACGAGCGGCTTGGGCAGCGCGGTGGTGTACGGCCGCAACCGGACGCCCTTTCCACCGGCGAGGATCACTGCGTGCATGGCATACCTCCTGCGGTACGAGCCGGGCGGGTCAGATGTTGTAGATGCCGGTCTTGTAGCGGGCCAGGTTGGCGGGGTCGGTGAACCACCGCGCGGTGCGCGCCAGTCCCTCCTCGAGCGTGTTCCGCGGCCGCCACCCGGTGGCCGCGGTGAGCCGGCTCGCGTCGGCGACGAGCCGCATCACCTCGGAGGCGGCGGGCCGCAGCCGCACGGGGTCCTCCTGGACGTCGAGAGGGGCGTCCATCACCTTGCCGACCAGCGCGACCAGGTCGCCGACGGAGATCTCGCCGCCGGTCCCGGCGTTGAAGGTGCGGCCGACGACCTGCTCGGCCGGTGCGGTGCCGACGGCGAGGAAGGCCCGCGCGGTGTCCTCGACGAAGGTGAAGTCGCGGGTGGGACGCAGGTCGCCGAGGGTGATCGTGCGTTCCCCGGCGGCCACCTGACCGATGACGGTGGGGATCACGGCGCGCATCGACTGGCGGGGGCCGAAGGTGTTGAACGGGCGCAGCGTCACCACCGGGGTGCCGAAGCTGGCGTGGTAGCTGTCGGCGAGCCGGTCGCCGCCGGCCTTCGAAGCGGCGTACGGCGACTGGGTGTTGATGGGATGGTCCTCGGTGATCGGCACGGTCCGCGCGGTGCCGTACGTCTCGCTCGTGGACGTGTGCACCAGGCGCGGGATCCCGAGGGCGCGGACGGCCTCCAGCACGTTGAGGGTGCCGGTGACATTGGTGTCCACGTAGCTGTGCGGGGCCTGGTAGGAGTACGGGATCGCGATGAGCGCGGCGAGGTGGTAGGCGCAGTCGGCGCCGTCCAGCAGGCCGCGCACCGAGCCGGGGTCGCGTACGTCGCCGAGGACGACCTCGACCTGGTCCAGCACGTCGGCGGGCAGGGTCTCCAGCCAGCCGTAGGAGGAGAACGAGTTGTACTGGGCCATGGCGCGCACGCGGTGGCCGGAGGCGACGAGGGCCTCGGTGAGGTGCGAGCCGATGAAGCCTTCGGCGCCGGTGACGGCGGCGAGCGGGGCGGAGGTCAACTCTCGGTCCTTTCGTCGTGGTGGCCGGACGCGGGCCCGGTGCGGTCGGGACGCGGGGCTCCGGCGGTCCGATGGGGTGATGCGGAGGGTCAGGCGTGCGGGGAGGGCCGGCCGAGCAGGCGCAGGGCGCAGACCGCGAGACAGAACGCGGCCGCGGCGCACACCGCCGGCAGGACGGCCGGCGCGCCCGGCGGGTCCAGGACGGTGACCGTGCCGGCCGTTCCGGCGGCGGTGAGGCAGAGCAGGGCGGGCGGCCAGGCCGTGCCGAACGCCTGCAGCAGCAGGGCGGTCCACAGGGTGGCCGCGAGCAGCAGGGGGGTGGCCGGGTCCGCGCCGTTGAGCAGTGCGGCGGGCAGCAACAGCAGAAGGTAGGCGCCCAGGCAGCCGGCGAGGACACCGGCCGAGCGCAGCAGGAACCCGCCGGGGGTCGCGCTGGTGCGCAGCGCGGCGACGGACCAGCCGCGGTAGCGGTACAGCAGCCATTCGGCGGGCCCCATGCTGAGGGTCAACGCGATGACGGCGTACGGCTGCCGGCGGCCGGTGAGGACGACGAGCACGGCGGCGGCGAGGCCGAACAGGCCGTACGGCAGGGAGGCGCGTACGGGGGTGCGCGGTGCGTGCGGGGCGGGTGGGCAGGTGCGGCCCTTCCCCAGGACGTGGCCGGCGGCGGCCAGGGTGGCGACGAGCGCGAGCAGGGGCAGCCCGGCCCGCATGAGTGGTCCGGGTTCCCACCACGGCAGGACGGCGGCGCCGGCGACGAGCGGGCTGAGTGCCGCGAGCAGCAGCCTCTCCCGGGCGAGCACGAGCAGGACGCCCGCGGCGGCCAGGTACAGCGACTGGCCGGCGGCGACCGCGAGGGCCAGGGCGTCCGGGCCGGGGACCAGCGCGAGGGCCGTCGCCGTGGCGGCCCCCAGCAGCGACCCAGTGAGCAGGGTGCCGCACGCCTCCCGGCGTCCTGTCACGAGCCGCAGGTGGGCGCGGTGGCCGAGGGCCTGCCCCCAGGCCCAGGAGGCGATGCCCGCCACGATCAGGACGGGGGCGTACCGGCCGAGCGGCCACAGCGGGGCGGTCAGCAGATGGGCGAGGGCGGGCAGGGCGAACAGCACGCCGCGCAGCAGGCAACGCAGGGTGTCGGGCCGCCACGGGTCGGGGGCGGGCGGTGGTTCGGGGAACGTCCGGGGCACCCGCTCGTAGAGGGCGGTGGCCAGGGAGAACAGGTCCGGGTGCCCGTACCGCTCCTTGACGACGGACGCGGACAGGCCCTCGGCCTCCAGCAGGGCGGCCACTTCGTAGGGGTGGACGGCGGGCCCTATGGCGTCGGCCAGTTCGGCGGCCAGGGTGCTGACGGCCTCCTCGTCGGGGCCCCGGCCGGGCAGCCGGACGGCGAGCGTGGCGTCGTCCAGGGCCCAGCGCGGGCGGCGGCGCGGCGGGCGGGGTGTGGCCAGCCGCAGGGCGAGCGTGTCGCGTCCGTCGCCGCCGGGTTCGAGGGACAGGGGGCCGCTCATCCGGTGAGGCTCCCGGTGCCGGTGACCGCCGGGGCGGGCAGGATGACCCGGGTGGGCGGGGGTGCCGTCCCGGTGGCCAGTTCGTGGTAGATGCCGCGGAACGTGTCGATGGTCTGCCGCAGGGTGAACTGCTCGATGACCCGCAGCCGTGCGGCCTCCCCCATCGCCCGGCGGCGTCCGGGGTCGCCGAGGAGTTCGAGCGCGGCGGCGGCCATGGCGGCCGGGTCCCGCGGCGGCACGACGAGTCCGGTGTCGCCGACGGCCTCGCGGACGCCGCCGACGTCGGTGGACACGGTGGCCCGGCCGCACGACATGGCCTCGATCAGGGTGAAGGGGAAGCCTTCGCTGATGCTGGACAGCATGACCACGGTGCCGGCGGCGTAGGCGTCCTTGATGTCGTCGACGCGGCCTTCGAAGGTCACCGCGTCGGCGTGCCCGAGTTCGGCGGCGAGGGCCTCGCAGCGTTCCCGGTAGGCCTCGCCGCCGCGCGGGGTGCCGCCGAACAACCGCAGCCGGACGTCGGGGCGTTGTCCCCGGACGAGGGCGAAGGCGCGGATGAGGGTCTCCAGGTCCTTGATGGGGTCGACTCGTCCGGCCCAGCTCAGGGTGGGGGTCCCGGGTTCCGGGCCGGCCGGGGGGAAGGCGGCCGGGTCGACCCCGTTGTAGACGGTGCGGATCGCGGCGGGGTCGGCACCGCCCTGCTCCTCCCAGAGCCGGTTGTAGCGGTTGCCCGGGGTGATGAGTGCCGCCTGGCGGTAGCTCTCCTGCGCGAGCAGCCTGAAGAAGCCGAGGACGACCGCCTTGACGGGCCAGCGGTAGGCCGCGGTGCGGTAGCCCAGGTAGCGCTCGCGCAGGTAGACGCCGTGCTCGGTGAGCAGCAGCGGGACGCCGTACCGTTCGCGGGCCGCGAGGCCCGGCAGGACGGCGACGCCGCCGCTGACGGCGTGCGCGACGCCGTCCCGCGGGGGGGGCGCGGCGAGCGGCCGCAGCGCGTGTTCCAGCAGGGCGGTGGCGGTGAGCGCGTCGTGCAGCGTCGGCCGCGCCTCGCGTACGGCCAGGCCGGGGCGGGTCCATACGGCGGTGAGGATGCGCAGGGCGGTGTCGCCCCGCAGGAACGGGCTGAGTTCGGCGGCGGCGGCCGCGCGGGCCAGGGCGTGCAGGGCGGGTGCGAAGCCGTCCTCGGCGCCGGGGTCGACGAGCGCGGTCAGGAACCGTTCGTAGGCGGTGGCGAGTCGGCGGCGGGACCGGCCGCGCGGGGGCCGGCCGTCGGGAGTGGCGCCCCACAGGGGCACGGACAGGACGTCGCGGACGTGGCCGGGCAGGTCCCAGACGAGGGGTTCCCGTCCGGTGCCGGTGACGGCGATGACGTCGAAGTCGATGTCGGGCATGCCGGTGACGAGCTGGTCGCACCAGACGCTGACGCCGCCGTGACTGTGCGGGTAGGTGCCTTCGGTGAGCAGGGTGACGCGCGCGGCGGCGGCCCGCCGCGCGGCGTGGTGAACGTGCATGGATGGGCTCCACGGCCGAGGGGTGGTGAGGGGTGCCGGCCCGGCGCGGGCGGCCGGGACGTCGCTGCGGGTGCCGGTCAGCTCCCCGTGGGCGGGACGTGCTCGGCCACGCCGGCGGGGACGCGGGCGTCGGGGGCCGGGGCGGTGGCGGGTGCGGAGCCCTCCGGGCCGCCGGGCGCGGCGGGTGCCGTGGAGGCGGGCAGGGTGAGGGTGAGCGGTCCGGCGGCCGGGGCCGTCCAGCCGGAGCGGTGTCCGGCGTACGCCTGGCCGAAGGGGGTGCCGGACCGGGTGGTGCCGTCGGGCATGGTGGCGGGGATGTCGACGCCGGCGGGGCCGTCGACGGTGACGGTGTCGCCGATCCGGTAGGCGGTGACCTGGCCGTCGTCCACGGCGGCCCGCCAGGCGGCCCGGCGGCCCTGTTCCTCGCCGATGGCCTTCATCCGCAGGTCGACCAGCGGGGTGTCCGCCGCGAACAGCGCCCCGTAGGCGTCGAGGACGCCGTCGAGGACCGGGTAGGCGATGCGCTCCTCGGCCAGGTTGGACTGGTGGATGAAGTGCGGCTTGGGGTCGTTGGCGAGGACGTGACCGAGGGCGATCTGCCGTTCCAGGGGCACGATGTGCTCGGTGTAGCCGGTGTCGGGGTCGAGCGGTGCGGGCAGGCAGGTGGTGGCCGGGTCGTCCTCGCAGATGCCGCTGCCGCCCTGGGCGCGGCTGGTGTAGATCCAGTTGTACTCGTCGACCTGCTCGGCGGCGCGGCCCGCGTTGTAGAAGACGTTCATCGGGTGGCGCGGGACCGTGGCCGCGGGGCCGACGCGGCGCCGGCCGGGTTCGCGGGAGTTGTCCGAGGCGAGCCAGGTGACTCCCGTGTCGGCGAGGGCGAGCGCCAGGTTGGGGTTGTCGTCGGGCTGCTGCGGCAGCACCTTGAGCCCGGAGTGCTCGCCGGTCACCAACTCCTCGTCGTCCAGCGGGAGTCCTGCGGACCGTCCCCAGGCGCGGTTGTGGGCGATCTCGTCGGCGATGTCGTCGCGGCCGACCCACCTGGTACTGCCGTCGGCGTTCGTCGCGCAGCGCCAGGGCACCACCGCGGTGTCCTGCTCGCAGCCGAGGAAGGCGTGCGTGTAGGTGTGGTTGATCCAGCGGAAGGCGTCGCGCCGCTCCAGGAGGCGGTCGGCGAGCGGGTCGGCGCCGGCGTGGTCCTCGCGGTGGTCGACGCTGCCGGCCGCGTTGTAGGCGAGGTCGAGCGTGAAGTCGCGTTCCCGCTGCCAGGTGACGGCGTGGTCGACGTCGGCGGGGGTCATCCTGATCGGGTCGGGTGTGGCGTCCGGGTCGGTGCAGTCGACGTCGCCGGGCGTGCAGTCGAGGCGGGAGTTCCAGCGGTCGTCGCCCGCGAGGACGTCGTCGACGTGGACGGCGAAGTAGTTGCGGGAGGCGCCGAGGTGCACACCACCGGTCATCCAGGCGACGATGCCGCGGGCCAGCAGCCGGAACTGCTGTTGGTGGCGGTTGTAGACGAACGTGACGACGAGTTCGCGTCGCCCGTCGTGCCGGTACTCCCCCACCAGCGAGCCCTGCCGGGTGGTGCCGGGGACGGACGCCTGGACGTACGGCGTGAAGTCGGCGCCCTCGGCGGGGGTGGAGAGGAAGGCGTAGCTCTCGCCGACGTCGGGCGCGTTGTCCTCGAAGGGCACCGGTCCGTCGAGGTAGCCGAACGGCCCGGACCGCCCGGCGTCCGTGACCTCGGCCCGCACCCCGTCGACGCTTCCCGAGTAGCCGCCGTTCACGGGGTAGCGCAGTCCGGCCTCGGGCCGGGCGTAGGTGTAGGCGTCGACCTGCGGGACGGCGTACTCCTGCTCGTACGCCACGAGGGCGGCCATCTCCGCCGAGCCGGCCGGGAACGGGTTGTCGTCGGGCAGGACGACCGCCTGGAACTTGGCACGGGGGCGGCCGTCCACGGTGTCCGCGAGGTAGCCGGCGTCGATCACGGGGCGGTCGGACCGGATCAGGTCGATCTCCGTGTACGGCGTTCCGCCGGTCGCCAGTTCGGCTGCGATGGCGTCGGTGGCCGGGCCTCCGTCGCTGACGACGAGCACCCGCAGGTCGATGCGGGGCGCCGGCTCCGCCGCCTGGGCGGCCGGTGTGCCGAGGGCGGCTATCAATGCGCCCGTCGTCAGCACGGTGGTGCTCAAGGTCCGCTTCATGCGGTGCTGTCCCCTCCCCGTGCAGGGGTGAGCATGGCTCCGCAGAGCGACGCACCCCCGCGCGTGACGCCGGCTTCCCCCTCAGAGACCGGTCGTCGACGCATCCGTCGCGTCAAATAGTGAGGTACCTGTGGAGCTTTCGTGCTCTTGCCGCGGAAGCTGACGGAAAAACGCAGGTTCGCCTGGCGCCGCCGATCCGGCGGGCCGTGTGCTCGGCCGCCGTTCCCCCCGGATGCCCGCCGGGGGCCCGGCGATCTCTCCGCCGCAGGTCGGCACGGAGCGGGTGGGCCGTTCCGCCGATGGGGCGGGCCGGTACGACCGCCACTGGTCTGAACCGGTCCGGCGAAGGGACACGGACCGGTTTCTGGTCATCTTTGATGACCGGTCATAGCACCTCGGACGTCCGGAACGCGGCCTTCCTGGATCAGCGGCGCGTCCACGACTCCGGCTTCCGCAGCCCGGACCGGTTCAGCGACTGCGCGCAGTGGAGGTAGCTCTCTCGTCCATGTCGAGCACGAGGGCGTGCCGCGGCCGGCGCTCCTGCCGGGTCAGGGCGTCGAAGAAGGGCGCGTCGGTGAGGATGCCGGCGCGCCCGTCGACGCGCAGCACCTGTCCGCTGCCCGGGACGAGGTGGAGCAGCCCGGCGTGCGGGTTGGCGAAGATGTCGTGGAAGCTGTCGGCGCGCCGGTTGCCCGGCCGGTCGGGCAGGGCGATCCTTCCCGGGTCGAGGACATGGGTGAAGCCGGGTTCCTCGCCCCGCGGCGACACATCGCAGTCGCCGTCGGCGTCGGCGGTCGCGAGGAGGCGGGAGGGCGAGCGGGCGATGATGTCCCGGTCCTCCTCGGCGAGCCGGTGGTGGACCTTGTCGATGACGACGGGCCAGGGCTCCCCCAGCAGTTCGCGCAGCTCTTCGCGGGAGCCGAGTCCGGCCCATCCCTCGGGGCCGGTACGGTCCGGACGGCTGCCGGAGCGTTCGGAGGTGTACGGCGAACCCGGCTCCCGGTGTGCGCTCGCGTGATGACGGCACCCGCCACGCCGGCCGGTGTGAGGGTCACCTCACCTATGCGGGTGGCCGGTTCCCGGGGCCTGGTCAGGTGCCGATGGCGGTCTCGCTGTCGGGGTGGATGGTGAGGATCTGGTCCAGCCCGACGATGCTCAGGATGCGCAGCGTGTTGGCCGGTACCGCGGCCAGCACCAGCTCCCCTCCGGCGGACCGCGCGTGGTGGTGCGCGGCGATCAGGGCGGTGATGCCGCTGGAGTCGCAGAACTCCAGGGCGCCCAGGTCGACGACGAGGCGCTGGCCCGGGCGGACGGTGATCGTGGGGAGCAGCTCGCGGAACTCGCCGGCGCTGACGTAGTCCAGGTCCCCGGCGATCGCCAGGACCGGCCCGTTCGCGGCGTCTCGAGTGCTGATCTTCAGTGCGTTCATCATGTTCTGCTCATCGTGTGCGGCTCGTCGGGTCGTCGGGTCGTCGGGACGCCGATCGCGAGAAGGGCGGTGTCGTCGTCCAGGCCGTCGCCGAACCCGGACAACAGGTCGCCGAGGGCCTCGATGACGGCGTGCGGGGGCCGGCCGGCCTGGGTGGCGGCGAAGTCCAGAAGGGCTTCGTCGCCGTAGAGGCTGGTGCGGTCCTTGCCGGTACGGGCCTCGGTGAGCCCGTCAGTGTAGAGCAGCAGGGTGTCGCCGGCGTCGAGGGTGGTGGCGGCGGCCGTGAAGGGCGCGGTGGGCAGGACGCCGACGAGCAGTCCGCCGGGGGTCGGCAGGTAGGCCGCGGTGCCGTCGGCGCGCAGCACCAGCGCGGGCGGGTGGCCGCCCGAGGCGAGGTGGACGGTGAGGCGCCCGGCGACCGGGTCGGAGTCGATCGTGCCGAAGACGGCGGTGCATTGACTTGCACCTCGGGTTGAAGCCCGGGGATTCTGGCCTTCCTGACCGGTTGCTGTGCCGCTATGCGGCACGGTTTCCGGTGGGGATTCCGTGGCTTCCTGTTTCTTCGCGCTGTGCCGGGA